>NZ_JBEYXZ010000005.1:146651-309511 GCF_040645305.1 Streptomyces sp. NPDC046831 | reverse complement strand
TTGAGTTCTCAAGGAACGGACGCTTCCTTCGTACTCACCCTCTCGGGCTTTCCTCCGGGCGCTTCCCTTCGGTGTTTCCGACTCTATCAGATCTTTCCGATCCGATTTCCTCGGCGCATTCCAGGTTCCCGCTTCCGCGTTTCCCTTTCCAGCGGATCCGACTTTATCAGGAGTTTTCCCTGCTTCTGACCACCGTCCTGCGGGCACGCAGAAGGGATCCCGAGATAGGATTCTGACAAAGTTGGATGCCTGTCGGGTGGAAGCGCCCACTGACGCTCCCCAACCTCCGACAGGACTAGTGACTGTACACGCGGCACGGCATGGGTGCAAATCGACATGCGGCAGCCGGGTGGTCTAGACCACTAGTCGGTGGTGGCATACCCTGCTCGGCAGCGGGCCGTCCGGGACAGGCAGCGGCGGCCCATATGTATCTCCACCCCTGGGAGGTCCCATGACCACCGTGACGTCCCCGCTGGCAGGACGTGCCATCGGACTGGCCGCCGTGCCGGACCCCGTCTTCTCCGGAGCCATGGTCGGCCCCGGTACGGCGATCGATCCGGTCCGTGAGCCCTCCGCGGCCGTGGCACCCGTCGGCGGAGTCGTCGTCTCGCTGCACCCGCACGCCTTCGTCGTGGTGGACGAAGAGGGGCACGGGGTGCTCACCCACCTCGGCATCGACACCGTCCAGCTCAACGGCGAGGGCTTCGAGCTGCTGGTGGCCAAGGGTGACACCGTGCAGCGCGGCCAGGCCGTCGTGCGCTGGAACCCCGCCGCCGTCGAGGCCGCGGGCAAGTCCCCCGTGTGCCCGGTCGTGGCCCTGGAGGCCACGGCCGGCTCCCTCTCCGACCTCCGTGCCGACGGCGATGTGAAGGCCGGCGACAGTCTCTTCTCCTGGAAGTGACCCACCGCCGTCGGGCGACGGCACCCAGAACAACCATCGCGGCGACGCCTACCGCCGCACTACCGGAGACGGGTGAGATGGAGACAACGCTGCGAGGCGTCGGTGTGAGCCACGGAGTGGCCATCGGCGAGGTTCGGCACATGGGAACGGCGGTGCTGGAGCCGCCCGCCAAGCAGATCCCGGCGGACGAGGCGGAGCGTGAGCAGGGGCGCGCCCGGCAGGCCGTGGAGGCCGTGGCGGCCGACCTCATGGCGCGCGGCAACCTGGCGGGCGGCGAGGCCCAGGCCGTGCTCGAGGCGCAGGCCATGATGGCGCAGGACCCCGAACTGGCCGCGGACGTCGACCGGCGCATCGCCGTCGGCAGCACGGCCGAGCGCGCGGTGTACGACGCGTTCGCCGCGTACCGGGATCTGCTGGCCGGTGCCGGCGAGTACCTCGCCGGCCGGGTGGCCGACCTCGACGACGTGCGGAACCGCATCGTCGCGCGGCTTCTCGGTGTGCCGATGCCCGGTGTTCCGGACAGTGACGAGCCCTACGTCCTGGTGGCGCGCGACCTCGCTCCGGCGGACACCGCGCTGCTCGACCCGGCGCTCGTGCTCGGCTTCGTCACCGAGGAGGGCGGCCCGACGAGCCACAGCGCGATCCTGGCGCGAGCGCTCGGCGTGCCGGCCGTGGTGGCCCTGCCGGGGGCCGTCGAGCTGGCCGAGGGAACGGTGATCGCCGTGGACGGCAGCACCGGTGAGGTCTTCGTGGACCCCGGCGAGGAGCGGAAGGCCAGGCTGGAGGCCGAGGCGGCGCAGCGCCGGGCCGCGCTGGCGGAGGCGACCGGGCCGGGTGTCACCTCGGACGGCCACAGGGTGCCGCTGCTGGCCAACATCGGCGGCCCCGCGGACGTGGCCGCGGCGGTCGAGGCGGGTGCCGAGGGTGTGGGTCTGTTCCGCACCGAGTTCCTGTTCCTGGACGACGACAAGAGGGCGCCGTCCGAGGAGAAGCAGGTCGCGGCCTACCGGCAGGTGCTGGAGGCCTTCCCCGGGAGCCGGGTCGTCGTGCGCGTGCTGGACGCGGGCGCGGACAAGCCGCTGGATTTCCTGACGCCGGCCGACGAGCCGAACCCGGCTCTGGGCGTGCGGGGTCTGCGGACGCTGCTCGACCACCCCGAGGTCCTGCGCACGCAGCTGTCGGCGCTCGCCAGGGCGGCGGAGGGCCTGCCGGTGCACCTGGAGGTGATGGCCCCCATGGTCGCCGACCGGGCCGACGCGAAGGCGTTCGCCGACGCCTGCCGTGCGGCGGGGCTGCGGGCGAAGTTCGGCGCCATGGTGGAGATCCCGTCCGCCGCGCTGCGCGCGCGGTCGATCCTGCGGGAGGTCGAGTTCCTGTCGCTCGGGACGAATGACCTGGCGCAGTACACCTTCGCCGCGGACCGTCAGGTCGGCGCGGTGTCGCGGCTGCAGGATCCGTGGCAGCCCGCGCTGCTCGACCTGGTGGCGCTGTCGGCCGAGGCGGCGAAGGCGGAGGGCCGAAGCTGCGGTGTGTGCGGTGAGGCCGCGTCGGACCCGCTGCTGGCGTGTGTGCTGACCGGTCTGGGTGTCACCTCCCTGTCCATGGGTGCGGCGTCGCTGCCTTATGTCCGGGCGACGCTGGCGAAGTACTCACTGGCGCAGTGCGAGCGTGCGGCGGCCGCGGCGCGGGCCGCGGACAGCGCGGACGAGGCGCGCAGCGCGGCGCAGGCGGTGCTGTCCGGCGAGTAGCCGGAGAGGTACGGCCGCCTGCTGCTGCCGGGGGGCGCTCCGCCTGCGGGCGGGGCGCCCCTTTTTCACCCCCTTCTACGCCCCCGTGAGAAGGCCCCTGCGTGCACCGTGCGGGATCAGTGCCGGTGGCCGGCGGTGCCTTCCTCCGGTCCGAGGTCCGGCGGCTCGCCGTAGTCGACGCCTGATTCCGGCGGGATCAGGTCGCCGGACTCCGCGTCGGTGCAGTAGGCGTCGAAGACCTCGCCCGCGGTGAGGGGTTCCAGGCCGTCGCCGCGCAGGCGCCAGCCGTAGACACGGTCCGCGGTGCCGGGGGCGCTGGTGCGCATGACGAGTCCGCCGGGGCTCGCCGTGGCGATGCCGAGCGCGAGGACCGCGGTCAACTCGAGGGCCTCGGCCTCGTCCGGCTGTGCGACGCCACTGTCGTCGTCATCGGCGTGGAGGACGGCGAGGAGGGTCTCTGAGCTGCCCGAGACGCTGCAGACCAGGTGCCGGTTGCCCGGCGGGGCCGTGTCGAGGATGCGGCTGAGGAGGCCGGCGGCGCGGGTGAACGCCGCGCGGCCGATGTCCTCGCCGCAGGACGCGCAGGGGCCGAGCCGGGCCAGGAGGGTGGCGGCGTACTCCCAGGTGGCCTGGCGGATCGCCGCGTCGACGAGCTCGGGGACGAGGGCGGTGAGGGGACGGCCGTCGTAGGGGAGGCTGGGGCCCGTGGTGGCGAGGTGGGCGGTGTAGCGGGTGCGGCTGGCCGGGGCGTCGGGGTCGAGGCCAGTGTCCGTGCAGAACTCCGCGTATTCGCGGGGGTCGAAGAGGGCGACCGTGGTGTGGCCGCCCCGGGCGGCGCGGCTTTTGAGTTCGGCTTCCACCTGCCGGAGGTAGGCGGTGTGGTCGTCGAAGGCGAAGCTGCGGTAGCGCCGCATGGCGCGGAAGTCCTGCTCGTCGGTCAGCAGGCCGATGGTGCCCGCGATCTCGCGGCGCAGGACGCGCCGCATCGTCCGGTGGTCGGTGTGCGCCATGTTTCCCCCTGTGTGCGCAGTCGATCAGTGCTCACTCACCGTAACCGGCGGCACTGACAGCGGTGTGCGGGTGAGGCGGGCGCGGACCATGCGGTGCTGGAGGAGGCAGGTGGCCGCGATGAGAGTGCCGAAGCCCGCCCAGCCGGCCGGGCCGGCGGCGATGGCGGCGGTGGCGGCGAGGGGGCCGATGCTGCGCTGTGCGGACTGCGCGAGTCCGTGCACGCCGAGGTAGGCGCCCTGGGCGGTGCCGGGGGCCAGGGCGACGGAGAGTTCCCAGGAGACGGTGGCGTGGAGCATCTCCGCCACGGTGAAGGCGACGGCCGACGCGGTGAGGAGCAGCGTGGCGCCGACCGTGCCGCCGGTCGCCGAGAGCGCCATGGCGGCACCGCCGAGGGCGAAGGCGGCGGAGAGCGGGATCAGCAGTGCGTGCGCGGCGGTGGTGGTGCTGCCGAACCGGGCGAGCGGGACTTGGAGGACGACCACCATGACGTTGTTCAGCACCATCAGCAGGGGGGCGAGGCCGTGGGGAGCGCTGCTCGCGTGGGCGATCCACAGGGGCAGGCCGACCTTGAAGACGGCGTCGTCGAGGAAGAGGACGGTCTCGGTGGCGACGTAGGCGAGGTAGGTGCGGTCGCGCCAGGGGTTGGCGGGCTTGGCGGTGGGCGCCGCCGCCGGGCCGGTGACGGGGCGGGACGGCGACGGGGGCTCGCCGCAGCGCAGGGTGAGCAGTGCGGCGAGGGCGAAGGAGAGGGCGTCGCCCAGCAGCAGCCAGCGGTAGGCCGCGTCGGTGCCCAGGGCGAGGGCCGCGGCGGCGCCGAGGCCGCCGAGGGCCCATCCAACGTTGGCGACGGTCCGGTTGACGGCCTGGTAGCGGACGCGGTCCGGGCCGGAGACGCGGGTGGCGTAGAGCTTGGTGAGCACGCTCGCGGCGCGGTCACCGAGGCTGCCGGCGGCGGAGAAGGTGAGCAGCAGGGCGTAGTTGTCGGTGGTCAGCAGGGCGAGGGAGGAGAGCGCGCGCAGAAGTTGCAGGGCGATGAGGACGCGGGTGAGGGGGAGGCGGTCGGCGATGCGGCCGCCGATGGGGGCGCCGGCGATGCCGACGGCTCCGGCGAGGGCGGCGAGGGTGCCGACCTGGGCGACGGACAGGCCGGAGACGTAGGTGAAGTACAGGACGGAGACGGAGGCCCACAGGCCGCTGCCGGTGCGGTCCACGAGGGCGATCACGAGCATGCTGCGGCCGTCGCGGCCTCCGGGTATGCGGGTCCTCCCCGCGGCTGCGCGGCTCCTGATGCCCACTGCTCCCCCTTGCCGATTCTGTTGTATTGATACATAGTGATCAACGTGGCAACACAATATGCGATCAACGGGGCGACGGCCAGGGAGATTGCCGCGTCCGTCGAACGGGGCGTGTCCGAGGGCGCGTTGGGCCCGGGTGCCGCGCTGCCGCCGGTGCGGCGGCTCGCGGAGGCACTGGGGGTGAGTCCGGGGACCGTCGCCACCGCCTACAAGGAGCTGCGCGGCCGGGGCATCGTCGTCACCCGCGGCCGCGGCGGGACGGTCGTGGCACCCGCCCCGGCGGTGGCATCACGCCGGCCGCCGAAGGTCCCGGCCGGGCTGCGGGACCTGGCCGGCGGGCATCCGGACCCGGCGCTGCTCCCCGTCCTGGTGCCGCCGTCCCACCTGCCGGGTGCCTGGTCCCACCGCTCCACGCCGCGGCTGGCCCGGCTGGAGGAGGCGGTGCGGGACTGGCTGCGGCCCGACGGCGTGCCGGTGGAGCACGTGACGTTCGCGCACGGCGCGCTGGACCTGATCGGGCGGCTGCTGTCCGTGGAGCTGCGGCCCGGTGACGCCGTCGCGATGGAGGATCCCGGCTACCACCACCTGCTGGACCTGGTCACCGCTCTGGGGCTGCGCAGCGTCCCCGTGGCCGTGGACGACGAGGGAATGCGTCCCGACGCCCTGCGCCGGGCGCTGCGGGAGGGCGTGCGGGCCGTGGTGTGCAGTCCGCGGGCGCAGAACCCCTACGGCGGGTGCTTCTCGGCGGAGCGGCGCGACGCGCTGCTCGGCGTGCTGGAGGCGCGGCCCGACGTGCTGGTCGTGGAGAACGACCATGCCTCCGCCGTGTCGGACGTGCCGCTGCGGACGCTGACCGCCGGTGCTCTCGCCCGCTGGGCGCACGTGCGGACGGTGAACAAGTTCCTGGGGGCCGACCTGCGCTGGGCCGCGGCGGCCTGCGACGCGGTCACGCTGGCCCGGCACGACGGGCGGCTGCTGCTGACGTCCGGCTGGGTCAGCCATCTGCTGCAGGAGACCGTGCACGGGCTGCTGACGGACGAGGGCACGCGCGCGCTGGTGGCGCGTGCGCGGGAGACGTACGCCCTGCGGCGCGCCGCCCTGGTGGCGGAACTCGGCGCGCGGGGCTTCGCGGCGCACGCGGCGAGCGGGATGAACGTGTGGGTGCCGGTGGTGGACGAGTCGGCCGTGGTCAACGGCCTGCGGTCGTACGGCTGGTGGGTGGCCGCCGGCGCCCGGTTCCGGCTGTCGTCGGCGCCGGGCGTGCGGATCTCCGTCGCCGGCCTGGAACCGGCCGACGCGGCGCGGCTGGCCTCGGACCTCGCCACCGTGCTCGGCGAGTCCGAGGCCACCTACGGCGGGTGAGCGCCCCGCTCAGGCGCGCTTGCGGGCCAGGTCCTCGTAGAAGCGCAGCAGGTCGAGGTCGTCGATCGAGCCGGGGTTGACCGCCTTCTCCAGCGGAGTGCCCTGGAGGAGGCGCTTGACCGGGACCTCGATGCGCTTGCCGGTGAGGGTGTGCGGCACGCCGGGCACCTCGATGACCTCGTCGGGGACGTGCCGCGGCGAGAGCTGTTCGCGCAGGGTCCGCCTGATGCGCTGCAGCAGGGCGTCGTCGAGGACGGCGCCGGGGACCAGGTGCACGAAGAGCGGCATCCAGTAGCCGCCGTCGGGCTGTTCGATGCCGACGACGAGGGATTCCTTGATCTCGGGCAGGCGCTCGACGGCTTCGTAGATGTCGGCCGAACCCATCCGGACGCCCTGGCGGTTGAGCGTGGAGTCGGACCGCCCGTGGATGATCACGGAGCCGCGGGAGGTGAGGGTGATCCAGTCGCCGTGGCGCCACACGCCCGGGTACATGGCGAAGTAGCTGTCGTGGTAGCGGCTGCCGTCGGGGTCGTTCCAGAAGTGGATCGGCATCGAGGGCATGGGGTTGGTGACGACGAGCTCCCCGACCTCGTCCACCAGGGGCGCGCCGCCGGGGTCCCAGGACCGCAGGTCGGTGCCCAGGCAGGGGGCCTGGAGCTCGCCGATGTGGACCGGCAGGGTCGGCACGGCCCCGGCGAAGCAGGAGCACACGTCCGTGCCACCGCTGACGGAGGCGATCCACAGGTCCTCGCGGACCTCGTCGTGCAGCCACTGGAACCCGTCGGGCGGCAGGGGCGACCCGGTGGTGGCGACGCACTGCACCCGGGACAGGTCGAAGTCGCGCGACGGGTGCACGCCCGCCTTGCGGCAGGCCATGACGTACGCGGCCGAGGTGCCGTACAGGGTGGTGCCGGTGCGCTCGGCGACCCGCCACTGGGCGCCGGTGTCGGGGTAGCCGGGGCTGCCGTCGTACAGAACGATCGTCGTGCCGGTCAGCAGGCCGGAGACGAGGAAGTTCCACATCATCCAGCCGGTCGAGGTGTACCAGAAGAACCGGTCCTCGGCCCCGAGGTCGCAGTGCAGCCCCAGCTGCTTGAGGTGCTCCAGCAGGATGCCGCCCTGGGACTGGACGATGGCCTTGGGCAGGCCCGTCGTCCCGGAGGAGTACAGCACCCACAGGGGGTGGTCGAAGGGGACCTGCTCGAAGTCGGGCTCCGCTTCGGCGGAGGTCAGGGCCGACCAGTCCAGGGCGCCGTCGGGGGCGTCGGTGCCGAGCAGGGGGATGTGGACGACGGCGCGCAGGGTGGGCAGCTCGCGGCGCAGTTCGGCGACGACCTCGCGGCGGTCGTGTTCCTTGCCGCCGTAGCGGTAGCCGTCGACGGTGAACAGGACGACCGGCTCGACCTGCTGGAAGCGGTCGAGGACGCTGCGGGCGCCGAAGTCGGGGGCGCAGGAGGTCCAGACGGCGCCGACGGCGGCCGTGGCCAGGAGGGCGACGACGGCCTGCGGGACGTTCGGCAGGTAGCCGCTGACGCGGTCGCCCGGGCGTACGCCGAGCGCCCGCAGTTCGGCGGCGAGGGAGCCCACCTGGCGGCGCAGCTGCGACCAGGTCACCGGGCGCGGCTCGTGCGTCTCGTCGACGTACAGCAGGGCGGGTTCGTCCGGGCGGGTGGCGGCCGCGCGCAGGGCGTGCTCGGCGTAGTTGAGGGTCGCGCCGGGGAACCACCGGGCGCCGGGCATGGCGCGGTCGCCCAGCACACGCTCGTACGGCGTCGAGAACCGGACGTCGAACCACTCCGCCACGGCCTGCCAGAAGGTGTCCAGCTCGTCGACCGACCAGCGGTGCAGGGCCGCGTAGCCGCCCTCGGCCGGGGCTCCGTGGTGCTCGGCGGCCCAGGCCTGGAACCTGGTGATCTGTGCCTGGGCGATGCGTGCCGGATCGGGCTGCCACAGGGGCAGGGACTTCGCGGTCGACATGGGGCGGCTCCCGGACTGTACGCGTCGTGTGCGTCGGTCGCGCACGTGCGGGGTGTGCGCGTGACGCGGCTGACAGGGACGATGCCACGTGATCGACTTCGGCACCAGGGCCCACCGCACATAGTCCCTGACGTGAAGATGTGGCCCGGCCACGGGTGAACGGCAGTTGAACGGCGCACCTCGGGCGCACCCGCGATGGCAGGGTGAGCGGCATGGACGGTCGTGACCTGGTGCGTTCGGTGAAGGCGGTCGGTTCGGCGGGGGCCGCCCGGGGAGTGCGCACCCTGCGGGCGGCGTGGCGCAGGCGGCGCGCCGACGCCGCGGGCCTCGCTCCGCGCGGGGCCGAACGGGCCCGCGTGCCCGGCCAGGTGCGGGGCGCGGAGCCCGGGCCGGGCGGCGGTACGGTGCGCTTCGCCCGCTCGGAGCTGCGGATAGCCGTCGCGGTGAACGGGGCGGTCTTCTGGGCGTGGGACGGGGCCGGGCCCGGGCCGTCGTACGCGCTCGCGGGCCCCGGCCCCGAGCCGGACCCGCGGGCGGTGCTGGAACCGGACAAGGACGGCGGCTGGCGGGTCGTGGCCGAGCGGGTCACGGTGGCGGTGTCCCGGCACGGCGCGGTCGAGGTGTGCACGCCGGGCGGGGTGACACTGCGGCGCGACCTGCCGCCCCGGTGGTGGGAACCGGCGGGCGGGGGTCCGGCGCGGTGGATGCAGCGGTCGCAGGTGGCGGCCGACGCCCGGTTCTTCGGTCTGGGCGCACGGGCGTCGGGGTCCCGGCTGCGCGACGGGACCTACCGGCTGTGGAACACCGGTGCCGGGCGCGCCGCCGGGCCCGGCGGCGACCAGTGCCACCTCACCATGCCGGTCCAGCTCGTCGTGGCCGACGCGGGCACGCACCTGGTGTTCCACGACAGCTCCTGGGACGGCACGCTGACCCTGCGGGAGGGCCGGGAGGGCGCGGGCTCGGGGCACGACCGGGCGGGCTCGTGCGAGCTGCGGATGGACGGCGGGCCGCTGCGCTGCTGGGTGATGGCCGGTACGCCCGCGCGGGTGCTGACGGCCTGGTCCGCGCTGACCGGTCCGGCGGCGCTGCCGCCCGTGTGGGCGCTGGGCCACCACCACCTGTGGTCCGGTTCGGGCGGCGAGGAGGAGGTGCGCCGGATCGTCGCGGGGCATCAGGAGCACCGCCTTCCGCTGGACGCCGTCCACCTGGGCGCCGGTCACCAGGACGGGTGCCGGGCGTTCACGGTCGACCAGGAGGGCTTTCCCAAGCTGCCGGTGCTCGCCGACGAGCTGCGCCGGAACGGCGTCCGGCTGGTGTCGGTGGTGGACCCGGCGGTGTGTGCCGCCCCGGGCCATGCCGTGTACGACGGCGGGACAGCCGGGGACGTCTTCGTGCGGGAGGCCTCCGGACGGCTCGTCCGCGGGGCCGCACGGCCGGGCGAGGCGGTCTTCCCGGACTTCACGGACGCGGGCGTGCGGGCGTGGTGGGGCGGCCTGTACGCGGAGCGGCTGGCGCAGGGCTTCTCGGGCTTCTGGCACGACCTGGACGAGCCGACGTCCTTCGCCGCCTTCGGCGAGCCGACGCTGCCCCGCTCCGCCCGGCACTCCCTGGAGGGCCGGGGCGGCGACCACCGCGAGGCCCACAACGTGTACGCGCTGTGCATGGCCGGGGCGGCCCACGAGGGGCTGCGGGCGCTGCTGCCGCAGGAGCGGCCGTTCGTGTTCTCGCGCTCGGGGTGGGCCGGGGTGCAGCGGTACGCGGCAGCGTGGTCGGGGGACGTCACCGCGGGCTGGCCGGCGCTGCGGGCGTCACTGTCGTCGGTCGTGGGGCTGGGGCTGTGCGGAGTGCCGTTCGCGGGAGCCGACGTCGGCGGGCCGGACGGGACCGGCTCGCCGGAGCTGTACCTGCGCTGGTGGCAACTGGGGGCGTATCTGCCGCTGTTCCGCACCCGCGCGGGTGCGCGGGCGGGGTGCCGGGAGCCGTGGGAGTTCGGGCCGGAGGTGCTTCAGGCCGTGCGCGGGGCGCTGCTGGAGCGCCGGCGCCTTCTGCCGTACTTCGTGACGCTGGCCCATCTGGCGCGGCGCACGGGGGCGCCGATGGTGCGGCCGCTGTGGTGGGGTGCCCCCGAGGACCGCGTGCTGCGGGAGTGTGAGGACGCCTTCCTGCTCGGGGACTGCCTGCTGGTGGCACCGGTGCTCGCTCCCGGGGCCGGGCCGCGCGCGGTGCGGCTGCCGCGGGGCCGCTGGTACGACACGGTGACGGAGCGGGCCTACGAGGGGCCGGCGCGGGTGCTGATCGACGCCCCGCTGTCGCGGATCCCGGTGCTCGCGCGGGCGGGTGCGGTGCTTCCGGTGCGGGGTGCGGACGGGGGGCTGGAGCTGGAGGTGTGGGCGCCGGCGCGGGGCCGTACCGGCGGCGGGGTGGTGGTGCGGGACGCGGGGGACGGCTGGGACGAGCCGGTTGTCGAGCGCTGCGCCGTCCACTGGCGGGAGGGCCGCCCGGTCGTCGAGTGGGAAGGGGAGGACGGCGCCGGCGCGCCGCCCTGCCCGGTGCGCGTACGTGGGTGCGGCGGGCCCGGGGCTCAGACGTAGCGGCCCTCGAAGAAGGCCCGGACGGCCAGCGTGTGGAGCGGGAAGGCGAGCTCCTCGGGCCGGCGCAGCAGGTGCCAGCCCTCCGTCTCGTCCGTCGGCGCGGACCGCGGGAGGCCCTCGGCGGGGCGTTCGGGCAGGAGCCCGAAGAGCAGCAGGTGCCCGTCGGGCGAGCTCATCGCGTCGGCGAGCCGCACGTCGCGGCTCGCCGCCTCGATGCCCGTCTCCTCCCGCAGTTCGCGGACGACGGCCTGCCGCCAGTCCTCCCGGTCGTCGATGAAGCCGCCCGGCAGTGCCGTGCCCCCGCGCGCGGGGGCGATGGTGCGGGTGATGACGACCAGGGCGGTGCCCTGCCTGTCGTACACGGGCTGGAGGGCCACCGCGACCGGCAGCGGGTTGCGGTAGGCCACGGCTCCGCAGGCCGGACAGGTGCGGGGCCAGCCCGTGACGCCCTCCCCGTAGGGCGCTCCGCAGCTGGAACAGTGGGAACACTGGGAATGCGGCGCGGAGTTGACGGTTGCGTGCTGGTTCTCGGACACGCGCGGACTGTATCCGATCGCGGGGAGGGCGTCTTCGGTCAGGTGGCGTCTCGGTGCCCGGCCAGGGAGGCGCGGCTCACGGGGAAGTCGAAGTACGTGTCCGGGTAGGGCTCGGGCTTGTAGGTGTAGTGCCACCACTCCTCGGCGAGGTTGACGAAGCCGAGCGCCTCCAGGGTGCTCTTGAGCAGCAGCCGGTTGGCCAGCTGCCGGCCCTGGACCCGGGGGTCGAGGGTGTGGGCGAGGGTGTCGAAGCAGTCGTAACCGGTGCCCATGTCCACCGAGTTGTCCGGGAAGCGTTCGGCCTGGGGGGCGTAGCAGGGCACCAGGGGCCGGCCCGGGGTGTAGGGACGGGTGGGTTTGGCGGGGAGCCTCACGAGGGTGAGGTCCATGGTCGAGCCGCGGCTGTGGCCGGACTTCTCCGCGATGTACCCGTCCTGGAACAGCCGGGTCTTGTCGACGTCCGGGTAGAACTCGCCCTTCATCCGCTGGTCGTCGAGGTCCTGCGCCCAGCGCACGAAGTGGTCCACGGCGCGCTGGGGCCGGTAGCAGTCGTACACCTTGAGCGTGTAGCCCCGGCGCAGCAGCTGCCGCTGGGCCTGGTGGAGGGCCTCGGCGGCGGGCCGGGTGAGGATGCAGACGGGCTGCCGGTAGCCGTCGACGCGCTCGCCGACGAAGTTGTGCGGGGTGAAGTAGCGGATCTCCTGGATGATCGTCGGGTCGACGGTGCTGAGGGCGACGAAGTCCTGCGGCGCCCTGGGGTCGGGCGTGGCCTGCGCGGTGGCCGGGGCGGCGGTCACGGTCAGCAGGGCGGCGACGCCGGTGATCAGGCCGCGGACGGCACGGGTCAGTCGTGTCATGTCCCCTGCATCTATCAGGAACAGGTCCGTTCGGGGAACCCGATCGCGCCGATCAGCCGCGGGGACGGGCGTCGGAGAGCCTCGCCGAAGGGGCGCGTCCGGGCCGCCGTCCGCGCCGCCGCCGACGGCCTTGACGCCTCCCGCGGCCGGGTGAACACTTCCCGTGCCGGTGGGGCGCCCCGTTTTCCACCGGCCCGGCGGGGCACGGCGGGCGCGCGGTCCCGGCGCTCACCCGCTACCTCCCCCGGACGGCGATCCGGCCCCGGGCAGGGGCCGCGACCCGCCCCGGGGAGGGCCCTGGCCGTCCCCGGGACCGGTCCGTCCCGCACCGTCGCACGCCACCTCGTCCGCCTCGCCCATCCCGAGCGGTTCCGGGACAATGATGGCCGGACCGGTACCCAGCGCCGGCAGCGCCGGCGTACCCCGTCCACAGCGCCGGCACGTCTCCCCCGCCCCCAGCCATCCCCGGGACCCGACCGAACCCCTCGACCGCCCATCCGCCGACGAAGGACCACCAGCACGGTCGCGCTCGTCCTGCCGGTCCTCGCGGGCGTCCTCCACACCGCAGTCCTCTGACCCTCGCCACCAAGGGGTGCAGCCATGACGGACAACGCCGAGAAGTACGTGGCGGCCATCGACCAGGGCACGACCTCCAGCCGCTGCATCATCTTCGACCACAGCGGCGCCGTCGTCGCCGTCGACCAGCGCGAACACCGCCAGATGTTCCCCAGGCCGGGCTGGGTGGAGCACGACGCCACCGAGATCTGGTCCAAGGTGCAGGCGGTCGTGGCCGGCGCCATCGCCAAGGCCGGACTGCGCGCCGATCAGGTGAGCGCGCTCGGCATCACCAACCAGCGCGAGACGACCGTGCTGTGGGACCGCGCCACGGGCAGGCCCGTGCACAACGCGATCGTCTGGCAGGACACCCGCACCGCGGCGCTGTGCCACGAACTCGGCGGCTTTGAGGGGCAGGACCGTTTCCGCGAGCAGACGGGCCTCCCGCTGGCCAGCTACTTCTCGGGACCCAAGGCCGTGTGGCTGCTGGACAACGTGCCGGGCCTGCGCGAACGGGCCGAGCGCGGTGAGATCGCCTTCGGCACGATCGACTCCTGGCTCATCTGGAACCTCACCGGCGGCACCGACGGCGGGCAGCACGTCACCGACGTCACCAACGCCGGACGCACCCTGCTGATGAACCTGGAGGACCTCCAGTGGGACCGTTCGATCCTGTCCGTGATGAACGTCCCCGAGGCGATGCTGCCCGAGATCAGGTCCTCCTCCGAGGTCTACGGCACCGCCGTCGGCCAGCTCGCCGGGGTGCCCGTGGCCTCCGCCCTCGGCGACCAGCAGGCGGCCGTGTTCGGGCAGGCCTGCTACGACGTGGGAGACGCCAAGAACACCTACGGCACCGGCAGCTTCCTGCTGCTGAACACCGGCAGCCGGCCGGTGCCGTCGAAGAGCGGCCTGCTCACCACCATGGGCTACAAGATCGGCGGCGAGGCGCCGGTGTACTGCCTGGAGGGTTCCATCGCCATCACGGGCGCGCTGGTCCAGTGGTTCCGCGACCAGCTCGGGATCATCCGCACGGCGGACGAGATCGAACCGCTGGCGGCGAGCGTCGAGGACAACGGCGGCGCCTACATCGTGCCCGCCTTCTCGGGCCTGTTCGCGCCGTACTGGCGCTCGGACGCGCGCGGTGTGATCACCGGCCTGACGCGGTACGTCACCAAGGCGCACCTGGCACGGGCGGTGCTGGAGGCCACCAGCTGGCAGACGCGTGAGGTCGTCGACGCCATGTACCAGGACTCCGGGGTGCGGATCACCGCCCTGAAGGTGGACGGCGGCATGACGAAGAACAACCTGCTCATGCAACACCAGGCGGACGTCCTGGACGTGCCGGTGATCCGCCCGAAGGTCTCCGAGACGACCTGCCTCGGCGCCGCGTACGCGGCCGGGCTCGCCACCGGGGTGTGGGACGACCTCGACGAGCTGAAGTCGCACTGGAAGAAGGACGCCGAGTGGACTCCGTCCATGGACGCCTCGGTCCGCGACCGCCAGTACCGCAACTGGCGCAAGGCGGTGGAGAAGAGCTTCGGCTGGCTGGAGGACGGCGAATAGGCGGCCGTGGGCGCCCCGTCCCGGCGCGGGCGGCACGAGGGGTGGCGCGGCGCTGCCCGCACCCGGGCGGGGGCACGGGCAGGTGCCGGTGCGTCAGGTGGTGACGGCCCGGCGGCGGTGCGCGCTGTACGCCATCGCGTGCCGGACGACCCCGACCAGGACCTCCTTGACCGACTCGCGGTCGCGGGCGTCGCACAGCACGAGCGGGACGTCGTCGTCGAGGTCGAGGGCCTGGCGGACGGCGTCCGCCGGGTAGCGCGGGGCGCCCTCGAAGCAGTTCACGCCCACGACGAACGGGATGGAGCGCCGCTCGAAGTAGTCGACGGCGGCGAAGCAGTCCTCCAGCCGGCGGGTGTCGGCCAGGACGACCGCGCCCAGCGCGCCCTCGGACAGCTCGTCCCACATGAACCAGAACCGCTCCTGCCCCGGCGTTCCGAACAGGTAGAGCACCAGGTCCTCGCGCAGGGTGATGCGCCCGAAGTCCATGGCCACGGTGGTGGTGCGCTTGCCCTCCACACCGCTGACGTCGTCGACCGGGCGCCCGGCCTCGGTGAGCAGTTCCTCGGTGCGCAGCGGTCTGATCTCGCTGACCGAGCCGACGAGGGTCGTCTTGCCCACGCCGAAACCGCCGGCCACGAGGATCTTGAGCGTGACGGGCTCGACCGGGGACTTGCCGCGCTCAGAACGCCCGAAGATCATCGTTCACTTCTCCTGCTCGATGGGATGCGGGTGGCGGTGGGCCGCAGCTCCGGCCACCGGGCTTTTCGATGACGAGTACGCCGCCCGGCCCGGCGTCCGTCGCGTCGCTCGCGCCGAGCGCGACGACCGTGCCGTCCGCGCGCTCTCCGCTCGACCAGGCGCTGGTCCGTGAGCGTGCCCGGGGGCGCGCGCCTTGCCGCAGGTCTCGCCGTCCGGCTCGCGCGTCGGCGGGCTGCCGCCCGGGCGCCGCGACGATGCGGGTGAAGATGCCGCCGCGGTCCACGCGGAACTGCCGGCCTGTCACGTCATGACCCCGCTTCCGCGCTGTTCACAGCGCACGCAGGCCGTTGATCACGTCGCGCAGGATGCTCTCGTCCGGCAGCTCGGCCGGGGGCACCGGACGTGTCACGTGGACGTAATCCTCGTCCACGAGGTCGCCCACGAGCACCCGGACGACGCCGATGGGAAGGTCGAGCTCCGCGGCGAGTTCGGCGACCGACTGCGGGGTGTCGCGACACAGTTCGACGATGTCCACGTGTTCCGGGGACAGGGTCGGGTCCGCCTCCGGGTCGTCCACGTCGGGCTCGGTGACGACCACCGCGATCAGGTCGAGGCGGTGCTGGGCCGCATGGCTGGTGCGGCCCCGCGTCATGGCGTAGGGACGTACCACCGGCCCGGCCTCGTCGTCGAACCAGTGGCTGCTTCCCTGACCGTCTGCGCTCATGTCATCCCACTACCCGCCGGTGGACACATCGGTGCGCGGTGCGGCGCCGAGATGCACCCCGACCCGCTTGACGAGGAGGGTCATCTCGTACGCCACCTGGCCCACGTCCGAGTCGGCGTCGGACAGGACGGCGAGGCAGCTGCCGTCGCCCGCGGCGGTGACGAACAGGAAGGCGTCGTCGAGTTCGACCACCGTCTGCCGGACGCTGCCCGCCTCGAAGTGGCGTCCGACGCCCTTGGCGAGACTGTGGAACCCGGAGGCCACGGCGGCCAGGTGCTCGCTGTCCTCCCGGGTCAGGTCCTTGGACGCTCCCGTCGGCAGACCGTCCCCGGAGAGCACGAGTGCCTTGCGGATGCTGGCCACGCGCTCCACGAGCTCGTCGAGGAGCCAGTCGAGCTCCTTCCTGCCGCTCGCGGTGTGGCCGGTCGCCTTCGGTGCGGTCATCGACCGTCCCCCTTTGTCGTTCCCTGTGCTGTGCCGCCCCGGGCGTGTTCGCCCGCGGCGTTCTCCTCACGGCCGCGCTGCCAGCCGCGCTGGAGCGAGGCCATCCGGCTGCGCACCTCCTCGGCGTCGCGGTCGACCGGGTCGGACCGGTCCTCGGTGCGCCGCTCGGAGCTGTTCCTCAGTTGCGGGGCGAGACTCGCCTGCCGCACGCGCCGGGGCAGCGGCCCGGGGCCGGATCCCGGCTCGCCCGGTGCGGTGGCACCGCGCCGGCCGTCCTCCTCGGGCTCCTCCGCGGGGCGCCCGGTGGTGCGGGTGCGCCGGGGAAGGACCGGGGGCTCCTCCGCCCGCCCGGCGGGAGCCGGGGCATCCGGGGAGGCGTGCCGACCACCGCCGCGGCCCGTTCCCGCCCCGGTGCCCCCGGCGGGCGTCCCTCCGCGCCGGCGGGACGGCAGCGGGGCGGGTCCTACCGGCTGCGGCCGGTCCGGGCTGGGCGAAGACGCGCCGTCCGCCTCCTCGCGGCGGGACCGGTGCTCGCCGACCGGACGTCCGTGCGAGCTGACCAGCTTGGGCGTGCGGCGCCGGGGCAGCGGGACCGGGCCGGAAGGCTCCTTGCCGCCGGTGCGGTCCTGCCCGCCGCGCAGACCGGTCGCCTGCCGGTGGTCCGTGCCGGGGCGGGCCGCTGCGGCGCCCGCGTCCGGGCCGCCGAGCAGGCGGCGCGGGCCGAACAGTGCCTCGTGCTCGCCGTCCCCGTCCCCGAGGGCGTCCGGGAAGCCGCCGAGGGCGTCGAGGTCGACGGGGGCCTCCAGCTCCACCGGCCCGTCCAGCAGCGACGCCGGCAGGCCCGGGAGCCGCGCGGGCGCCTGGGGCAGGGCCGTCCTGCGGCTCTCCGCCAGGTCGGCGTCCTCGGCGGGCCGCTGCCGGTCGATGCGGAAGCCGAGTCCGTTGGTGTCGGGGACGTCGTCCGTCAGCAGCACGTCCGGGATGAAGACGACGGCGGTGGTGCCGCCGTACGGGGACGGCTGCAGCGAGACCCGGACGTTCTGCCGCTGGGCGAGCCGGCTGACCACGAACAGGCCGAGCCGGTCGGTGTCCGACAGCTCGAACTCCGGTGTCTCGGCGAGCCGGAGGTTGGCGTCGAGCAGGGCTTCGGCGGCCATGCCCAGGCCACGGTCGTGGATCTCCAGGGTGAAGCCGTTGGCGACGCGTTCCCCGACGACCTGCACGGCCGTGTGCGGAGGGGAGAACACGGTGGCGTTCTCCAGCAGCTCGGCCAAGAGGTGGGTGATGTCGGCGACCGCCGGACCGGTGACCGCGACACGCGGCAGCCGGCGGACCTCGATGCGTTCGTAGTCCTCCACCTCGGCGACGGCGGCGCGCACCACGTCCATCAGCCGCACCGGTTTGCGCCACTGCCGGGAGGGAGCGGCGCCGGAGAGGATCACCAGGCCCTCGGCGTGCCGTCGCATGCGGGTGGTCAGGTGGTCGAGCCGGAACAGGTCGGCGAGCTCGTCGGTGTCCTCGGTACGGCGTTCCATGGCGTCGAGGAGGGTGAGCTGCTTGTGCAGCAGGACCTGGCTGCGGCGGGCGAGGTTGACGAAGACCTCGGAGACCCCGGCCCGGAGTTCGGCCTGCCTGACGGCGGCCTCGACGGCGGCCCGCTGCAGGGTGTTGAGGGCTTGGCCGACCTCGCCGATCTCATTCTTGTCGTACCGCAGATGCGGGACCTCGGTCTCCACGTCGACGTGCTCTCCGGCCGACAGCCGGCGCATCACGCTGGGCAGCCGGACGCCGGACGCCTCGTGGGCCTCCAGGCGCAGCCGGCGCAGGTCACGGATGAGGCTGCGGCCGATGCGCACGGACACGACGAGGGAGACCAGCAGCGCGACCAGGCCGAGGACGCCGACGACGGCCGCCTCCACGACGACGCCGACGGCCACGGGGCGGACCCGGTCCTGGTAGCGGTCGGCCGCCTGGTCGCCCAGGACGCGGAGGTCGTCGAGCACGGTGGCGGCGGCGGTGTCCCAGCTCTTGGCGGTGACGCCGCGGGGCGTGCCCGCCCCCGAGGAGAGGACGGCGCGCTCGGCGGCGGTCAGCGGAGCGGTGCCGGCGTCCTTCCACAGGGCCTCGTACCGTTCCCGCTCCGAGGAGGGCAGCAGCGGCAGGTTGACGTCGTACAGCAGAGTGCGCTGCGCGATGAGGCCGGAGACGGCACGCGCCTCGGCGCCGGAGAGCTTCCCCACGACCAGGGCCGAGCCGAGCAGGGCGTCCTCGCGGGAGAGCAGTTCGCGGGCGCGGGTGATGCCGACCAGGGCGCGCGCCTGCTTGTCCAGTTCCACGTCGTCGATGCCGTCCAGGGCGGTCAGCAGCGCGAAGCAGGGGTCGACCAGCCGGTTGTAGAGGTCGAGGGCCTGGAACCGGGAGACGGTGCCGCCCTCGACGCTGTCGCGCAGCGAGCCGAGGTCGTCGAGGGCGTCCAGGGCGGTGGTGAGGTGCTGCGCGTCGTCCTCGTCCATGCCGTCCCGGACGCCGGAGTCCCTGGCGTTGCGGCGGAGAGCGGCGAGGGTGGCGTCGGTGGCGGTGCGGGTGCTGCGGAGTGCCGAGAGCGCGTCGGAGGCGCGCGGGTCGGCGAGGTACACGAGCGTCTGGCGGCGTTCCTGCTGCAGCGCGCGGACGGTGTCCTCGGTGGGGTAGCCGATCCTCTCCACGATGGCCGTCACGTGGAACAGCCGGGTCGCCTCGCGTCCGGTGATCACGCTCCCGAGTCCCCAGATCGCGGTGAGGGACACCAGCGGCACCAGCAGCAGCGCCACGATCTTCCTGCGGATGGACTTCCCGCGAAAGCGCATGGCCTCCCCCAGCTCGACCCCCGTGGGCAGGGGGTACGCATGTGCGTCAACAAACGGCGCGAGCCTACTACCGACGCACGGATAACTCGAAGAACTGTCCGGAGCCCGAACTTCCGCACCGGCGGCGGAAGAGAGGGAGTTGTCCTGCCATGACGGGAGATGACACCCCGGGAAGGCGCCCTGGAGCGGATGGCCGGAACCGACCGGCCGGCGTGGTCGGTTGACGGGTTGGCCGGTTCTTTTCGCCACCGGGGAATCTTCCTGACGCCCTCGTTCGTCCTTGTCTGTGAGGAACGGGGGCGGAACCGGTCACAGGAGCCGCATCCCGCACCTGGGGCGGCGTAGAACGGCCCAAGCCGGGCAGCCACTGGGGAGCGGGGTCTTCGGACACCTGGGCGAGCGGTCTGCTGGCGGTGGGGAGTGACACGTTGATGGGCACGGCGGAGCGGCGCGAGACGGCCGGTGACGGCACGGCGGGACGACTCGGCACGGCGCGGCGGGCGTCCGGGACATCCGGCCGCGGCAGCACGGCGGGAAAGGACGGGCCCGCCGCCTTGTACGGCGATGTGACGGCCGCCGGTGAGCGGGGACCGGCACACGCGGAACAGCGGGCCCGCAAGCCCCTGTGGGTCGAGGAACCGGCACGCCGGCGACGGATGCCGGACCCGGTCCGGGAGGCGGCCGTCCGGGCGGTGCTGATCATCTCCGTGACGCTGATACAGGCGGTGGTGGCGTTCCTGTGCACCATGGCCGGGTCCTGGCTGGGGCTGCCCATGGTCCTCAGCAGCGTGGCGAGCACCGTGGTGGCCACGTGGGCCGTGCTCGACGTGTGGGTGAACCGCCAGGTGTGGAACCAGCGGCACGGCGTGGTGTCGGTGCCGAGCAGCACGGCCCGGGCGCTGCGGCGCGAGCGCCGCCGCGTCCGGCGCGAGGAGCGGGCGGCCGAGCGGGCGCAGGGGCGGATACGCCGGCGGGGCGGCGCGAGGCAGCTGTCTCACTCCTGAGTCCCGGCGAACGGCCGCTACGGGACTGGCCGGTGGCCGGTCAGGCTGCGGTGGCGGCGCCCTTCCCGGTCGCAAGGCCGTGATGCGCCCGGCCCTTCCCGGCCCGCCCGGTGGGCGGCGGGCCGGGAAGGCCGCCGGGTCAACCGGCCGCCGGGGCGGGCCGCTTGAACATCCGGGTCGCCGTGATCTCGCTGCGCACCGCCTCCCCCTCGGAGGCCGGTTGCGGCAGACCGGGCCGCAAGTGCTCCTCCACGCTGATGTACTTCAGCCCCGCCCTGAGGTCGGCGTCGTTGCGCAGCCGGATGACCAGTGGGAACTCCGCCAGCGCCGTGGTGTCGAACAGGCCGGTGGTGTACAGGAGCTGGACACCGAGCGCGTCGGAGACGGCCCGCTGCAGCTCCAGCAGATAGGTGGCGTTGGCGCGGCCGATCGGGTTGTCCAGGAAGAGCGTGCCCGCGTGCCGGTGCCTGTCGTGGCCGCGGTCGTTCGACCGCAGGGCGGCCATCGTGCAGTACAGAGCGATCGCGGCGGTGAGCAGCTGACCGCCGGAGAACACGTCGCCCATCTGCCCGACGGGGACACGCTCGGCGCGCAGTACGGCGTCCGGCTTGAGGATCTCCACGGCGACGCCCTTGGGCTGGAGCGCGGCGGCGACGCCGCGCAGCAGCAGGGACATGCCGTCGCGGCGCAGGTCGGAGTTCTTCCTGACGGCGGCCCGGGTGGCCTCGTCGATGACCTCGCCCAGCCGCTCGCTGAGCGTGGCCTGGTCGGGCTCCTCGAAGCGGATGCGCAGGAACTCCTGGCCCGACCACTCGCCGAGTCCCTCGGGGAGACGGGACAGCCGCTGGGCGGAGCGCAGGGTGGCCAGCGACGACTCCACGAGCCCGCGCAGCCGGTCCACGATCGAGTCCCGGTTGCGCTCCAGCTGCTCCAGCTCGTCCGTCAGGACGCGCAGCCGGGGGGCGAAGGCCTCGGCCCACCGCTCGGCGTGCTCGGGCAGCGCGGAGGCGGGCAGTTCCCGGATCTGCTGCCGGGCCGGCGTGCGGACCTGCTCGTAGCGGGTGGAGTTGGCGTGCCGGACGAGGACGTCGCTCGCCTCGCGTACGGCGGCCTCCGCCGCGGACAGGTCGGCGGCGCAGCCGCGCAGCGAGCGGCGGGCCTCGGCGGCCGCCTGCCGGGCGCCGTCCGGGCTGCCCGGGTACGGCTCGGGCTCCTCCTGTTCCTCCTCGCCCGGCTGCTCGCGCAGCAGGTCGC
The DNA here is from genome assembly GCF_040645305.1 of Streptomyces sp. NPDC046831. Taxonomy (NCBI): domain Bacteria; kingdom Bacillati; phylum Actinomycetota; class Actinomycetes; order Kitasatosporales; family Streptomycetaceae; genus Streptomyces; species Streptomyces sp. NPDC046831. The sequence continues at coordinate 288,144 of NZ_JBEYXZ010000005.1, read as the reverse complement.
GGAGCATGGCGGCGATCTCGTCGAAGCCGCCGGCCGCGTCCTCGGCCGCGCGGTGGGCGTCGAGCAGTTCGGCGTGCGCGTCGCGGGCCTGCGCCAGCGCCTCGGTGCGTGAGGCGAGTTCCGCCGTCGCGGTGCGCAGCAGGGCCTGGGCGTGCTCGGCGTCGCGCGGGTCGAGCTCCCCGGGCAGCTCGGTGTGGGCCTCGCCGTCCTCGGGGGCGAGGCGCTCGGCCTCGCCGCGCAGGCGCCCGAGCTGCTCGCTCGCGCTCGACATCCGGGTCTCCAGGAGCTGCACCAGTTCCTCGGCGCGGGCGGCGGCGGCCTGCCGGGACGGGCCGTCGGAGCCGTCGGGCGACTCCAGCAGCTGCTCCGCGCGGGTGCGGACCTTGTTGCTCAGCCGGTCCAGTTCGGCGCGGGCCGCGCTCTCGTCGCTCTCCGCGCGGGCCTGCTCGGCGCGCAGGTCGGCGCCCACGCCGACCTGCTCGTAGACCTGGGAGGCGGCGCGGTAGGCCTCGCGGAGGGCGGGCAGCGACGCCTTCGGGGTGCCGGCGCCGGTGTCCGGCACCTCGTCCGGGGCGCCGGCGACCTCGGAGCGTTCGGCGCGCAGCGCCCGGGCGGTGCGGCGGGCGTCGTCGGCGGCGCGCTGGGCGGCGCGCCGGTCCTCGTCGGCGGCGCGGGCCCGCTCCAGGCAGGCCTGGGCGCGGGCCTCCGACTCGGCGGCCTCGTCGGCCAGTTCCCGTAGCTTGGCCTGCCAGCCGGCGCGCTCCCGCAGCCGGAAGGCGAGTCCGGCCAGGGCGTCGGCGGCGCGCCGGGCCCGCTGTGCGGCCTCCTGCTTCTCGTCGCGCACCTGCGCGGCCTCGGCAGCGGCCTCCTCGGCCTCGGCCCGGACGGCACGTGCCTCCGCCAGTTCCGCCTCCGCCTCCTCGGCGAACACGCGCGCTTCCCGGGCCGCCTGCGCCAGCTCGGTGAGCCGGCCCGCCGGGCAGCCGGCGCGCCAGGAGGCGAGCCGCGCCGCGAGTTCGCGGTCCTTCCCGAGCCGGGCGGCGAGCGCGCGGATCTCCTCGTCGCGCTCGGTGGCCCGGGCGCGCAGCGCCTGGCGTTCCTCGTCGGCGGCGTGCTCGTCGTGCATGGCCGGGTTCGGCGGCACCAGGAACACGTCGGCGGCGGCGCCGGTGGCCGCGCCGGCCGCCGGGGTGGGGGCGAGCAGGGCGGCCGCGGTGCCCACGGCCACCGCGGAGCGGGGCAGCAGCGCGGCGTCGGAGAGCGCCTCGCGGGCCCGCGCGTGCGTGTCCGGGTCGGTGATGATCACGCCGTCGACCAGCTCCGGCCGGGCGGCCAGCACCCGCGCGTGGTCGGCGGGGTCGACGGCCTGGGCGAGGTAGCGCCAGCCGGGCAGGGCGGGGATGCCGTGCTCGCCGAGGAACTCCACCGTGGCCAGCACGTCGGGTCCGGGCGGCAGCAGCCCGCCGTCACCGAGCGCGCCGAGGATGCGGGCGTCGTCGGCGGCGGCGGTGCGCAGCTCGAACAGGTGCCGCTCGGCGGAGGAGACGGCGTCGTCCAGCAGGGTCCGCAACTCGTCGGCGAAGCGGTCGAGTTCCTCGGTGGTGAGGGGGCCGTCGGTCCGCGCACCGCTCTGCCGCAGCGTGGCGGTGGCGGCACGGTGCGCGGTCCGCCCGTGCGGGTCGGCGCCGCCGGACGGGCGGCCGTCCCCCGCGGTCCCGCCGCCGGTCCCGCCCGCCGCGGTGTCCTGGCCCGCCGCCGCACCGCTTCGTGCGGCGGACGTGCCGCCGGACTCCGACCTCTGCCCGGGCACGCCGGGCCGCGCCGTCCCCGCCGCTCCCGGCAGGCTCAGCAGCTCCGCGAGCCGCTCCTCCGCCGCCAGCGAGGCGGCGGTGCGGCGCTCCGCGTCGTAGGCGCGCTCCGCCGCCGTCGCCGCGTCCGCCGCGCGGGCGGCCGTGAGCTCGGCGCGGGACTCGGCCGTGGCCGCCTCGCGCGCCTGCTCCGCCGCCCTGCGGGAGGCCTCACGGGCCGCGTCCCAGGCGGCGACCGCGGTCTTCTCGGCGTCGCTCGCCGCGAGCGCCGCCCGGGCCGGGTCGGCGTCCGGCGCGCTGTCGTCGAGCCAGCCCGCGCGCACCGCCTCGGCGGTCTCCTGCTCGACTTCGACCAGCCGCTGCCGCAGGTGACCGGCCTCGCTGCGGGCGCGCTGCGCCTCGGTGGCCGCGGTCGTCGAGTCGCGGTACGCCGAGTCGCCGGCGTCCTGGAGCCGGGCGGACCGCTCCTCCTCCTCGTTGGCGAGGGTCTCGGCGCTCTCCGCAGCCGCGTGCAGCGCCCGGACGAGGTCCACGGCGGCCCTGGCGCGTGCCGCGAGGGCCGGTGCGGCGTCCCGTTCGGCCTCCTGGATCGCCGCGGACACCCGGGCGGCCCGGTCGGCGGCGGCCCGGTGGCGCAGCACGGCCTCGGCGGCCTGCCAGGCGGAGTGCAGGGTCCGGGCGTCGGCGAGCTCGCGCTTCTGTGCCGCGGCGGCCTTCTCCGCGGCGGTGAGCGCCAGGGAGGCGTGCCGGTAGGCGAGTTCGGCGGCGATCAGGGCGCTGCGCTGCCGCGCGCCCTCGCAGCGGGTGACGGCGTGGGCGGCGGCCGTGACCTGCTGGGCGAGGTCGGCGGCCCGCACGCGCTCCCGCACGGCGCGCGCGGACAGCCGCCGCGCCAGCGACCGCGTCCGCCGCTCGGCGCCCGCGTGGATCTCCCGGGCGCGCGTGCGTGCGCCGGAGGCCTCGACGATCCGGCCGAGCAGATCCACCGACCCGGCGGTGAAGTCGCGTTCGGCGATGAGTTCCGCGCGCCGGCCCAGCTTGTTGCCGAAACCGCTGACCAGGTCGGCGAGGCCGTCGGTGTCCCGGGTGTCCGTCACGGCGCGCAGCAGCAGGTCGGTGAAGTCGGAGTCCTTCTTCACGGCGAAGAGGCCGGCCGCCTCGCCCTCGTCCGCGTTCATCTCCCGCTGGTAGCGGAAGAGTTCGGGGTCGAGCCCGAGGTCGCCGAGGTGCTCGGTCCAGCGTTCGTGGGTCTCCTCCCAGTGCACCTCGAGGTGCGGGTACACCTTGCCGGCCTCGGTGAGCGCGTCCCTGAAGCCCTTCATGGTGCGGCGCCGGCCCCGCGCCCCGGACTGGCCCTCGGCGGACGGCCGTACGGCGGTGGACTCGGCGACGGGCAGGTTGTCCAGGGCCAGTCCGGGGCCGGGCCGGAAGGAGTACCAGGCCTCGGCGAACTTGCGCGGGTCGTTGGAGACCTGGCGTCCGCGCCACTCGCTCACCTTGCCGACGACCACGCACTCGCCGGTCTGCACGTGCTGCCACTCCAGTGCCACGTGCCCGCAGTCGTCGGCGAGCAGGAACTTGCGCAGCACGCCGGAGCTGGCGCCGCCGAGGGTGTTGCGGTGACCGGGCAGCATCACGGAGAAGATCAGCTTGAGCAGGACGGACTTGCCGCCGCCGTTCTCCAGGAAGAGCACGCCGGCGGGCGCCGGCCGGCGCGGCGGGCCCACCGGCTCGTCCTCGAAGAACTCCGCCTGGCTGGGCGCGGGGTCGGGTACGGGTTGGCCCACGCCCCGCAGGTCGAGCACGGTGTCGGCGTAGCGCGCACCGGCCGGCCCGATGGAGTAGAGGCGGACCCGGGACAGCTCGTACATGGCGGACTCTCGTCAGTCTTCGGCAGTTCGGTCGGTTCGGGGCTCAGGAGTGGAACGGCAGCCCGGCCTCGGCCACCAGCTCCAGGTCGTCGGTGTCCTCGGCGGGCAGCAGGGTGGGTGTGCCGTCGGTGACGGGCACGACGCCCAGCTCCAGCAGCTCGGCCATGGCGGCGCCGGCGGCCATGTCGCGCACCTGGAGCTGGTAGCGGGCGGTCGTGCGGTAGGTGCCGCCGTGCTCGTCGCCGGTGCGCTGCAGGAAGCCGGAGTCGGTGAGGAACGCCATGGCCTTGGCCACGATGCCGGTGGTGGAGGCGGCCGGCCGGCGCGCGTCCTTGGTGGCCCCGGTCGCGCTGCGCCGGGCCCAGATGCGCCACGCGGCCTCGAGTCCGGGGGCATCGGTGGCCGGGTCGGTGTTCTCGCCCTGTTCCTCCGCCCGCTCCTCCAGGCGGCGGCAGGCCTGGCGGACGAAGGAGTCCACGCCGTTGACCGTGACGCGGCCGATGTAGCCGTCGTCGGCGAGGTCCTCGGGGCGCGGGAAGGCCATGGCGGCCACCGCGAGATGGGCGAGACCGTGCAGGAACCGGTCGCCCGCGTCCGCGGACGTACGGCGGGCGTAGTCGCCCATGCGCACGGCGAACACCGAGTCCTCGGCCGCGGTGACCGCCATGCCGGCGCGCGGGGAGACCTCCAGCACGACGAGTCCGAGCCCGGCCGCCACGGCGTCGGCGAGCCGCGCGAACGCCGGGTCCTCGCGGTGGCGGCGCAGCAGCTCGGCGTACTCCTGGTCGCGCGCGGGCTGCAGCCTCGGCTGCAGGCCGAAGGCGACGAGCCGCGCGGCGTCGGCGGCGTCGGCGGGCGTGACGGCGGAGCTCGCCGGCGCGGCGGCGGGCTCGGACTCGCTCCAGTCGACGTGCTCGGTCACGGTCGGGGCTCCTCGGGGGTCGTGCGGTGGGGGGTCGGGGCGGTTCGGTGGGGGGCGTGGGGCGGCGGCGGTGGAGCCACGGGGGCGGGGCGGGCCGCCTCGGGCCCGCATCCGGCGGACCGCGGGGAGCGGACCGTCACGCCGCTTCCGTTCTGTCGGCGGCCATGCCCGCCGCGTCCAGCAGTGCCGTGCCCACGATCAGGTCGGCCCCGCCGAACTCGGGGTCGTCCAGCTCGGTGCCGTCGTCCACGGCGAACAGGAGCTTCTCCTCGCCCTGACGGTAGGCGGTGCCCACCGGCGGGCTGGCCGCGTGGACGGCCAGCAGGGCCACGAGGTATGGCAGGTCGGGGTCCTTGCGCCGGGCCTCGGCGAGCAGTCCCGACAGCCGCCGGGGCGCGTCCGCCGGCAGGTCGAGCAGCTCCGTCGCGGCCGCCAGTTGTTCCTCGCTGAAACGGCTGTCGTCCGGGGTGGCGATCAGGTCCGGCTCGGGCATCTCCGCGCCGAGGTGCTCCCGTTCCACGGGCGGCGTCAGCAGGATGTCCACGAGGTCGCCGACCCGGACGGACACCGGTGTGCGCAGCCCCGTCCCGTGCGCGAAGAACGCGTCGGTGACCCCGATCGCCTGCTCCAGGGGCAGCGGCAGGGCCGGGGCGAGGAGGTGGCCGTACAGGTCCGTGCCCGACGTGCCCGTGGGCGTGGCGAAGGCCTGCCGGTCCTGCTCGGCGCGGAAGAGGGGGCCCGCCTCCAGCAGCCGGGACTGCAGCTGGGTGTGGCGCCGGATGCAGTCCTTGACGATGTCGACCAGTTCGGCGGCCCGGCGCTTGTGCCCGGGGTCCTCGGACTCGTCGCGCGCCTTGCGGATGTTGGTGAGGATCGCGTTCTCGTGGCGGTAGCGGTCGGCGACGTGGTCCAGCGCCTCAGCGATCATGTCCGGCACGGCGTTGAGCCAGTCCACCGCCCGGACGTTGCGCCGGGTCGCCTCCAGGGCCCTGCGCAGGGTCTCGGCGTACTGCACGGTGCGGTAGCGGGCCTGTTCGGCGGCGAGCTGCGCGTCGGCGAGGCGGCCGCGGCTGATGAGGATCTCGAGCTTGACCTCGGCCGCGATCTGCGCGCTGGTGACGTCGGTGTCCAGGGCGCCCACGAGGACGTTGACGGCCTCGTCGGTGGTGCGCAGGTAGACGCCGCCGCCGGGGCCGGGGACCTCCTCGATCAGCTTGAAGTCGTAGTCGCGGCGGACGTACGTGCCGTCGGGGGCGAACGTGCCGTACACGGCGCGGAAGCCCCGGTCGACGCTGCCGACGTTGATCAGGTTCTCCAGCACCCAGCGGGCCACGCGCTCGTGCTCGGCGGCGGGCCGGTGCGGCGCCTGGGCGGCGACGCGCGGGACCAGCCGGGCCACCACCTGGTCGTGGTCGGCGCCGGTGTCGAAGTCCATGGTGAGCGTGACGAGGTCGATGGCGGCCAGCGCGACCTCCGCCATGCCGTACACCGAGTACTCGCCCGCCAGGTTGGCCTTGCGGACGTCGAGGTCGTGCAGCGGCGCGGTGCACGCCAGCGCGCGCAGGCGCCGCGCCAGTCCCTCGTCGGCGGCCGGGCCCGGGGCAGGGCGCGGCCCCGCGCTGAGCTGGGACGGAACACTCTCCGTCGGTGCAGGCGAAGTCACGGTGCACAGACTAGGTCCTCGGTGTGACATCGGCCCAAACGGCACAGACGCCCCCTGGCGCCGCCGTTGTCACGACGGCCGCCGGGAGGCGGTGCGGGCCCTTCCCGAGGGCCGACCCGGTCCATTGCCGGCGGGTGAGTACCGGCCGCGCCGGGCCACCGGCGCGGCGTGAGGAACCGCCCTCGGTCCGGCGCCCGGGGACGCGGTGCGGCTCCCCGTCCCGCCGTCAGGAGACGGACGGCACCCGCCCCTCCGCATTCCGGCCTGCCGGTGCGGTGGACCGGACCGCGCCCGCCCTCACCGTGCCGCCGCCCTACGGCGTCACCCGTCCTCCCCCACCCGCCGCCGGTAGACCTCCACGATCCCTTCGAGCGAGTCGTCGAGGTAGACGGAGAGCAGGTCCTCGGCCTGGCGCCGGTCGCCGGCCTGGAGGGCCTGAAGGATCCGGCGGTTGCGGGCGAGGTACGGCTCGTGCAGCCGCCGCGGGTCGTCCACGACGTGGAAGGCCAGGCGCAGTTCGGCGAAGACGCTGCGCATCAGTTCGTCGGTGCGGTCGCTGCCCGCGAGCGCCACGAGCTCGCGGTGGAAGTGGATATTGGCCGTGCCCAGCGTTTTCCAGTCACCTTCGCCCGCCGCCCGCCGGCCCTCGGCGACGGCTTCGGCGAGTGGGCCCAGCCGGTACGGCGGTTCGCCCAGCCCCCGGACGACGGCGCACTCGACGAGGCGGCGGGTGCGGTAGATGTCCTCGACGTCCTCCACGGTCAGGACCCGCACGAACACGCCGCGGTTCAACTCGTGGACGAGCAGCCTCTCGTGTGTGAGCAGCCGGAACGCCTCGCGCAGCGTGTTGCGGGAGACGCCGAGCGCCCCGCCGATGCTGTCCTCGGACAGCCGTGTGCCGGGCGGGAAGTAGCCCTCGGCGATGCGGCTCCTGAGGATGTCCGACACGCGCTCGGCGGTGCTGGTGCGGCCCAGCAGGGCCCGGTCGCCGGCCAGTCCTGTCAGCTGCTCTGCCATGCCCGGAATTCAATCGCAGACACGAGGACGAGACAACGGGGGTATTGAAGGATCGTTCAACGATCCCCTACCTTGCAACGCACGGCGCCATCCGCTCCGCGCACCGCGGCGCCGTGGCTCCGCACGGCACGGACCAGTCCTCGAGCACGCTCCGTCCCTCATCTGCGAGGTGCCCATGAGCACGCCCCCTCCGTCCCACGCCCCGACCTCCGACCCCCCGTCCGCCGCGGACCGGCGCCCCGGCCACGACGGCCCGTTGGGCTGGCTGCGGGCCCTGGACCCGCGCGGCCGGCGCGCCTTCGCGGGCGCCTTCGGCGGCTACGCCCTGGACTCCTACGACTACTTCACCCTGCCGCTGAGCATGGTCGCGCTGGCGGCGTACTTCGGCCTGGACAGCGGCCAGACGGGCCTGTTCACCACCGTCACCCTGGCCGTCTCCGCCGTCGGCGGGGCCGTGGCCGGGGTGGTCGCGGACCGCGTCGGCCGCGTCAGGGCCCTGATGATCACCGTCCTCACCTACGCGGTGTTCACGGTGGCCTGCGGCTTCGCCCCCACCTACGAGACGCTGCTCGTCTTCCGCGCCCTGCAGGGCCTCGGGTTCGGCGGCGAGTGGGCGGTCGGCGCGATCCTCGTCGCGGAGTACGCGGGCGCCCGGCACCGGGGCCGCACGCTCGGGGCCGTCCAGAGCTCGTGGGCGGTCGGCTGGGCGCTGGCCGCGATCGTGTACACGCTGGTCTTCTCCTTCGTCGGCGACGACCTGGCCTGGCGGGTGATGTTCTGGACCGGCGCGCTGCCCGCGCTGCTGATGGTCTGGATGCGGCGCCGGGTGCACGACGCGCCGGAGGCGGCCGCGGCCCGTGAACGGAGCGCGGGCAGGGGCTCGTTCGCCGCCATCTTCAAGCCGGGCACCGGCGGGGAGCCGGGGCTGCTGCGCACCACGGTCTTCGCGGGGCTGCTGTCCACGGGCGTGCAGGGCGGCTACTACACGCTGGCGACCTGGGTGCCCACGTACCTGAAGACGGAGCGGGGCCTGTCGGTGGTCGGGACCGGCTCGTACCTGGCGTTCCTGATCTCCGGGGCGTTCATCGGCTACCTGACGGGCGGCCACCTCACCGACCGGCTGGGCCGGCGGCGCAACATCTGGCTCTTCGCGCTGCTGTCGGCGATCTGCATCCTGGCGTACGCCGACATCCCGGACGGCGCCGACACCCTGCTCCTGGTGCTCGGTTTCCCGCTCGGGTTCTGCATGTCGGCGATCTTCAGCGGTTTCGGGTCCTACCTGAGCGAGCTGTACCCGACCGCGGTCCGCGGCACCGGCCAGGGCTTCACGTACAACACCGGACGCGCGGTGGGCGCCGTCTTCCCGACCCTGGTCGGCTTCCTGGCGGACGGCTGGGGCGTCGGCGGCGCCCTGGTGTTCGGCGCGGTCGGCTACGGTCTGGCGGCGCTCGCGCTGCTGGGGCTGCCGGAGACGCGCGGAAGGGAGCTGGTGTGAACCGCACCGACGAACGCACCCCGGCCGCGGCCGGGAAGGGGAGCGCGGCACCGGCGGACGAGCGCCTCACGGCCGCGGCGGAGGACCGCCCCGTGGTCCTCGCCGACGAGCACGCGCGGGCGTGGAGCCCGCGCGGGGCCCGGGCCCGCTTCCGGGACGGGCTGGCCGGGCCGACGGCCGGGGTCGCCGCCGGCCACACCCAGGCCAACCTGATCGCGGTCCCGGCGGACTGGGCGTACGACATGCTGCTGTTCTGCCAGCGCAACCCCAAGCCCTGCCCGGTCCTCGACGTGACGGACGCCGGATCGTGGACCACCGTCCTCGCCGACGGCGCGGACCTGCGCACCGACCTGCCGCGCTACCGGGTGTGGCGGGACGGCGAGCTGGTGGAGGAGCCGACCGACGTGCGCGCCCACTGGCGCGAGGACCTGGTGGCGTTCCTGATCGGCTGCAGCTTCACCTTCGAGTGGGCGCTGACCGGGGCGGGCGTGCCGGTGCGCCACATCGAGCAGGGCCGCAACGTGCCCATGTACGTCACCAACCGCCCGTGCCGGCCGGCCGGGCGGCTGCGCGGTCCCCTGGTGGTGTCCATGCGCCCGGTGCCGCCGCGGCATCTGGCGGCCGCGATCCGGGAGAGCGGTCTGCTCCCGGCCGTGCACGGCAGCCCCGTCCACTGCGGCGACCCCTCGGGGCTGGGCATCGCGGACCTCGGCCGGCCGGACTTCGGCGACGCGGTGGACGCCGAGCCCGACGACATCCCGGTGTTCTGGGCCTGCGGGGTGACCCCGCAGGCGGCGGTCATGGCCTCCCGGCCGCCGTTCGCGATCACCCACGCGCCCGGCCACATGTTCCTGACCGACGCCCGCGACGAGCAGTACCGCGTGGCCTGACTGGCCCGTCCGGCACGGTCACCTCCCGTACCGGGGCGCGCGTCCCGGTACGGGCCTGTTCCCTGTGCGGGCACGGCGACACGGGCGGCCTGGCCCGGGCGTCCGGCCGCAGACCCCGGCGGGACCATGCTGCGGCCGGGCACACGGGCGGCCTCCGCCGCACCGGCGACTCCCGGCCGCCGGCGCTCGGGGCGCCGGCGCTCGGGGCGCCGGCGCTCGGGGCGCCGGCGCTCGGGGCGCCGGCCGACCGGACGTCACACGGCCGGCAGGTCGGGACCGATGCGGCTGCGGACGGCGGTCTGGACCTCGGCCTCCTCGGCCGGGTCGGCGGCGAGCCGGCGCAGCCGCTCGACGACGCGGGTGTCGCCCGTCTCGGCGTGCCGGGCGGCCAGTTCCCGGGTGGTCTCCTCGCAGTCCCACAGGCATTCGACGGCGAACCCGGTGGCGAAGGAGGGGTCGGTGGCGGCCAGGGCGCGGGCGGCGCGGCCGCGCAGATGGGAGGAGGCGGTCTCCCGGTAGACGTGCCTCAGGACGGGGGCGGCGCAGGTGATGCCGAGGCGTCCGGCGCCGTCGACGAGGGTCCACAGGGTCTCCGCGTCGGGGCCCTCGCCGCGTACGGCCTCGCGGAGCGCGGCGAGGACCAGGTCCCGGTCCTTCGTCCCGCCGCGGCAGGCGAGCACCCGTCCGGCGGCGGTGCCGAGCGCGTCGGGCCGGCGGGCCCAGCGGCGCGCCCGGTCGACCGCGGCGAAGCTGCGCATGCGTTCGAAGGCGTCGACGGCGGCCTCCGCGACCACGGCCGAGCCGTCCCCGGCCGCTGCCTCGATCAGGTCGAGGGCGTCGGTGTCGTTGCCGTCGGCGAGGTAGCGCAGGGCGGTGCAGCGGGCTCCGTCGGTGCCCTCCCGGGCGGCTTGGAGGATCTCCGGCCGGTCCTCGGGGCCCGCGACGGCGGTGAGACAGCGGGCGGCCGGGACGTGGAGGGCGGCGCCGCGCTCGAAGCCCTGCTGGGCCCACTCGAACACGGCCTGCACGCTCCAGCCCGGCCGGGGTCCGGAGGGCCGCATCTGCCGCTGCCAGCGGTCGAAGCAGCCGGCCTCCTGAGCGGTGCGGACGCGTGCGGCGACCGCCGGGCGCGGGTCCTCGGCCCACAGCCGCCAGGGCCGGGGCTCGAAGGCGTCGCGGACGGCGGCGGCCAGTTCCGCCTCCCCCTCCGCGTCGGCGGGGAAGCGGGCCAGGACGGGCACGGCGAGGGAGCGCAGGCCCGCGTCGTCGTCCCGGAGCGCCAGTTCGTCGAGGGCCCAGGCCCAGTTGGTGCCGGAGGCGGCGTACCGGCGCAGCAGTGCGAGCGCGTCCCGCCTGCCGTAGGAGGCGAGGTGCCCGAGGACCGCGAGGGCGAGGCCGGTGCGTGACTCGTCGGGGTCGAGGAAGTCCTCGGGATCGAAGAGGTGGGCCTCGATCGCCTCCAGGCCGCCGCCGAGGTCGAGGAAGAGCCGGGCGTAGTACAGGGAGCGGTTCTCCACCTGCCAGTCGTGGCGGGGATCGCGCAGGACGCAGTGGTCCAGTGCCGCGAGCGCCTCGGCACGCGGAGCGGTGAGCGCGTGGAGCGTACCGTCGCCGCGGCCCCGCTGGAGCAGGCCGAGCAGCGTGCCGCTGGGCGCTATGACCGGATCGAACATGGGATACAGCCTCACATCAAGCGTCGACGCAACCGGGACTCGCACTACCTGGCCGCGTAACGACACGTCGGGGCACCCGCCGTCTTCCGCCTGTTGTGAACCATCTTCCTCTGCCTCTCGTCGGTGGCCCGTGCGGACCGGTCACGGCCCGCGCGGTGCGGCAACACCTGCCCAGCCGTCGCGTCCGTGAAGCACGACGTCATGATGACCCGGCGTCTGCGGCGCCGCGACCGAAATTTCCGGCGGCCCCGCCCCGGCCGCCCGTCGGCCGCCCGCCGCCCGGCCGGCGCGTCCGTCGGCCCCGGGATCAGGCCTCGCCGAACAGCTCCAGCAGTTCGGCCCGGGCGAACATCCGGGCCGTGTCGACGGCCGAGGGCGTCCCCGCCTCCGGGTTCGCGCCGCCCGCCAGCAGGGCTTCGATCACCTCCCGCTCGCCCTTGAAGACCGCCCCCGCGAGGGGGGTCTGGCCCCGGTCGTTGACGCGGTCGGCGTCGGCGCCGCGGGCGAGCAGCGCGCGCACCGCGTCGGCGTGCCCGTGGTAGGCGGCGAGCATCACCAGGGAGTCGCCGCGGTCGTTGGTGAGGTTGGCCGGAACGCCGGCGTCGACGTATGCCACGAGCTCCTCGGTCCGGCCCCGCCGGGCCAGGTCGAAGATCTTGGTCGCCAGCTCCACGACCTCGGGGTCGGGGGCTTCACTCATCGGCCGGACCACCTCTCACTGCGAACGAAGGGGACTGCGGGGGGCAAGGGTACGGCGGCGAGCGGTGCGGCCGTACGGGTGAATCGCCAGCGTACTGGCCGGGGCGGCGCACGGCCCGCCGTGCCGGCGGTCCAGGATCGCCACGGACGCGGCCGCACGCACCCGCGCCGCCCTGTCGGCCCAGCGGGCTGCACCAGTGGACCGAAATCGATCTCAATTCACTCAGTTGCACCTTTTGTCATATGGATACAAGCTGTGAACCTGGAAGGACTCAGGGTGACTGGTCCCCCTCGACACCAGGAGATCGCAATGATCCTCTCCATCTCAGGCGTCGTCCTGCTCGGCATCATCGTCTTCGTGTTCTTCCGGAAGGACGGACTGAAGGCATCGCACGCCTGTATCTCGGCCCTGTTCGGCTTCTATCTCGCGAGCACGGCGCTCGCCCCGAGCATCAAGGCCGGCGGCGAGAGCCTGGCGAGTCTCCTCGGCGGCATGAAGTTCTGACGCCGCCCTCCCTCGAGGACCCCGGCACGCCGTCCCCGGGGGCACCCCATCCCGTACGGACCTCCAGGAGGCAGCAGTGGCCCGGCGCCCCCTCCCCCGCATCCTGAGCACAGGCTCCGCGCAGCTCACGCGGAGCCGGGAGCTGGCCCGGACGGCGGCCGACAACGCCACGGACGTTCTCCATCCGCTGATCACGATCACCCGCGGGCTGCGCCGCCTGGCCTCGGCCGGGCGGCGCAGGTGGGTGGACACCCCGAAGGACCGGCGCGGGCCGCTGCTGTTCCTGGTGGCCTCGCTGGTGCTGCTGGTGGCACTGGTGCCCTACGGCCCCCTGCTGGCCGCCGTCGCGCTGATGGCGGTGGCGGCCTGGCAGGGCCGGGACCGCTCCCCGTCGGCGCCCGGGGCGGCCGACGAGGCGCGCGTCCAGCGCCTGCAGTCGCTGTACGACGCCCTGGTCCCGTACTTCTCGGCCGCCGGCGACCCCGCCCCGCTGTACGCGCACGGCGGCGACTGGGCGCAGGCCCTGACGTCCTACGAGTTCGACGACTCGGGGCGCGTCCGCCATCTGCTGATCCGCTACCCGGCCTACTTCACCGACGGCGAGCCCGAGGCCCGCGCCCGCATCGAGCACCTGCTCGCCGCCAAGGCCGGCCGGGGGCGCGAGTACCTCTTCGACTGGGACGAGGAGGGCAATCAGCTCACCGTCACCGCGCTGGCCCCGCTGCCCACCGACATCGCCGCCCAGCGCTTCGTCACCGCTCCGGGCGAGACGGTCCTCGGCTTCACCGACCCCTCGGAGGTCCAGCGGACGCTCCCGCTCACCCACGGCGAGGAGCACCGGGACGCGCCGCCGGTGGTCTGGCGCACCGGCCCGCGGTCGACCGAGCCGCACCTGCTGGCCGTGGGCCAGCCGGGCAGCGGCACCTCCACCCTCCTGCGCTCCATCGCGCTCCAGGTCCTCCAGCACGGCGACGTGGTGATCGTCGACGGCGGCGGCACCGGCGAGTACGCGTGCCTGACGGGCCGGGACGGCGTCCTGGCGGTCGAGTGCGGGCTGACCGGGGTGCTGGCGAGCCTGGAGTGGGCGGCCACCGAGACCGAACGCCGGCTGATCGCCGTCAACCGCGCCCGGCAGGCGGGCCATCCGCCGCCGGACGACACCAAGCGGCCCCTGTGGCTCCTGCTCGACCGGCCGACCGCGTTCACGCACCTGGCCGCCGCGGACGGCCGCAAGGACCCGCAGGCCCTGCTCCAGGTGCCGCTGCGGCACGGCCGCGCGGTGAACGTGACCGTCGTCGTGGCCGACCAGTTCGACAGCGCCGACGCCCTCAGCGACGCCGTGCGGCAGTACACGCGCGCCCGGGCCGTCCTCGGCCCCGCGACGGCCGAGCAGCTCAAGGCGGTCCTCGGGGCGCCGCCGCACACCACGCCGCTCCCGGCGGTGCCGGCCGGGCGCGGGTACGCGCGGCTGGGCACGGGCGCCGTCCACCGGCTCCAGGTCCCGGCGACGCCCGACCCGTACGACGACGACGCGCGCGACGCGCACCGTCAGGCGGTGCTCGACCTGCTGCCGCCGAAGACCACACCGGCGGACGGGGAGACGGTCCCGGATCCCGTGCCGGAGCCCGGGCTGACCAAGGCGGCGGCACCGGAGGCGGCCGTGTCCGAACCGTCCTGAGCGGGCTGGTCACAGGTCCTGGCAAAGGCCCGGGAGCCGTGCCGGGCCGGGCCGGAACGCCCGGGACCGCGTCCGCACCGCACCGCACGGCAGCCGTCCACCGCTGCCCGGCCCGCACGGCAGCTACCTCTGTGCGCGCCCGTGGCCGCCGCCGGCGCCCACGGGTACGGGCGTCACGCCACGAACGTCCGCGGTGCCTCGCCTCCCGTGCTCCCGCCCGACTCCACCAGCCGCGCCGCCGCCGCCAGCCGCGCCGCGGCCTCCTCGGCCACCGCTCCCCCGACGGTGAACGGCAGCCGCACGTACCCCTCGAACGCGCCGTCGACCCCGAAGCGCGGACCCGACGGGACGCGTACGCCCACCCGCTCCCCCGCCTCGGCGAGCCGGGACCCCGACAGCCCCCCGGTGCGCACCCACAGCGTGAGCCCGCCCTGCGGCACCTCGAACTCCCAGCCGGGCAGCTTCCGCCGCACCGCCGCGACCAGCGCGTCCCGGTTCTCCCGGGCCTGCCCGCGCCGCACCTCCACGGCCTGTTCCCAACCACCGGTGCTGAAGAGCCAGTTCACCGCCAGCTGTTCCAGCACCGGCGTGCCCAGGTCGGCGTAGGCGCGCGCGGCGACCAGGCTGCGGATCACGTCGGGAGCCGCCCGGACCCAGCCGATGCGCATCCCGGCCCAGAAGGCCTTGCTGGCCGAGCCCACCGTGATCACCGTCGACCCGGCCGGATCGAAGCCGCACACCGGCCGGGGCATCTCCAGACCGGGATCGAGGTGCAGCGCGCTCATCGTCTCGTCGACGACGAGCACCGTCCCCGCCGAGCGGGCCGCCTCCACCAGCCGCCGCCGCTGGTCCTCGTCGGCGAGGGCACCGGTCGGGTTGTGGAAGTCGGCGACGACGTAGGCGATGCGCGGCGCGGCCTCCCGCAGCACCTGGCGCCAGCGGTCCAGGTCCCAGCCGGCGAGTCCCTCGGCCATCGCGACGGGGACCAGGCGGGCACCCGCCTCCCGCATCAGCTGCAGGATGTTCGCGTAGCTCGGCGACTCGACGGCGATGCGTTCGCCACGGCCCCCGAACAGGTGGCAGATGGCGTCCATGGCGCCCATGGCGCCCGTCGTCACCATGATCTGCTCGGGCATCGTCGGGATGCCGCGCGCGGTGTACCGCTCGGCGATCATCGAGCGCAGCGCCGGCAGCCCGGCCGGGTAGTCGCCGTGCGTGTGGGCGTAGGGCGGCAGTTCCTCCAGCGCGCCCTGCACCGCCCGGGTGAGCCAGGGCTCGGGCGCCGGCAGCGCGGCGCAGCCCAGGTCGATCATCGAGCCGAGCGACTCGGGCGGCAGCGGCTCCAGACCGCGCGTCGGGATCGGGTTGCCCGCCGGCACGGCGGTCCAGCTGCCCGCACCGCGGCGTGACTCCAGGAAGCCCTCGGTGCGCAGCGCCTCGTAGGCGGCGGCGACCGTGGTCCGGCTGACGGACAGGGCCAGGGCCAGTTCCCGCTCGGCGGGCAGCCGGGCGGCCACCGGCACGCGGCCCTCCAGGACCAGCAGCCGGATGCCGTCGGCGAGCGCGCGGTAGGCGGGCGGGCGGCGCGTGCGGGGACCCGCCGGCCGGTCCTGCTGGGAGTTCAGCAGCCGGGCGAGCTGCGCGGCGCCCACCGCCGAGGTCCACTGGGCCATGACTACCAGTCCACCTTCCCGGAATTGGCCATGGATGGCGTGTCTTTCCACGCCACAGAGTGTCATGCGTCAGGCCACTCACACCACCCAGGGGGATGTCATGTCCGCACGGGAACGCTTCGCAAGACGTCTGGTCCAGCTCTACGCCGGGCTCGTGCTGTACGGCGCGAGTTCCGCGCTGCTCGTCGAGGCGGGCCTCGGCCTGGAGCCGTGGAACGTGCTGCACCAGGGACTGGCCGAGCTGACCGGCCTGACGATCGGCGTGGTGTCGATCGCCGTCGGCGCGGCGGTGCTGCTGCTGTGGATCCCGCTGCGCCAGCGCCCGGGCCTCGGCACGGTCCCCAACGTCTTCGTCGTCGGTCTCGCCATGGACGGCACGCTCGCCCTGGTGCCGGACGCGCACGCCCTGGCCCTGCGGGTTCCCCTGCTGCTGGCGGGCGTCCTGCTCAACGGCGTGGCCACCGGTCTCTACATCGCCGCCCGCCTCGGGCCCGGTCCCCGCGACGGGCTGATGACCGGACTGCACCGGCGCACGGGCCGCTCGATCCGCCTGATGCGGACGGGCGTCGAGGTCGCGGTCGTCGTCACCGGCTTCGTCCTCGGCGGCACGATCGGCGTGGGGACGCTCCTGTACGCCGTGGCCATCGGCCCGCTGGCCCAGCTCTTCCTGCGCGTGTTCGCCGTCCCCGCGCCCGCCGTCCCCGCGCCGTCCGGCGGCAGCACGGCCGTTGCCCCGGTGGCACCCGAACGGGCGATACTGCGTCCGTGAGCCCCCTCGTACGCCACCCGTATCTCGACCACCCGGGCCCCCTCCCCTTCGCGCACCGCGGCGGGGCCGCCGACGGCCTGGAGAACACCGTGGCGCAGTTCCGGCGGGCGGTGGAGCTCGGCTACCGCTACCTGGAGACGGACGTCCACGCCACGGCGGACGGCAGACTGGCCGCCCTGCACGACGCCACGCTGGACCGGGTGACCGACGGCGCGGGGCGCATCGCGGACCTGCCGTGGGCGGAGGTACGGCAGGCGCGGGTGGCGGGCCGCGAGCCGGTGCCGCTGTTCGAGGAACTGCTGGAGACCTTCCCCGGGGTGCGCTGGAACGTCGACGTGAAGGCGGAGGCCGCGCTGCTTCCGCTGCTGGAGCTGATCGAGCGGGCCGGCGCCTGGGACCGGGTGTGCGTCGGCTCGTTCTCCGAGGGGCGCGTGGTCCGGGCCCAGCGGCTGGCCGGGCCCCGCCTGGCGACCTCGTACGGCACGCGCGGGGTGCTGGGGCTTCGCCTGCGGTCCTGGGGGCTGCCGGCCGCGCTCCGCCGGTCCGCGGTCGCCGCGCAGGTCCCGGTCTCCCGGTCGGGCGTGCCGGTGGTGGACGCACGGTTCCTGCGCGCCGCGCACGCGCGCGGGCTGCAGGTGCACGTCTGGACGGTGAACGAGCCCGCGCTGATGCACCGGCTGCTGGACCTCGGCGTCGATGGCATCATGACCGACCACATCGACACGTTGCGCCAGGTCATGGAGGAGCGGGGCGTCTGGGCCTGAGGGCCCGCGGCAACCTGGTCCCCGGGGGCCGGCGCGGCACCAGCAGCGGGGAAGCGAGGGCACGGGTGGGCACCGACACCGTGCGGGAACCGGCGGCCGGCGCGGTCGCCGGACGGCGCCGTGAGCAGCGGGGCTGGTACGTCTACGACTGGGCGTGCTCCGTCTATTCGACGAGCGTGCTCACCGTGTTCCTCGGCCCCTACCTGACGGCGGTCGCCGAGTCGGCGGCGGACCCGGAAGGGTTCGTGCACCCCCTGGGCGTTCCGGTCCGGGCGGGGTCGTTCTTCGCCTACTGCGTGTCGGCCTCCGTGGTGCTCGCCATCGTGGTCATGCCGTTCGCGGGCGCGGCGGCCGACCGCACGGGGCGCAAGAAGCCGCTGCTCGCGGCGGCCGCCTACACGGGCGCCGCGGCCACCGCGGGGCTGTTCCTCCTGGACGGCGACCGGTACCTGCTGGGCGGCGTCCTGCTCGTCCTCGCGAACGCGTCGCTGGCCGTCTCGATGGTCCTGTACAACTCCTACCTGCCGCAGATCGCGGAGCCCGAGGAACGCGACGCGGTCTCGTCCCGGGGGTGGGCCCTCGGCTACGCGGCCGGCTCCCTGGTGCTGCTCGCGAACCTGGTGCTGTTCACCGCACACGACTCCTTCGGCGTCTCCGAGTCCATGGCGGTGCGGATCTGCCTGGCCTCGGCGGGGGTGTGGTGGGGCGCCTTCACCCTGGTCCCGCTGAAGCGGCTGCGCGACCGCCGGGCCGGGCCCGCGGCCGCGCCGGTGCACGGCTGGCGCCAACTGGCGGCCACGGTCCGGGACATGAAGGGCAAACCCTTCACCCTGGCCTTCCTGA
Organism: Streptomyces sp. NPDC046831; assembly: GCF_040645305.1. Lineage (NCBI taxonomy): Bacteria > Bacillati > Actinomycetota > Actinomycetes > Kitasatosporales > Streptomycetaceae > Streptomyces > Streptomyces sp. NPDC046831. The sequence goes on along the minus strand of NZ_JBEYXZ010000005.1, from coordinate 269,874 downwards.
TCGCCTACCTGATCTACAACGACGGCATCCAGACGGTGATCTCGCAGGCGTCGGTGTACGGCTCGAAAGAGCTGGGCCTGAGCCAGTCGACGCTCATCACCGCGGTGCTGATGGTCCAGGTGCTCGCGGTGGCGGGGGCGCTGGGCATGGGGCGGCTGGCCCGCGCCTACGGGACGAAGCGGACGATCCTCGGCTCCCTCGTCGCCTGGACGGCCACTCTGGGCGCGGGGTACTTCCTGCCCGTCGGCGCCCCCGTGTGGTTCTTCGTGCTGGCCGCCGGCATCGGGCTGGTCCTCGGCGGCAGCCAGGCACTGTCCCGGTCGCTGTTCTCGCACCTCGTGCCGCCGGGCAAGGAGGCCGAGTACTTCTCGGCGTACGAGATGAGCGACCGCGGCATGAGCTGGCTGGGGCCGCTGCTGTTCGGGATCACCTACCAGCTGACCGGGAGCTACCGGGACGCGATCGTGTCGCTGGTGGCGTTCTTCGTGATCGGCTTCGCCCTGCTCGTCCGGGTTCCGGTGCGGCGGGCGATCAGCGATGCGGGGAATCCGGTCCCCGAGCGGATTTAGCGCTCGGCGTGAAAGGGCTGTAGTGTACGCGTTTGGCCTGCCAGGCGTACCGTTACTGCGCGTCGAAGTTCCCGAAACGCTGGGTGACATCTCCTTGCAGAGGTGACAAACCGGGCGCCGGTGGGTACTGCACTGGTTGACAAAGGCTGCGGCTACGACGGCGACGCATGGCCCGAAACGGGACTCGGGACGGGAATCTTTACCGCCGACCGGACGTTGACCGGATGACGACGACAGCGACACCTGTCCTGTGGGCGACAAGCCCGGGAGGCACGATTCATGAGTGAGCGAGCTCTTCGCGGCACGCGCCTCGTGGTGACCAGCTACGAGACGGACCGCGGCATCGACCTGGCTCCGCGCCAGGCCGTGGAGTACGCATGCGAGAAGGGGCACCGCTTCGAGATGCCCTTCTCGGTCGAGGCGGAGATTCCGCCGGAGTGGGAGTGCAAGGTCTGCGGGGCCCCGGCACTCCTGGTGGACGGCGACGGCCCTGAGGAGAAGAAGGCCAAGCCGGCGCGTACGCACTGGGACATGCTGATGGAGCGGCGCACCCGTGAGGAGCTCGAAGAGGTCCTCGAGGAGCGTCTCGCCGTCCTGCGTTCCGGTGCGATGAACATCGCTGTTCATCCCCGGGACAGCCGCAAGTCGGCTTGAGGTCCCGGAAGCGCTCGGCCTGACGCAGCGCACGCCATGACCGCGGGCGCCGTACCTCATGTACGGCGCCCGCGGTCTTTGCTGTCGGCACGCTGCGGCGTCTTCGCGGGGGGCGGCTGCGGTGCCTTGGCGGTGGGCGCCTGCGGCGGGCGGCTTCGGCGCCGGGGGCGCAGCCGCGGGGCCGCGCCCACGCCGGGGTCGGCGCGGCCGCCCGCCGGTCGGCGCCCGGATTACGACCAGGACAGCGCGCGAGTGGCGACGGGCCGCATCCAAGGGACAACCGGGCCGCCGCCCGAGGCGCAAACGGGCCGCACCCGGGGGACTACCGGGACCCGGGAGACGACCGGGACTGCACCCGAACGACGACCGGGCCGCACCCGGGAGACGACCGGGACTGCACCCGAACGACGACCCGGCCGCGCCTTAGGGACGACGGGACCGCGCCCGAGGGAGGCCGGACCGGGGATCCGGCTGGTCGGGCGGGCCCGAGCCCGGCGGTTGCGACGAGACCCGAGCCCGGCGGTTGCCGACGAGACCGGCACCGGGCCCAGCGGTCAGGCCGGAGAGCGCTCCCCGCCGCCACCGTCAGCGGTCCAGCGGTGGGTACTGCTCACGCGGGGTGTCGCCGGGCTCCTCGCGGATCACCTCGCCCTGGACGACCTTGCCGTCGGGGCGGTGGATGCGGGCCTGCTGGAAGGCGTCGCCGAAACCGCCGGGGGCGGACGCACGCAGCCGGCGGCCGAGCGTGCGCTCGGTGCGGCGGCCGACGGCCTTCTGGACCTGCGGGACGAGCAGCAGCAGGCCCAGCACGTCCGAGATCAGGCCGGGGATCATCAGCAGCAGACCGCCGAGCATCATCCAGCCGTTGCCGCCGCCGCGCGCCGGGGCGCCGTCGGCCCGCAGCGCCTCGCTCAGGTTCCGGAAGGCACGCCGGCCCGCGCGCTTGATCACCACCGCGCCGAGCAGGAAACCGGCGGCCAGCAGCAGGAACACCGTGAATCCGCCCGCCGCGTCCGCGACCAGCGTCAGCAGCCAGATCTCCAGCACCAGCCACACGGCGACACCCACCGGCAGCCACGAGCGGAGCCGGGAGCGGCGGGGCCGGGCGGCGGAGGAGGAGGTCGGAAGGCCAGTCGTCATGCGTCAAGTGTGCCTGGCCCCGGCTCGGCCCGGGACGAGGGGGACCGAGCGGCGGCCGGCCCGCCGGTCAAGCGGTGCCGCCAGGTCCCGTCGACAGCGGCGAGGCGGAGGAGGACGCCGACACCCAGCGCCGGCAACCGGCGGCCACGCGGCGGCTGTCCAGGCCGGGCCCGCGACGCCGGGCTGAGCCGAACGACAGGCCCTAGCTAGCCCTGGGCGCGGGTGTCGCGGCCCGCGATCCTGGCCACCCGCTCCCCCACGCCCCACGACGTGACCCGCCACAGCGCCTCGATGAGGATGTCGCGGCTCATCTTGGAGTCGCCCAGCTCCCGCTCGACGAACGTGATGGGCACCTCCACCACGTGGTAGCCGGCCTTCACCGCGCGGCGGGCCAGGTCCACCTGGAAGCAGTAGCCCTGCGACGCGACCTCCTCCAGGCCGAGACCTTCGAGGGTCTCGCGCCGGAAGGCGCGGTAGCCGCCGGTGACGTCGCGCAGCGGCAGGTCCAGGGCCATACGGGAGTAGAGGCTGCCGCCGCGGGAGATGAACTCGCGGCTCTTGGGCCAGTTCACCACCCGGCCGCCCGGCACCCACCGGGAGCCGAGCACCAGGTCCGCTCCCTTCAGGGCGGTCAGCAGCCGGGGCAGTTCCTCCGGCTGGTGGGATCCGTCGGCGTCCATCTCGACCAGCACGCCGTAGTCGTGCTCGAGGCCCCAGCGGAAGCCCGCGAGGTAGGCGGCGCCCAGGCCCTCCTTGCCCTTGCGGTGCAGCACGTGGACCTGGTCGTCACCGACGGCCAGTTCGTCGGCGAGCTTGCCGGTGCCGTCGGGGCTGTTGTCGTCGGCCACGAGCACGTGCGCCTCGGGAACCGCCTTGCGCACCCGGCCCACGACGGCCTTGATGTTCTCCGCCTCGTTGTAGGTCGGGATGATCACCAAGGCCGTGCCGAGCGGGCCGAACTGCCTCTGCTGGGCCGGTGCCACGAGGTTCCCGTCGCCGTCGTTCACTGCTGCCCCTTCATGTACGTACGCAGGGCACCACCATAGTGGCCGCGGCCTGCGAGGACGCGACGGCACGGGCGTCGGGCGGCGTCGGTCCGGCCGGAGCGGGGCAGGAACTTCCCTTTTGCCTCCGTGTGCCCTGCGGAGGGGGCCCGGCGCCCTTCGGGCCGACCTGGGACCCGCTGGCTGCGGATCGACCGAGAGCCGTTGTCTACTGAGCGCCCGGGCCCCACCCGGGTCACCCACCCTGCCGACCGTCCGGAACGCTCCCCGTCGGCGCGGGCGCTGGGCCTGGCTCCCAGTGACGGTGACCTGGTGCGGCACACCGTCCCTGACCCAGCGGCGCTGCGACGCCTGCGCGGAAGTCCCCCGGTCGGGCGTCCGGTGGTGGACCCGGCAGAACCTACCGGCCCTCCGCGGCGGCCTGTCAACAGACGCTTGAGCTGCGCGGACACCCGCCGGAGCGCGGACAGGGCGGAGGATGCGCAGGTCGCGTGACGGAGCGGCGGGCGTTCGGGGCCGCTCCACCGCCCCGGCAGATCACTCGCCCGGCCGTACGAACACCGTCCGTCCGCCCACGACGGTGCGCAGGCAGACGGGCAGGTCGCGGCCCGGGGTCAGGTCGGGCAGCCCCGGCGTGCCGGACCGCGGGTCGGTCGACCAGCGGGCCACCCGGTCGTCGGGCGCCTGGACCACGAGCTCACCGGTGCGCCACACGGCGTAGTCGGCGGGTGCGCCCGGCACCAGGACGCCCGCGTCGTCCCGTCCGATCGCCCGCCAGCCGCCGCGCGTGTGCGCGGTGAAGGCCGCGCGTACGGAGACGCGGTGCTCGGGCGTGTGGTGGAAGGCCGCCGCCCGGACGGTCCCCCAGGGGTCCAGCGGCGTCACGGGGCTGTCGGAGCCGAACGCGAGCGGGACGCCGACGCGCAGGAGGGCGGCGAAGGGGTTCAGCGTCCTGGCCCGCTCGACGCCGAGCCGCTGCGCGTACATGCCCTCCTCGCCGCCCCACAGCGCGTCGAAGGCGGGCTGCACGGACGCGGTCAGGCCCAGTTCGGCGAAGGCCGCGACGGTCTCCGGCGTGAGCATCTCGGCGTGCTCCACGCGGTGCCGGGCGGCACGGACCCGGGCCAGGCCCACCTTGTCGGCGGCGGCGCGCGTGCCCTCGACCACGGCGGTGACGGCGGCGTCCCCGATGGCGTGGAAGCCCGCCTGGAGCCCCGCCTCGGTGCAGGCGGCGACATGGGCGGCGACGGCCGCCGCGTCGAGGTAGGCGGTGCCGGCGTGCCCGGCGTCGGCGTACGGCTGGTGCAGGCAGGCGGTGTGCGAGCCGAGGGCGCCGTCGACGAAGAGGTCGCCGGCCGCTCCCGCCGCGCCCAGCTCGCGCGCCCGGGCGACGCCCTCGTCGCCCGCTTCGGCCCAGTAGCCGACGACGCGCGGGCCCGGCTCCTCGGCGGCGATCCGCAGCAGGTCCTTCAGGTCGTCATCGGAGGAGATCTGCGGGCCGGCGCACTCGTGGACGGAGCCGATGCCGACGGAGGCGGCGTGGGCGAGGGCGGCACGCTGGGCCGCGGCGCGCTGGACGGGCGTGACGGCGCCGAACGCGGCCGTGCGCACGGCGTGGTGGGCGTCGGCGGTGAGCGGGCCGTCGGCGACGGCGCCGAGTGCGGGGACGAGGTCGAGCAGCGCCGTGGTGACGACGGCCGAGTGCACGTCGATCCGGCTCAGGTAGAGCGGGCGCCCGCCGGTCGCCTCGTCGAGCTCGGCGCGCGTCGGGGGCCGGCCGCCGGGCCAGCGGGCCGCGTCCCAGCCGTGGCCGAGCAGAACGAGGTCGTCGGGGCGGGCGGCGGCGAAGTCCCGCACCAGCGCGAGGGCGGCCTCCAGGGACGGGGCCGAGGACAGGTCCAGACCGGTGAGCGCAAGCCCGGTGGCGGTGGTGTGCACGTGGGCGTCGGTGAACGCCGGGGTGACCAGGGCGCCGTCGAGGTCGACCACCTCGTCGACGCCGTCCGCGAAGGCGTCGGCCGCGCCCTCGGAACCGACCCAGGCGATCTGCCCGGCCTCCACGACCATCGCCGTGGCGAACGGGTCGGCGGGACTGTGGACCTCTCCGCGGCGGAGCAGGACGGTCTTCGTCGAGGTGGTGCGCTCACTCATGGGGACAGTCTCTCCCCTGCCGCGCGCCGCCGGGCGGGCAGGTCGCCCACAGGCGCGCGCCGCCCGGTCGCGGGCGGGCCGGGTCCCCGCCGCCGGGCTCGCACGTGGGCCGGGACGGCGCCTCCCGGTGAAGGACGCCGACCGGATCCGCGCCTCCCGGTCGGGTCGGTGAACGCGCGTGGGCCGTACTCGCCGCCCGACACGAACGCCGAACGGATCCCCTCCGCCCCCTACGGACGCCGAAGGATCCCCGCCGCCGGCCCGCGGGCGCGTCACGCACGCCGCCCGGTGCGTACGCGGGTCACGCGCGCCGCCCCGTGCGGAGGCGGGTCACCTGCGCGGAGTCCGCTGCGCGGGCCGGCCGAGTGCGCGCAGGCCGGTGGACGGGCGGATCAGGTGCGCGCAGGCCGGTGGACGGGCGGATCAGGTGCGCGGAGGCCGGTGCTCCGGAGGGTCAGACGCGCGGAGGCCGGGCCTCGTACGGCGTCGACAGCACCACCGTGGTGCGCGTCGACACGCCCGCCAGCGAGCGCACCCGGGCGAGCAGTTCCTCCAGTTCGTGCGGGGTGGACACCCGCACCTTCAGGATGTAGTTCTCGTCGCCCGCGACGCTGTGGCAGGCCTCGATCTCGGGCACCCCGGCGAGGCGCTCCGCGATGTCGTCGGGGGCGCTGGGGTCGAACGGCTTCACCGAGATGAAAGCGGTCATCGGGAGCCCCACGGCCTCGGGGTCGACGACCGCCGCGTAGCCGCGGATGACGCCGCGCTGCTCCAGCCGCCGCACCCGCTGGTGCACGGCCGACGTGGACAGTCCCGTCGCCTTGCCCAGGTCGGTGTAGCTCATCCGCCCGTCCTTGACGAGCAGCTGCACGATCTGTCGGTCCAGCTCCTCCATGGCGCTAGAACCTACAGGGCGCCCGATCCCGTCGGGTACTCGGCGGCGCAGGCCATGCCCGGTTCGTGATGTGCCGGGCGGCGGCGCGGGAGCCGTTCGCGGGCCGCGGCACGGCGCAGCGGACGGGCCGGGGATGCCGTGTGACGAACGCCACAGACCTCGCCGCACGACTCCGTGATGTCCTCGCGATTACGCCCCGGGCCTGGAGGGAAGTGCTTGCTGTGGTCGAGGCCGCAGCGCCTTCACGGCCCAGCCCGAGGGGGAGAATCCCATGCAGAGTCTTAAGCGCCCAGGTCGTTCCGCGTCCAAGCGGCAGCAGCCGGTCGTCGTCGAGCCCGAGCCGGAGGGCGTCGAACCCGACGCCACCGACGCGTTCGACGAGGCCGACGCCTACGACACCTTCGAGATGTTCCGGGTGATCTGCCCGGAGTGCGCGCAGCCCATCGCACTGCTGGCGGACGAGGAGGTCCTGCCGGAGCACGCGCTGTGCGCCTCGCCGTGGAACCCGTTCGGCCTCACGGTCTGTGCCGGCACCGGCCGCCGGGCGTCCGACGCCCGTCCCGCGGACGAGTCCCACCGGCCCCAGGAGCGGGACACCGCCCTGCTGCTGACGCTCCCCCAGGGGCTCGACTGGCGGATGCAGCCCTTCTCGCACGTCGGCGGACCGGGCTCGCGCCCGATGCGGGTGCCGGCGATGCGCCGCCACGCCGCCTGAGCGGTTTCCGCCCGCCTCCCGTGATTCCCTGCACCATGGCGCCCGGGTGCCGTGGTGCAGCACCGGTGTGCCCGACCCGCCACGTCCGGCCGTCGCGTCGCCGGCCCGGAGTTCACCTCGCGGCAGGAGCGACGGAAACGAGCCACCTCGTGACGAGTCGTCACATGACAAAAGGGACAAGGCGGTTGACGCGTGACGTGCGTTCCGCCGGGCGGCATGGACGACCGTGAACGCACGCGCGACTGCCCGCGGCGGTGACCTGTCCGCCCCACGCGCCGTTGCCCGGACATGAGCTCCCGACCCACGGCCACGGGACACCGGCGCCGCACCCTGGTGACGGCGCCCGCGGAACCGGCTGCCCCGGGGCCGCCGCAGCGCCAGGACCCGCCGATCTACCGCGACCTGCTGCGCACGTGGGCCGACCGGGGCCGCACCCTGCCGGGGCGCCACGATCCGGAGTGGGTCCGGCTGGCGGCGCCTCCGGCCGGCCTCGGGCAGGTCAGCGGGTCTCGGGACCCGCGACGTGACGGGCGATGACCATCCGCTGGATCTGGTTGGTGCCCTCGACGATCTGCAGGACCTTGGCCTCCCGGAAGTAGCGCTCGGCCGGGAAGTCCGCCGTGTAGCCGTATCCGCCGAGCACCTGGACGGCGTCCGTGGTCACCTTCATGGCCGTGTCGGTGCAGAACAGCTTGGCCATGGCCGCCTGCCGGGCGAACGGCAGGCCCGCTTCCCGCAGGCGCGCCGCCGTCAGGTACAGGGCGCGGCCGGCCTCGATCTGCGTCGCCATGTCGGCGAGCATGAAGCGCAGTCCCTGGAAGTCGGCGATCGGCCGCCCGAACTGCCGCCGCTGGGCGGCGTAGGTGACCGCCTCGTCGAGCGCCGCCTGGGCGACGCCGATCGCGCAGGCCGCGATGCCCAGCCGTCCGGAGTCGAGGGCGGACAGCGCTATGGCGAAGCCCTGCCCCTCCTCGCCGATGCGCCGCTCGTCGGGGATCCGGACCCCGTCGAGGTGGATCTGCGCGGTGGGCGAGCCCTTGAGGCCCATCTTCTTCTCCGGCGCCGCGGCGCTCAGGCCCTCGGCGTCACCGGGCACCAGGAAGGCCGTGATGCCGCGCGGGCCCTCGTCGCCGGTGCGCGCCATGACCGTGTAGAAGTCGGCGATGCCGCCGTGCGTGATCCAGGCCTTGGTGCCGGTCAGCACCCAGTGGTCCCCGTCCCGGACGGCCCTGGTGCGCAGGGAGGCGGCGTCCGAGCCGGAGGACGGCTCGGACAGGGCGTACGCGCCGACGAGGCCGCCGCCGAGCATCGCGGGCAGGTGCTCGACCTGCTGCTGCTTGGTGCCGTGGGCGGCGAGGGCGTAGGAGGCGAGCGTGTGGACGCTCAGGCCCAGGCCCACGGTGAGGCGCGCGGCGGCCAGCTCTTCGAGCACCTGCAGGTAGACCTCGTACGGCTGGTCACCGCCGCCGTACTCGGAGTCGTACGGCAGGCCGAGCAGGCCCGATTGCGACAGCAGGGTGAAGAGCTCGCGCGGGAAGCGCCCGGCGTCCTCCTCCTCGGCCGCCTTCGGAGCGATCTCACGCTGCGCGATGTCACGGACGAGCGAGATCAGGTCCCGGGCCTCGTCCGTGGGCAGTTGCCGGTCCACCGGCTGCGGGGCGCGGTCGGTCATGGCGACGCTCTCCTCCCTTGTCGGGCACATCGGCGGACGTGCGCCTTGGGTGGGGGCGGCTCCGCCGGGTCTTCCTGGGCTCGGCCGTCGCTCGCACTTCCGGGTCACGGAAGCTGCTGACCAGCGGCTGGGCTGTGAGTATGCCCGATCGGAGCGACGGCGTCACCGGTTAACGACCGCTTACTTCGAGAAAAAGGATAGGCGGTGCGGGCCCGCGCCGCACCAGGGAGCGGAGCGCGGTGACACTCCTGTGATCCGGAGCCGGCAGGCGCCCCCCGTCGAGGCGCGGCCGGGTCTGCCGAAGGAGCCGTCGGCAGCACGGCGTACGGCTGTCCGGGGCGTCGCCGGCGGCGCGGGCCGGGGGAAGCGGACCAGCGTTTTCCGGGGCCGTCGCGTCGCCCCTCCGTGGGCTCTCCGGCAGTTCTGGGGCATGCCCGAAGGTGCCATGCCCTGAGGTGCCGGCCCGCGGCCGCCGTGCCTGCGGAAGGGGCGCGACCTCCAGTCACCCGCTGCGGGACGTCGCGGACCCGGGCCGCCCCGGACGGAACCCGCTAGGCGCGGCGGCGGGCCGGCTCGGGGGCCGGGTGGGTGGGCTCCAGTTCCCCGATGGCGTGCAGGACGCCGCCGAGGGTCTTCACGAGCAGCGCCCGCATCGTGTCGCGGGACAGCTCGGGGCGGGCGATCCAGTCGAGGGTCGCGCCCTCGACACCGCAGACCCAGGCGAGCAGGCCCATGCGGGCCAGGGGTGCGATCGTGGTGCGGCCGTAGGCGCCCTCGGCGATCGTCGCGACCATCGCCTCGCGCACGCCGTCGCGGATGGCGTGCACCTGGGTGTCGAAGCCGACGCCGCCGCTGACGATGGTGCGGTAGGCGGCCTGGTTGTGCTCGGCGTAGCGCAGGTAGCCGTCGATCGTGCGGTGCACCCGGCCCACGGCCGGCAGGTCCGTGCCGCCCGCCGCGAAGGCGATCAGGTCGGCCACGGAGTCCTCGACGATCGCCAGGTAGTAGCCGCGCTTGGAGCGGAAGTAGTAGTAGATGAGCCCTTTGGCGACGTGGGCCTGCCGGGCGATGTCGTCCATGGAGAGGGCGTCGTAGGGGGTGTCGGCGAACAGCTTCCGCCCGACGGCGATGAGTTCGGCGCGACGTGCCGCGGAACGCTCCGTGCCGCGCGGCCGGGCGGCGGTGCCCTCCGCCGGGGCGGGGTGGCGGGGTGCGGAGGGGGCGGCGTCGCGCGGACGGCTCGTGTGCACGGGGGACCTGATCTTCAACTGGCGGCGGGACAGCCGCAGTATGGCAGGTCGGCCGTGCCTCAGGTCACAGCAGTCCGAGCTGGGTGACGAGCATCGCGATCACCACGACGAGGGTCCAGCCGAGGACGTGCTCGACGATCTTCGGTCCGTCGTCCCGGGGGCCGCCGGTGCGGATGCGGGAGGCTTCGGCTGCGTGGGCGCTCATCGTGTCTCGCAGGGTTCGTACGTGTGCGGCGGACTCGCCGCGCCTTGGTCTCCACCTTGCCACCGCGGGCGGCCCGCGCGGCGGAGAGGTTGCTCACAGGGAGGAGCCCCGGCCGCCCGGGGCCCCTCGCCCGCGTCCGCCGGTGTCAGCGCACGCCCACCGCCGCGAGCGCCTGGCGCTGGCGGGGCGTGGGCTGCGCCGGGAAGTACAGGTAGCAGACGCCGCCGGTGCCGGAGACGACCGCGCCGGAGGCGTTGTACCGCTTGGTGCGCAGCCAGATGTTCTCGAATTCACGGCGCCGGTAGACGCGGCGCACCGCCTCGTCGCTGACGGAGGCCGGGTCGTTGGCGATCACGTGGCCGTCGGCGGTGAAGCCGATGACCGTCATGAGGTGCCCGGAGGTGCCGTAACCGGCGCCGGTCAGTTCGGTCTTGAGGAAGGACTGGGACGTTATGGCCGGGATGCCCGCCGCGATCAGCGTCTCCAGGTCGGTGAGCGAGCCGAGCCGGGTGACGACGCCCTGCAGGCCCGGGAAGGTGGCCGCGTACGCCGCGTTGAACGGCCAGTTGCCGCAGCCGGCGTACTGGTGGTCGTAGGTGTACCGGGCCGCGTGGCAGATCTGCGGGTCGGCGTAGTCCGGGTTCACCCAGGCCAGTTGCTCCGGTGTGAGGCGCCCGCCCCAGTACTCGATGATCATCTGCGAGGAGGTGGGGCTGCACCAGGCCTCGCCTCCGTTGTCGTACTCGGGGTACTGGCCGGCGTGCACCTCCTGCGAGTAGCGGGGGACGGCCAGTTCCGCGGCGGTGCCGGGCGTGGAGGCCGGGACCGTGAAGCGGTCGGGGACGTCGGAGCCCATGGCGCCGGCCCGCCACACGGTGGGGGTGAGCCGGGTGCCGGGCCTGCGGTACAGGGTCAGCCGCAGCCGGTACGACGTCAGGCGCAGCCCGGACGACGGCTCGTCGACGGCGAAGGTGTCCGTCCAGACGGTGCTCCTGCCGTCGCTCTGGTCGTCGACCGAGGTGCGCCTGATGTCCTGGTCGCCGGCCGCCCAGCGGCCCATCACGTACCAGGGGGTGTCCGTGCCGTCGGAGTACGTGCCCTTCAGTTCCACCTGGAGCCAGGTGCCCGCCGGGGTGTGCGCGTTCCACGAGGCGACCGCCTCGGTGGCCGGGACGGTGAGCCGGTGGACCGGTGAGGTCCACGTGGCGTACTCCCAGGACGCGGTCGTGCCGGTGTGCGGGTCGGTGTAGTCGGTGGTGCCGGCCGCGGCGGCGACCCGGATGCCGGGCCGGGCGCCGGCGACGGCGAGCGTGCCGTGCGCCTGGCCACCGCGCCAGTCGGTGTACGTCGTCCAGAAGCGGTTGTCGACCGGGCGGGCCGGGTCGCCGCCGCCCGGGCGGCCGTGGGAGGTGCCGGCGGCCGGGAAGGTCACGGCGGCCGCCGGGGCCGTGCTCCCCACGACCGCGGCGGCGACCGCGGCGGCCAGGACGGTTCTGCGGGACGGCTGTTCGGCTTGGCTCATGGGTGGAAGACCCCCAGGTGTCCGAGTCGGGGCGGGTCCGTGCACGATGTGGGCCCACTATGGCCGCGGTGACCCGCTCCTGCCAGCACTTGGGCCGACGCCACGCCCACCAATATTGGTCCCGACCACTGGCACGACCTGCGCTCCCCCGGCGCCGCTGAACCGCGGCCGCCGCCGGCCGCGGGCGGCGGCCGCGCGCCGCCCGGGGCACCGCGCCGCCGCACCCGTGCCCCTGCCGCCGCGGCCGGAGGCGCGCGCGGGCCGCGCACGCCCGGCACGTCCGGCGGCCCGCCCGCCCGCCTGCCCCCTGCCCGCCGGCCCGCCGCAGACGATGCGCCGCGGTTCCCGCCGTCCTCACGCCCCCGCCGGGGACGCCACTAGACTGTGCCGCCGTCACCTGCCACGCCCCCCCACACCCCGGAACCGCCATTCACGCCCTCGCCCGCCGTCTTCGCCGCCTCCCTCCGTCGTGCGGCCCCGTCCGTCTGGTCGCCGTCGACGGGCACGCGGGCTCGGGGAAGTCCACCTTCGCCGGACGGCTGGCCGCCGCACTCGGCGGCGCCCCCGTGCTGCACCTGGACGACATCGCGACCCACGAGGAACTGTTCGCGTGGGACCGGCGGCTGCTGGCCGACGTCGTCGCGCCGCTCGTCCGGGGCTCGGTGGCGCACTACCGCCCCTACGACTGGCACGCCCGGCGTTTCGGCCCCCCGCGCGCGCTGCCGCCGGCTCCCGTGGTCCTCGTCGAGGGCGTGGGGGCCGGCCGCCGGGCGCTGCGCCCGTACCTGGCCCACCTGCTCTGGATGGAGCTGCCGCGCGAGGAGTCCTGGGCGCGGGGCCGCTCGCGGGACGGCCGGGAACAGGCGGACTTCTGGGCCGGCTGGGTCGAGGCGGAGCGCCGGCACTTCGCACAGGACCCCTCCCGGCCGTTCGCCGATCTTCTGGTGCGGCAGGCGACGCGGGGATATGAGACGGTTCGTGGGCCTGTCGCCTCGGCTGGTACGGACCGCACGGTCACCGACGGTGACGGTCCACCGCCCCTGCGGTGAACCCCCCGGGTCCCCCGTGGGGCAACTTCCCCGAAGGCCTCAACTCCGCTTGACCGGGGGCCCGTACAGGTCTTACGTTCTCAATGTGCGGTCCTCCGGGACCGTCGGCAGACGCGAAGCCCCCGGTTGTTCCCCCGTGACCGGGGGCTTCGTTCTGCCCTCGTCCCCCCTCCCCCGGCGCCGCGAAGCATCCGCGTGATCACCCTCGGTCACCGGCCGTCATCTGCCGTATTCCTCTTCCACCTCGCCGAATGGCCTGTGCGGCACTCTTCGGCGGGCGGCCGCCCCGCGGGTACGATGCCCTGGTGCGACCGTCGGACGGCTGCTTCGCACACGCAACTCCCGTCCGAGGCGCAGCGGTTCGACGCAGGCATCCGCCGGGCGACAGCCGGGCGGGTGGACCTACGGGGGCACGGTTTGTGGGGGACGTGATGGATTTCGGCACGCGGGGCCCCGAGGCCCCGGCCGACCTCGCCTGGCTGCGAGGCGTGGACGCCTACACGATGGGCGCCTATCCGCAGGCCGAGGAGGAGTTCCGGGCCGCGGTCCGGATGGATCCCGGCATGGCCGACGGCTGGCTCGGGCTGCACGCGCTGCGCGTCGACACGACGACCGCGCTGCTGCGGATGTTCCGGCACCGGGACCGCTTCGGCGAACAGCGCGCCCGGCACCGCCGCACGCTCAACTCCTGGTACTGGCTCGGCTGGTGGGTGCAGCCCGTGCTGGAGAGCCCCCGCGACCTGCTGCTCGCGCACGCCTCGCACTGGCTGGACGGCCGCCACGTGCCGGAGCTGGACCGGGCGCTGGCCGGGCTGCCGCCCGTGGACGCCGACCAGCAGGTCCGGTTCCTGCACGCCTGCCGCTCCTACCTCGTCAAGGACTGGGAACAGCTCGTCCGGCACACCGACCCCCTTGTCGACGACCCCCTGCTCGGCATCGAGGCCGGCCTGTTCGGCGGCATGGCGCGGGTCCGGCTGGAGATGTACGGGCAGGCCGAGCCGCTGCTGTCGGCAGCCCTGATGCGCTGCCGCAGCGAGCAGCCGCAGCGCAAGGAGCTGCGGTACTGGCTGGCGCGGGCGTTGGAGGGCACCGGCCGCAGCGCCGCCGCGCTGCCGCTGTACCGGGCGGTGCACCGGGTCGACCCGGCGTTCATGGACACCTCCGCCCGGCTCGCGGCGATCGCCGAGGGCGACGGGTACGACGACGGGACCGATCTGGCGGCGATCACGCTCACCGGCGCCGGGCAGGACGCCGTGGACGGCACGGACGGCCTGGACCCGTTCTTCGGCGGCGAAGGCCGGGACCTCAGACTGCCCGACCCCGACCTGCCGCCGTCCGGCCCCCTGCCGTCGGCGACCGACCCGGCGGTGCGCCGGCGGACCGCCGGGGCACCGGACCCGCTGCCCACCGGGCCCACCGACTGCGCGTTACTGGAGGAGGCGCTCGCCGAACTCGAGCGCATGGTCGGCCTGGAACCGGTGAAACGGCAGGTCAAGGCGCTCTCGGCGCAGCTGAACATGGCCCGGCTGCGGGCCGGGCAGGGTTTGCCCGTACAGCCGCCGAAGCGCCATTTCGTCTTCTCCGGCCCCTCCGGCACCGGCAAGACCACGGTCGCCCGCATCCTCGGCCGCGTCTTCTACGCGCTCGGTCTGCTCGGCGGGGACCACCTGGTCGAGGCACAGCGGGCCGACCTGGTCGGCGAGTACCTCGGCCAGACCGCCGTGAAGGCCAACGAGCTGATCGACTCCGCGATCGGCGGCGTCCTCTTCGTCGACGAGGCCTACTCCCTGTCGAACTCCGGATACGGCAAGGGCGACGCGTACGGGGACGAGGCGCTGCAGGTGCTGCTGAAGCGGGCGGAGGACAACCGGGACCACCTCGTGGTGATCCTCGCCGGTTACCCCGAGGGCATGGACCGCCTGCTCGCCGCCAACCCCGGCCTGTCGTCCCGGTTCACGACCCGGGTCGACTTCCCTTCCTACCGCCCGGCGGAACTGACCGAGATCGGCAGGGTGCTGGCCGCGGAGAACGGTGACCTGTGGGACGAGGAGGCCCTCGACGAGCTGCGCTCGATCGCCGGCCACGTGGTCGACCAGGGGTGGATCGACGAGCTGGGCAACGGGCGGTTCCTGCGGACGCTGTACGAGAAGAGCTGCGCGTACCGGGATCTGCGGCTGTCCGCCTACGCGGGGGCGCTGTCGCGGGAGGACCTGGCGACGCTGCGGCTGCCGGACCTGATGCAGGCGTACGGCGAGGTGCTGTCGGGGCGGGGGCCCCAGGACCCGCCGGGCATGTGACGGATCCCTGAGGCTCCGCCGGCCGGGGCGCCCACCCACCCGGGGCTGCGGTCCGGGTCGGCCGGGCAGGTGCGGCGCCCGGGTGCGGGAGCCGGGGCTCCCGCACCCGGGCGCCGGCGGCTACGTGGCCAGCACCTGCTCCGGTTCCCCGGTCGCCCGGGGCCGCCTCATGCGGACCTCCGGCATGACGCGGTGGGCGGGGTCGCGGACCTCGCCGACCAGGAGTTCCAGGACGTCCTCCAGCGCCACCAGCCCCAGCACCCTGCCGCTCGCGTCGGCCACCTGGGCCAGGTGCGTCGCGGCGCGGCGCATCACGGTCAGCGCGTCGTCCAGCGGGACCTCCGCGCCGAGCGTCGTCATGGGCCGCCATATCCGCTGCGGCACGGCCCGCTCGGAGTGCTCCAGGTCGAGGACGTCCTTGACGTGGAGGTAGCCCATGAAGGCCCCGTTCCCCGCGGCCACGGGGAAGCGGGAGTACCCGGTGCGGGCGGTCAGCTCGACGATCTCCCCCGGCGTCACCGAGGGGCTGACGGTGACCAGCGCCTCGCGCCTGAGGAGCACGTCGGTCACCGGGCGGGAGCCCAGCTCCAGCGCGTCCTCCAGGCGCTCCTGCTCCTCGGGGTCGAGGAGGCCGGCCTGGCCGGAGTCCTCCACCAGCCGGTTGAGCTGCTCGCTGGTGAAGACGGCCTCGACCTCGTCCTTGGGCTCGACCCGGAACAGCCGCAGGACGCCCTGGGCGCAGGCGCCGAGGGCCACGGTGATCGGCCGGCACAGCCGGGCGAAGGCGACCAGGCCGGGGCCCAGCCACAGCGCGGCCTTCTCCGGCGCGGCCATCGCGAGGTTCTTCGGCACCATCTCGCCGATGACCAGGTGGAAGAAGACCACGGCCGCCAGCGCCAGGACGTAGCCGAGCGGGTGGATCACGCCCTGCGGCAGGCGGAGCGACTCGAACACCGGCTCCAGCAGGTGGGCCACCGTCGGCTCGGCGACGGCACCGAGAGTCAGCGAGCAGACGGTGATGCCGAACTGGGCGGCCGCCATCATCTGCGGCAGCCGCTCCAGGCCGTGGAGCACCTGCCGGGCCCGGGCGGTGCCGAGCGGCTCGATCTGGCTGCGGCGCACGGACACGAGCGCGAACTCGGCGCCGACGAAGAATCCGTTGGCGAGCACCAGCAGGGCGGCGAAGAACAGTTGCAGCACGCTCATCGGGCGGCCTCCACGACGACGGCGACGGCGTCGGCCGCGGGGGCCGTCCGCACCAGCCGGACCCGCTCCGCGCGGTAGTGCCCGACCTGGCGCACGGACAGCCGCCAGCCCGGCAGCTCGGCCCGGTCGCCCGGGGCCGGGATGCGTCCGAGCAGGTCGGCGACCAGTCCGGCGACGGTCTCGTACGGGCCCTCGGGCGCCTGGAGGCCGATGCGCCTGAGCAGGTCGACGCGGCAGCCGCCGTCGACGTCCCAGGCGGGGTGGCCGTCCTCCGGCGGGGCGGGGGCCAGCTCGGGCACGTCCTTGGCGTCGTGCTCGTCGCGGACCTCGCCGACGAGTTCCTCGACGATGTCCTCCAGGGTCACGACGCCCGCGGTTCCGCCGTACTCGTCGACGACGACCGCGATGGGCTGCTCGCTGCGCAGCCGCGCCAGCAGCGGCCGTACCGGCAGGGTCTCCGGGACGAGCAGGGCCGGCCGGGCGATGCGGCCGACGGGGGTGCGCAGCCGCTCCTGCACCGGGACGGCGAGGGCGTCCTTCAGGTGGACCATGCCGACCATCTCGTCGATCTTCTCCCGGTAGACGGGGAAGCGGGACAGGCCGGTGGCGCGTGTGAGGTTGACCACGTCCTCGGCGGTCGCCGACGACTGCAGGGCGCTGACCTTCACGCGCGGGGTCATGACGTGCTGCGCGGTCAGCTCGCCCAGGGACAGGGTCCGTACGAACAGGTCGGCCGTGTCCTGTTCCAGGGTGCCCGCCTGCGCGGAGTGGCGTGCCAGGGACACCAGCTCGCCGGGGGTGCGCGCGGAGGCCAGCTCGTCGGCGGGCTCGACGCCCAGGGCGCGGACGAGCCGGTTGGCGACGGCGTTGAGCGCGGCGATCACCGGGCGGAACAGGCGGGAGAACGCGTGCTGCGGGCCGGCGACGAACCGCGCGACCTGCAGCGGCCGGGAGACCGCCCAGTTCTTGGGGACGAGCTCGCCGATCACCATCTGCACGGCGGACGCGAGCAGCATGCCGACGACCACGGCGACGCCGGAGACGGCGCCCTCGGGGACGCCGACCGCGGTGAACGGGCCGTGCAGCAGTTCGGCCAGCGCCGGCTCGGCGAGCATGCCGACGACGAGGGAGGTGATGGTGATCCCGAGCTGGGTGCCGGAGAGCTGGAACGACAGCTCCCTGAGCGACTCGACGACCGTACGGGCCCGCTGGTCGCCCTCGGCGGCGGCCTTCTCGGCCTCCGGCCGGTCCACGGTCACCAGGCCGAATTCGGCGGCCACGAAGAATCCGTTGGCCAGGATCAGCAGGAGAGCCGCTCCGAGGAGCAGCAGGGGGGTGGTCATGATGCCGCCGCCTCCGCGTGGGCGCGGACGCGGTCCGCGCTATGTCGGCAGGGGGCGGCGCAGGTACTGCAGGACGATCCGTCCATCGCCGGGGGGAGTCACTCCTCGGGTAGCAGGAGCCCCTGGGCACCGGGCCGGAGCACAGGAGCGGAGGCGCAGCGAAAACGCCTCCGCCACCAGATTAATCAAGACACCGCCCCGTGCGGCAGGGTGGACGCCCCGAGTCAGCCGTGATGTTCACCGCGGGCGGCTTGGGAATCCGGCTGGGAGCGGGCCGCGACCAGGGCGCGCAGGGCGCGTGCGTCGGCGATGGCGCGCTGCTTGGCGATGCCCGGCTGGATGCCGAGGGCCGGCAGGCTGGTGCCGTCGCTGAGGTCGAGGAAGACCCAGGGATCGCCGGGACGCAGGTTGACCCGGAGGATCTCGGCCCACTCCAGACGGCGCCCGGTGACGATGTTCACGACGGTGACACCGGCGTCGTCGGCGACGACCTTGGGCCGGGCGAGGAGCAGCAGGACCGCCGACAGCAGCGCCGCCGTAAGGATGAAGCTGAGGCGCTCGCCCGGGCCGAGCCGCTCCAGCAGCAGGGTGACGGTGGTGATCACCACGAACAGCACGACCGCGGCGGACAGCAGGACGGCACGGGTGCGGCCGGGGCGGAAGGTGACGGGGAGCGCGGGCAGGTCGGACATCGCTCGGGGCACCTCAGAGACGGCAGGCGTGGATGGCCGTGGTCAGGATGGCCCGGGCGCCGATGGCGTACAGGTCGTCCATGATCCGCTGGGCCTCCCTGGCGGGGACCATGGCGCGGACGGCGACCCAGCCCTCGTTGTGCAGCGGGGAGACGGTCGGGGACTCCAGGCCCGGGGTCAGCGCGACGGCCTTCTCCAGCTGCTCGACCCGGCAGTCGTAGTCCATCATCACGTACGTCCGGGCGACGAGGACGCCCTGCAGGCGGCGCAGGAACTGCTGCACCTTGGACTCGGCGCCGTCGTCGGCGGTGGCGCCGGTGCGGCGGATCACGATCGCCTCGGACTCCATGATCGGCTCGCCGATGACCTCCAGGCCGGCGTTGCGCAGCGAGGTGCCGGTCTCCACCACGTCCGCGATGATCTCGGCGACGCCGAGTTCGACGGCGGTCTCGACGGCGCCGTCGAGGTGGACGACGGAGGCGTCGATGCCGTGGTCGGCGAGGTGCTTGGCGACGATGCCCTCGTACGACGTGGCGACGGTCATGCCGTTCAGGTCCGCGACGCCGGTCGCCGTGCCGGGCCGGGTGGCGTAGCGGAAGGTGGAGCGGGCGAAGCCGAGCGGCAGGATCTCCTCGGCGTTGGCGCCGGAGTCGATGAGCAGGTCGCGGCCGGTGATGCCGATGTCGAGGCGGCCGGAGGAGACGTAGATCGCGATGTCGCGGGGGCGGAGGTAGAAGAACTCGACCTCGTTCTCCGGGTCGACGATCCGCAGTTCCTTCGACTCGCGCCGCTGCTGGTAGCCGGCCTCATGCAGCATGTCCGCCGCAGGGCCGGAGAGTGAACCCTTGTTGGGGACGGCGATGCGCAGCATGAGGTCGGCTTCCTTTGCGTGGTTCTGCGGCTGTGTGGGTGAACGGGGTGCGGCCGGCGCCGCTCAGAGGTGGGCGTAGACGTCGTCCAGGGAGATCCCGCGGGCGACCATCATCACCTGGACGTGGTACAGCAGCTGCGAGATCTCCTCGGCGGCCGCCTCCTTGCCCTCGTACTCGGCGGCCATCCAGACCTCTGCTGCCTCCTCGACGACCTTCTTGCCGATGGCATGGACGCCCTTGCCGACCAGTTCGGCGGTGCGGGAGGTGGTGGGATCGCCGTGCGCGGCCTTGTGCTGGAGCTCGGTGAAGAGCTCCTCGAACGTCTTCTTGGACATGGTGGTCCCCACCCTACGCGGTCCCGCCGACTCCTCAGCGCCAGGGTTCGGACACCGAGCGGAGCGTGGCCGCGGTCGCCACCGCGGCGGTCACCGCCTCGTGGCCCTTGTCCTCGCGGGAGCCCTCCAGGCCGGCCCGGTCCAGGGCCTGCTCCTCGGTGTCGCAGGTGAGCACGCCGAAGCCGACGGGGACGCCGGTCTCCACCGACACCTGGGTCAGCCCCTGGGCGACGCCCTGGCACACATAGTCGAAGTGCGGGGTGCCGCCGCGGATGACGACGCCGAGGGCGACGACGGCGTCGTAGCCGCGGCCCGCGAGCACCTTGGCGACGACGGGGAGCTCGAAGCTGCCGGGGACCCGCAGCAGGGTCGGCTCGTCGATCCCCAGCTCGTGCAGGGCGCGCAGGGCGCCGTCCACCAGGCCGTCCATCACCTTCTCGTGCCACTGCGCCGCGATGACGGCGACCCTGAGGTCCCCGACGTTCCGGACGGACAGCTCCGGTGCACCCTTGCCGCTCACGTGTCTCCTCAGTGCTCTGTTCGTGTTACTGGTTGCCGCAGGTGGCCGCGGCGGTCGCGTCCAGCCAGGGCAGGTCGTGTCCCATCCGGTCCCGCTTGGTGCGCAGATAGCGGATGTTGTGTTCGCCCGCCTGTACCGGCATCGGCTCGCGGGCGGCGACCTCGATGCCGTACCGGGTCAGCGCGCCGGCCTTGTCGGGGTTGTTGGTCATCAGCCGGACGCTGCGCACGCCGAGGTCGGCGAGGATCTGCGCCCCGGCGGCGTAGTCGCGGGCGTCGGCGGGCAGGCCGAGTTCGAGGTTGGCGTCGAGGGTGTCGCGGCCGCGCTCCTGGAGCTCGTAGGCGCGCAGTTTGGACATCAGTCCGATGCCGCGCCCCTCGTGTCCGCGCAGGTACACCACCACTCCCCTGCCCTCGGCCTGGATGCGCTCCAGGGAGGCGTCCAGCTGGGGGCCGCAGTCGCAGCGCAGGGAGCCGAAGATGTCGCCGGTGAGGCACTCGGAGTGGACGCGGACGAGGACGTCCTCGCCGTCGCCGATCTCGCCGTGCACCAGGGCGACGTGCTCGACGCCGTCGACGGTGGAGCGGTAGCCGTGGGCCGTGAAGGTGCCGTGGGCCGTCGGCAGGTGGACCTCCGCCTCACGGCGGACGGTGGGCTCGCACACGACCGGCGTGTGCGCCGCCGGAGCCGTGCGCCCGGGTGAGCGCAGGTGGGCGATCAGGTCCTCGATGGAGATGATCGTCAGCCCGTGCTTGCGGGCGAACGGGATCAGCTCGGGCAGGCGCAGCATCCGGCCGTCCTCGCCGGCGATCTCGACGATCGCGCCGGCCGGGCGCAGGCCGGCCAGCCGGGCGAGGTCGACGGCGGCTTCGGTGTGCCCGTTGCGGACCAGGACCCCGCCGGGCCGGGCGCGCAGCGGGAAGACGTGGCCGGGGCGGACGAAGTCGGCCGGCTCGGCCGTGCCGCTCGCCAGCAGCCGGAGCGTGGTGGCGCGGTCGGAGGCGGAGATGCCGGTGGTGACACCGTGCGCGCCCGAGGCGTCGACCGAGACCGTGAAGGCGGTCTTCATCGACTCGGTGTTGTCCTCGACCATCTGCGGCAGCCGCAGCCGGTCCAGTTCCTCGCCCTCCATGGGCGCGCAGATCAGGCCGCGGCACTCGCTCATCATGAAGGCGACGATCTCCTCGGTCACCTTCTCGGCGGCGACGACGAGGTCGCCCTCGTTCTCGCGGTCCTCGTCGTCGACGACCACGATCGGGCGGCCGGCGGCGATGTCGGCGACGGCCTGCTCGACCGGGTCGAGGGCGAAGTCCTCGAGGTCGTCGGCGCCGTAGAGGACCGGTGGGATCGCGGGCGCGGCGGGGTGGGAGTCCTGAGGTGCCCTCTGCTGCGGGGGAGCCTCGTTGGGGCCGGTGGCGGACGACGGGCGGGAGGTCATGCCGGCGCTCCTTCCATGACGGGCCGCGCGGCCTTGCGGGAGCGCAGCCACCAGTCGCGCATGCCCCACAGGACGAGCGCGCCGTAGATGACGTAGACGAAGCCGGAGAAGGCGAAGCCGTTGGCGAAGTTGAGCGGGACACCGACGGCGTCCACGAGCAGCCAGGCGAACCAGAACTCGACCATGCCGCGCGCCTGGGCGTACATGGCGACGATCGTGCCGACGAAGATGTAGGCGTCCGGCCAGGGGTCCCAGGACAGGGACGGGTACGCGGTGAACAGCCCGGCGACCGCGACGGTGCCGAGGGCCGCCGCGCCGGCCAGCACCAGGCGTTCGCGCCAGGCGGCGAACCGCACGGCGATGTGGCCGTCCTCCGCCTGGCCCCGGCCGCGGTTCCACTGCCACCAGCCGTAGACGGCGACGACCATGACGACCACCTGCTTGCCGGCGCTGCCGGAGAGGTGGGCGGTGGCGAAGGCGGCGAAGAGGATGAGCCCGGAGATGAACTGGACCGGCCAGCTCCATATCGAGCGCCGCCAGCCGAACGCGAGACCGATCAGGCCGATCACGTTGCCGATCATGTCGGACCACTTGATGTGCTGGTGGAAGAGGACGAAGGCCTCGGAGTTGAGCCAGTTCACCGGCCGGCCCCCTGACCTGCCGCCAGCAGCCGCTCGACGTACTTGGCGACGACGTCCACCTCGAGGTTGACCGGCTCGCCGGGCTGCTTGAGGCCGAGAGTGGTCAGGGCGAGGGTGGTCGGGATGAGGCTGACGGTGAAGTAGTCGGGGCCCGCCTCGACGACGGTCAGGCTGATGCCGTCGACGGTGATGGAGCCCTTCTCCACGACGTAGCGCGCGAGGTCCGCGGGGAGCGAGATCCTGACGATCTCCCAGTGCTCCGAGGGGGTACGGGCGAGGATCGTGCCGGTGCCGTCGACGTGGCCCTGCACGATGTGCCCGCCGAGGCGCGCGCCGACGGCGGTGGGGCGTTCCAGGTTGACGCGGGAACCGACGGCGAGGGCACCGAGGCTGGAGCGCTTGAGGGTCTCCGCCATGACGTCCGCGGTGAACTCGTCGCCCTCGTGTTCGACGACGGTGAGACAGACCCCGTTCACGGCGATGGAGTCGCCGTGCTGCGCGCCCTCGGTCACGACGGGGCCGCGGAGCCGGAAGCGAGCGGCGTCGCCGAGGTCCTCGACGGCCGTGACCTCGCCCAGCTCTTCGACGATTCCGGTGAACACTTCCCGGGTCCTCCTGCCTCGTTCGGGCACGGACTCCGGGGCTGTCGATGACGACAGAGCACACGGGCGAAAACGCCGGGGCGACGCCGGACGGGCCCCGTCCGCAGGACGGACCCAGACGGCGGCGCGCACACATGCTCGCCCGCCGCGCACTGCCTCCCATCCGGACTTTAACCGTCGGTCCAGGAATTTCACCTGGTCAACCGGCCGCTGGAGGCGACCGGGTCGCGGACTGTAACCGCCGGTTCGGACTTTCACCGACCCCGGAGTGCGCTGCTACTGGTACAGGGCAAGTGTGCCATGATCCGCCCACCCGCGGACCGACGATCGGTGTGGGCTCGCTCACAGACGGTGCGGACGCCGCGTGCCGCGCGGAAGAGAGCGGGAGAGACCCGAGCCGACTCCCCCTGCCGGGCAACGGGGTTGGCGCGCGGCCCGTACCCATTGACCAGAATGGTCTAGTCCTCTTAGGGTCTGGACCACGGGTCCGGTGGCGGTGACGACGGCCCTTGCCCGCCGCCGGGCCCCCTCACCGGATCGGCCGGCGGCCCGTTCCCGTGGGGTGGGTGGCGGCCGGGACCCGCTGCCCCGACCGTCTCGCCGGGCCAGGGCACGGACGCGACCGCGACGACCCGGACTTGCCGACTGCGGACCGCGACGACCCGGATTTGCCGGCTGCGCACCGCGCCGGCCGGCTCGCGTGCGGCCCTGTCACGTTTCACGCAGCCCATTCGTCCGAGTCGGCACAGGGCACCCCAGCGGGGGGTGCCGTGTCCGAAGGGACGGAACGCCCATGACCACGATCCTGGTGACCGGCGGCACCGGAACGCTCGGCCGGCTCGTCGTGGAGCGGCTGCGGGCGGACGGGCGGGAGGTACGGCCCCTGAGCCGGCACAGCCCGAGCCACCCCGTCGACCTGCGCGAGGGCGGGCCCGGGCTGGACCGGGCCGTGGCGGGCGCGGACACGATCGTGCACTGCGCGAGCTCACCGCGGGGCGGCGACGAGGAGGCGGCCGCGCACCTGATCGACGCGGCCCGGCGAGCCGGCGTGGGCCATCTGGTCTACATCTCCATCGTGGGCGTCGACCGGGTGCCGTTCGGCTACTACCGGACCAAGCTCGCCGTGGAGCGGCTCGTCGAGCAGTCGGGGCTCGGCTGGACCGTGCTGCGCACGACCCAGTTCCACGACCTGCTCGTGCAGATGTTCCAGGCGCTGGCCAAGCCGCCGGTCATGCTGGTGCCGGCCGGCGTACGGGACCAGCCGATCGAGACGGCGGAGGTCGCCGGCCGGCTCGCCGAACTGGCGACGGGGGCGCCGGCGGGACGGGTGCCGGACATGGGCGGGCCCGAGGTGCGCACCTGCGAGTCGCTGGCCCGGGCGTATCTGCGGGCGGCTGGACGGCGGCGGGCGGTGGTCACCGTACCGCTCGCCGGGAAGGCGTACCGGGGGTTCCGCGACGGCGGCCACCTGGCACCGGCGCACGCGGTGGGGAAGCGCACGTTCGAGGAGTACCTGGCCGGCCGGTTCGGGGGTGCGGCCCGGCCGAGCTGAGGCAGTCGGGGGACTTCGGCCGGGGGCGCCCCGTCCCGCGGCCCGGGCGGCACGACCGAGGGGCGTCGACCGACGCGGACATCGGACGGGCGGCGGGACGGGAGGGGAGGTCACCATGGGCACCGTGGTCTTCGGCCGACGCGAGGTGAGGCGCGCCCGGTACGCCGTGGCGGCCGTGTTCGCCGTCCACGGAGCCGTCACCGGCTCGTTCGCGACCCGCGTGCCGTGGATCCAGGACCACGCCTCGATCGGCGCCGGGCAGCTGGGACTCGCGCTGGCCTTCCCCGCGCTCGGCGCCTCGCTCGCCATGCCGCTCGCGGGCGGCGTCAGCCACCGCCTCGGCACGCGCAATGCCCTGCGGGCGCTGATCGCGCTGTGGACGCTGTCGCTGGCCCTGCCGGCCCTCGCGCCCAGCCTCCTCACGCTCTGCCTGGCCCTGTTCGTCTACGGCGCCACCGCGGGCATGGCCGACGTCGCGATGAACGCGCTGGGCGTGGAGGTCGAGAGCCGGCTCGGCCGGTCGATCATGTCCGGACTGCACGGCATGTGGAGCGCCGGCGCGCTGGCCGGATCCGCGGCCGGCACGCTCGCCGCCCACCTCGGCTCGGACGCCCGGCTGCACCACGCACTGGCGGCCGGGTTCCTGACCGCCGCGGGGCTGGTGGTGTGCACCTGGGTGCTCGACCTGCGGCCCGCGGCGGACGAGGAGCCGCCGCCCCGGTTCGCCCTGCCGCCGAGGTCGGCGCTGCTGATCGGGACGATCGGGTTCTGCGCGGTGTTCGCCGAGGGCGCGAGCCTGGACTGGTCCGCGGTGTACCTGCGGACCCGGCTGGAGTCCTCCGCAGGCCTCGCGGCCGCGTGCACGACGGGCTTCGCCCTCACCATGGCCGTGGCCCGGATCGCGGGCGACAGGGTGGTGGACCGGTTCGGCTCGGTGCGCACCGTGCGGGTGAGCGGTGTCCTCGCCGCGCTCGGCGGGCTGCTCGTCGTCCTGGCGGGGCACCCGGCGGTCGCGATGACCGGGTTCGCCCTGCTGGGGCTCGGGATCGCGGTCGTCGTGCCGCTGTGCTTCGCGGCGGCGGGCCGCAGCGGGCCGAACCCCGGCCAGGCCATCGCGGGCGTGGCGACCATCACGTACGCCTCGGGGCTG
The DNA here is from genome assembly GCF_040645305.1 of Streptomyces sp. NPDC046831. NCBI lineage: Bacteria > Bacillati > Actinomycetota > Actinomycetes > Kitasatosporales > Streptomycetaceae > Streptomyces > Streptomyces sp. NPDC046831. The sequence continues at coordinate 244,400 of NZ_JBEYXZ010000005.1, read as the reverse complement.
GTCGCGCCGGGCGCGATCGGGGGGCTGGCCCAGGCGACCAGCCTGGTGGTGTCGTTCGCCCTCGTCACCGTGCTGGCCTGCGGGCTGGCCGCCCTCGCGAGGGTGCTGCGCGCGGGCGACCGGGGCCGGCCGAAGGTCAGCTCTCAGGGCGCAGCAGTTCCCGAGCCGCGGCCCTGAAGCGCTCGCTCCACGGCGCGGGGCGCAGGGTTTCCGCGTCCAGCCGGACCAGCACCCGGGTGCCGCGAGCGAACGTCACCGCGCCGTCCGCCGAGCAGAAACGGAAGCCGTACGTCAGGCCGGTGTTGCCGAGCCGTTCCAGCCACAGGTGGACCGCGTGGGCACCCGGCCGGGTCACCGGGGCCTCGTAGGTGATCCGGAGTTCCTTGACGGCGTTGCAGGCGTCACCGGCCGCCCCCCAGTCGCCCTCGAAGTGGAACCCGTGCTCGCGCCACAGTTCGGCCCAGGCCCGTTCGACCATCAGCGGGTAGCGGGCGTTGTGCAGCAGCCCGAGCGCGTCGAGGTCGTCGAAGTGGACGGCGACGGGGATCAGCCGGCCGTACGACAGAGCAGGGGCGGTCGGGGCTTCGGCGGTCACGGGCGGTGCTCCTGAACGTCACTGGTGAGGCGGTCTGCGCACCCATCCTAAGCGGACGCTCAGGAGGGCTGGCGGGGCGGTACCGGCCGGCCCCGTGTCCCCGGCCGCGGCGTCGCCGCACCGGGCCGCCGGCCGCCGGCCGGCGCGCGCGCACACGGCCGGCTGGTGCGATCAGGTGAACGAGCACGGCCGGTCACCCTGGACAATGGTTCGGACAGTGGCCGAAAACAGAAAGCGAAACCCCACCATGGACCTCGGCGTGCGCTGGAAACTGCACGGTGACGGGCGGACGCCCGCACCCGGAGCGGTCGTCCGGCCCGACGAACGGCTCTCCTGGCCCCGCACGGTCGGGCTCGGTGCCCAGCACGTCGTGGCGATGTTCGGCGCGTCCTTCGTCGCCCCCGTACTCATGGGCCTCGACCCCAACCTCGCGATCATGATGTCGGGTGTCGCGACGGTCATCTTCCTGCTCGCCACGCGCGGCCGGGTGCCCAGCTACCTGGGCTGCTCGCTGTCCTTCGTCGGTGTCGCCGCGGTCATCCGCGCGCAGGGCGGCACGAGCGCGACCGTGACCGGCGCGGTCCTCGTCGTCGGCGCGGCGCTGTTCCTGGTGGGCCTCGCCGTGCAGCGCTTCGGGGCGCGGATCATCCACGCGGCCATGCCGCCGGTCGTGACCGGCGCGGTCGTCATGCTGATCGGCTTCAACCTGGCCCCGGTGACGGCGACGACGTACTGGCCCCAGGACCAGTGGACGGCGCTGCTGGTCATGCTCTTCACCGGGCTGGCCGTGGTCTGCCTGCGCGGCTTCTGGTCCCGCATCGCGATCTTCCTCGGCCTCGTCTTCGGGTACGTCTTCTCCTGGGCGTGCGACCAGTTCTTCGGCAAGATCCACTCGGTCGACGCGAGCGGCAAGCTCACCGACCACTGGCGGCTGGACCTCTCCGCCGTCGGCCGGGCCGACTGGATCGGGCTGCCCTCCTTCCACGGGCCGTCCTTCCAGTGGTCGGCGATCCTCGTCGCACTCCCCGTCGTCATCGCGCTGGTCGCGGAGAACGCCGGGCACGTCAAGGCGGTCGGCGAGATGACCGGCGACCCGCTGGACGACAAGCTGGGCACCGCGATCTCGGCCGACGGCGTGGCCTCCATGCTGTCCACCGCGGTCGGCGGCCCGCCCAACACCACGTACTCCGAGAACATCGGCGTGATGGCCGCGACGCGTGTCTACTCGACCGCCGCCTACTGGGCCGCCGCCGGCTTCGCGCTGCTGTTCGGCGTCTGCCCGAAGTTCGGCGCGGTCGTGGCCGCGGTGCCCGGCGGGGTGCTGGGCGGGATCACGGTCATCCTGTACGGCATGATCGGTCTGCTCGGCGCCCAGATCTGGACGAACGCCCGGGTCGACCTGCGCAACCCGCTCAACCTGGTGCCGGCCGCCGCCGGCATCATCATCGGCGTCGGCAACGTCACCATGAAGTTCACCGACAGCTTCTCCCTCAGCGGCATCGCGCTGGGCACGCTGGTCGTGATCACCGGCTACCACGCGCTGCGGCTGTTCGCGCCGGCCCACCTCAAGACGCAGGAACCGCTGCTGGACGAGGGCACCTCGTCGTACGACGAGAGGACCGAGGATGACACGGCGGCTCAGCGGGACCCGGCCCAGGACGGCACCGCGGTTCAGCGGGGCCCGGCCCAGGACGGCGCTCACCGCGCCCGGTCGTAGGCAGCGACCGGATCGAGTGGCCGCCCCCGGGCGGCGTAGCACCGGCCCGTCGGCCGGGGACCTGGCGGCCACGCCGTCGGGTCCCCGGCCGGCTTCACCGGTGCCGACGTGGATCAGTTCGCGGGGTCGGTCCCGCCCGTGACGGCGGACGATCCGGGCCGGCCCCGTCCCGGGCAACGCGCGGACCGGCCCTTGGCGCGGCCCACCGGGCAGCGGGAGCAGCCCGGGGTACCGGGACCGGCTTCCCCCGCGCGCCCGCGCCGCGCCGTGGCAGGGTTCCCCCGTTCTGGGGAAGCGCCGGGCCGGTCGGCGCCCGCGCCGGTGCGGGCCTGGGAACCTGCCCCCATGGCCCCCTCGGCACACCTCACCCCTCGCGCGGGCACCGTGGACGCGGTCGTGGCCCGGATGCGCGCCCTGGACGCCTCGCTGCCGGAGCGGGACGGGGTCGCGGTGTTCAACCGCGTCTACCTCGCCGTCACCGAGGAGGTCGGCCGGCGCCTGGAGACGGGGCGGTTCACGGACCCGCGGGCCGTGACCACGCTGGACGTCCGCTTCGCGGAGCGGTATCTCGCCGCCGTGGAGGCGGTGGCCGGCGACCGGCGTCCACCGGCCTGCTGGCGGCCGCTGTTCCAGTTCCGCCGCCATCCCGGCGTACGCCCGCTGCAGTTCGCGCTGGCGGGCATCAACGCGCACATCGGCCACGACCTGGCGCTCGCCGTCGTGGACGCCTGCCGTGCGCTCGGCTGCGAACCGGCCGACCTGGAGGACGAGTTCGACCGGGTGGGCGACCTGCTCGTCTCCCTGGAGGAGCGCATCCGCGAAGACCTCATGCCCGGGCCGGACCTGCTGCAGATCGCCGATCCGCTCACCCATCTCCTCGGCTCGTGGAGCCTGGAGCGGGCCCGGGACGCCACCTGGTCGGCGGCGCGGGCGCTGTGGGCGCTGCGGCGCCTGCCCGACCTGGCCGAGGAGTTCGCCCTGCGGCTGGACACGGCGGTCGGCTTCGCCGGACGCATGCTGCTCACTCCCCTGCCGGACTGATCCGGACAGCCCCCGCGGACCTGCCGGTGGACCGGCCGGCGGTCACTGTACGTTGTGCGGCGGACACGGCAGACCACGAAGGGGTGCACCGCCATGGCGATCCGTCTGGGACTGGGCCTTCCGCAGAACCGTCAGTACCGCCTCGGCAGGGACGTGCCCGACGTGGCGCGCGCCGCGGAGCGGATCGGTTACGACAGCCTCTGGGTCTACGAGCGGGCCCTGGTCCCGGAGCCCGCCACCCAGGGCCTGTACGGCGTCGAGGGCCTGCCCTGGCCGGACTCCTACCGCGGCGTCGCCGATCCGCTGGTCACGCTCACCCTGGCCGCGGCGGCCACCGAACGGGTCCGGCTGGGCAGCAGCGTGCTGGTGGCGCCGCTGCACATGCCCTTCCAGCTCGCCAAGACCCTCGCCACGCTGGACGCGGCGAGCGGCGGCCGGGTGCTGGCGGGCTTCGGCACGGGCTGGTCCCTGGACGAGTACGCGGCCTCGGGAATCCGGCCGATCGAGGAGCGCGGCCGGATGCTGGAGGAGGTCATCGACGTGTGCCGGGCGGTGTGGGGGCCCGACCCGGTGCGCTACGCCGGGGAGGTGACGACGATCGAGTCGGCCGTCGTCGGCCCGAAGCCGGCCCGGCCCGTCCCGATCCTGCTGGCCGCGAGCACGCCGCGGGCCATGCGCCGGCTGGTCGACCACGCCGACGGCTGGCTGCCGCTGGGCGCGGGTGTCGCGCGGGTCGCGAGCCAGTGGGCCGAGCTGCAGGAGCTCGCCGCCGAGCGCGGCCGCCATGAGCCGATCCGGACGGTACTCAGGGCCAACGCCAGGTACTCGGCGAAGGCCCGCGACGGCGGCCGGTCCCCCTTCCAGGGCGACGCCGACCAGATCGTCGAGGACCTGGCCGCCCACGCCGCGATCGGCCTGGAGGAGATCCTGGTCGACTTCCAGGCCACCGTGCGCGACGCCCGGGAGCTCCAGGACGTCGCCGCGGAGGTGTACGAGAAGGCACGGGCGGCCGGGGTGTGAGCCGGCCTCGGGGGCAGACCCCTAGGTCTGACCATGCGCGTCGTCGCCCGAGGGGCGGCCGCGCGGCGTCGGGTGCGTGCTCTCGGCGTGCCGGCCCCAGGCCCTCGTACGGGACGTACTCGGGTCCGGGGCCGGTGCGGCGAGCTGGGGCACCCCCTGCTCGAGCGAAGCCGAGAGCCTGGGGAAGCGTGCAGGGCGTCGCGCGGCAGACGCGCATGGTCGGACAGGGCCTAGTCCTCCGGCAGTTCGACGGGGGCGATCTCGTCGTAGAGGTCGCCGGGGCCGGGGTTGGACGGGTCGGTCTGTCCGCCGAAGTGGCGCATGACGCCCCAGACCGCGTTCAGCGCGGTCTGCACGGCGCCCTCCGCCCAGCCGGCCGTCCAGGAGACGTCGTCGCCGGCCAGGAAGATGCCGCGCTTGTCCTCGGGCAGCCGGTCCTGCATGAAGTGCGTGAACAGGCGCCGCTGGTAGCGGTAGTGGCCGGGCAGGTTGGCCTTGAACGCGCCCATGAAGTAGGGCTCGTTCTCCCAGGAGACCGTCACCGGGTTGCCGATGATGTGCTTGCGGATGTCGACGTTCGGATAGATCTCCGACAGCGACTTGAGCATGACCTCCATCCGCTCGTTCGCGGACAGCGGCAGCCACTTCAGGCTGTCGTCGCACCAGGTGTAGGACAGGCAGATCACGGCGGGCCGGTCCGGGCCGTCGTCGAGCAGGTAGGTGCCGCGGGTCATGCGGTCGGTGAGGGTCATCGACATGACGTCGCGGCCGGTCGGGTTGCCCTCGTCGTCGACGGCCTTGTCCCGCCAGAACGGCCGGTCGACGGGGACGAAGAGCTTGCTGGACTCCATGTAGTGGGTGCGCTCGATGGCGGTCCAGTGGTCGATCGGGAAGAGGGCGTCGTCGCACTGGATCTTGGACAGCAGCATCCAGGACTGGGCCGTGAACACGGCCGCCCGGTAGGTGCGGATGTCGCCGTCGGCGTCCGTCACCGTGATCCGGTTGCCGGCGGTGCGGTGCAGCCGGGTGACCGCGGGGCGTGGCTCGCCGTTCACGTGCAGGGTCTTCAGCGAGGTGCCGTAGGGCCAGTGCACGAGCTTCTCCGGCTCGCGCTCCCACAGCCTGAGCGGCAGCTGCTGGGAGCCGCCGACGATGCCGCGGTGGTGGTCGTCGGCCTCGGTGTAGACGACGCGCAGGATCTCCAGGATGGAGTTGGGGAAGTCGGTGTCCCAGCCACCGGTGCCGAAGCCGACCTGGCCGAAGATCTCGCGGTGGCGGAAGGACCTGAAGGCCTCCGAGTCGCACAGGAAGCCGTAGAACGTCTGGTTGTCGAGCTTCTCGACGAGCTTCGACCAGATCTCCCGGATGCGCGGCACGTCCCGCTCGCGCATCGCGCGGTTCATGTCGGAGAAGTCGGCGCCCTCCTCCAGGCAGCGGTTCCAGGCGTCCGCGACGTCCCGGTAGACCTGCGGCAGGTCGCCGATGGTCTCGGCGTAGTGCGACTCGCCCTTGAGGTCGACGACGGTCGACGGGGTCGCCTCGGCGAGCGGGTTCGGGAAGGGCCTGGTCTCCAGGCCCACCAGGTCGATGTAGTGCTGCAGGGCCGTGGAGGACGGCGGGAAGCGCATGGCGCCCATCTCGGCGGTCAGCGACGGGTCGCAGCCCTCGAAGCCGACCGTGCGCAGCCGGCCGCCGATCTGGTCGGCCTCGTAGACGACGGGCTTCAGGCCCATCTTCATCAGCTCGTAGGCGGCGACGATGCCGGACAGACCACCGCCGACGACCGCGACCTCGGTGCCGTGCTCGGTCGCGGGTATCTGCCCGAGGCCGGCCGGGTGGGCGAGGAAGTCGTCGTACGCGTACGGGAAGTCCGGGCCGAACATGGTGATCGGCGGCTGCTGCTCGTCTGCGTGCTCGACGGCGTTGGGCACCGTGGACGTCATGGGGTACGGACTCCTTGCACGAAAAGCCGGAAGCTCAAGGGTGGAACGGGGGGAAGCGGCCGGGGGATCAGGTCAGGGACCCGTAGAGGCCGGGGCGGCGGTCCGTCAGATACGGGTTCGCCGCACGGGAGGCCGCGAGGAAGGCGGGGTCGACGTCGGCCACGAGCAACTGCTCCGTCCGGCCGGCCCGGGTGCGGGCGACCCCGTCGGGTCCGGCGAGGGCGGAGAGGCCGACGAACTCGAACTCGCCCTCCTGGCCGACCCGGTTGACGTAGGCGACGTACATCTGGTTCTCGAAGGCCCGCACCGGGACGAGCGACTCGGCGACGAACTCGAAGGGGTGGAGCTGCGCCGTCGGCACCAGCAGGAGGTCGGTGCCGGCGACGGCGTGGGCCCGGACGTTCTCCGGGAACTCCACGTCGTAGCAGATCATCAGGCCGACGGTCAGACCGTCCAGCTCGGCCTGGACGACCGTGCGCTCTCCCGGCGTGAAGTGGTCGCGCTCGAAGCCCCCGTAGAGGTGGGTCTTGCGGTAGTTCGCGAGGCGGGTGCCGTCGGCGGAGACGAGCTGTGCGGAGTTGTAGACCGTGTCGCCGTCCCGCTCCGGGTAGCCGTAGGCGATGGCCAGGCCGTGCCGGGCGGCCGTCTCGGCGACCGCGTCCGCCGACCGGCCGTCGGCCGGCTCGGCGAGGCGGCCGATGTCGTCGCCGATCGCGTACCCGGTGAGGAAAAGCTCGGGGGCGACCAGAAGCCCCGCGCCGGAGACGGCGGCCCGGCCGGCGGCCTCGTCGAGGACCTTGAGGTTCCCGACGGTCGCGCCGGGGTGGCCGGAGCTCTGGAGCAGGGCGGTGCGCATGCGTGGTCCTCACCGTGCGGAGGGCGTTGGGGGGTCGCAATAGACCGTACGGTCGGCGGGCTCGGCCGGACAAGCGGAAGCCGTTGCGCGCCGGTGGGCTGATCATTGCGTCCGCCGGGCGCCGGGCGGCGATTCGTTGCGTGCTCGCGGGCGGGCACCGCGTCGGGGCCTCGGGCACGGGGTGGCGTCCGCCTGGGAGGGTTCCGGCCGGCAGGGCGGGAGGTGGCGTCCCGGCTGGGCGGAGGGTGCTGCCCGCTCGGGCGACGGCGGTCCGTCCGCATCGCGGACCGGCCGGGGATGGGGGCCACCGGGGCAACCGTCGGCGCACGGCGGTATGCGGGCCCGGACCCGTTCTCGGACGCTCGCAGCCGGCCCAGGGCACGGCGGGACGAGGACAGTCCCTCCGGCATCACGGACCGGCCTGGGATGCGGGCCACCAGGGCAACCGTCGGCGCACGGCGATGTGCGGGCCCGGACCCGTTCTCGGACGCTCGCAGCCGGCCCAGGGCGCGGCGGGACGAGGGCGGTCCGTCCGGCATCGCGGACCGGCCGGGGTGGGCGGCCACCGTGGGGACTGGTCCCGCACGCGACGGCGTGGCGTGCCCGGCCCGGGCACGTTCTCAGGCGCGCGCGGTCGGCCCAGGGCGTGGCGGGCGACGGGCGGTGCGTCCGGGGCGGTGGAATGCCGTGCGTCAGGTGGCCGCGGGCAGGATCGGTGTCCGTGTCGGCCCCGGCCGGGCAGAGGAGCGGCCCGGCCGGGGCGGTGCGTGCGGTCCTGGCCGGGCCGTGTGGCTCGGCCGGGACCACGGCACGGTGTCCGGCCGGGCCTACGTGGGCGAGCCGGACGAGAAGCGGCGCAGCAGCGGGGACAGGACGAGGACGGACTTCGTGCGCTCCACGAACGGCTCACCCGCGATCCGCTCCAGGACCCGCTCGAAGTGCCGCATGTCGGCGGCGAACACCTGCGCGATCGCGTCGGCGTCACCGGTGACGGTGGAGGCGGCCACGACCTCCTGGTAGCGCTCCAGGCCCCGCTGAATGGTCTCGGGCGAGGTGTTGCGCCGGCAGTAGATCTCGACGAACCCCTCCGTCTCCCAGCCGAGCGCGGCCGGATCCACCCGTACGGTGAAGCCGGTGATCGCCCCGGTGGCGCGCAGTCGGTCCACGCGCCGCTTGACGGCGGGCGCGGACAGGCCGACCAGTTGCCCGATGTCCGCGTAGGAGCGGCGGGCGTCCTCGGCGAGGGCGTGCACGATGCGTTCGTCGAGATCGTTCAGCACTGAAGGTGGATCACTTCTGCGGGTTCGGTCACTGGTCTGCCGCCGCGGGACCGCCCGGAGTCGTCGAGCGCTCCGGGGTCGCGAGACGGGAACGGCGGTAGCCGTACACGAAGTAGAACACGAGCCCGGCCGCCATCCAGACCCCGAAGACCACCCAGGTGACGGCGGACAGGCTGCCCATCATCCACAGGCAGAGCACGAGGCCCAGCGCGGGCAGGACCGGGGACAGCGGCACGCGGAAGGTGCGGTGCATCGTGGGGCGGGTCCGGCGCAGCACCACGACGGCCACGTTGACCAGCGCGAAGGCGAACAGGGTGCCGATGCTGGTGGCGTCGGCGAGCTGGCCCAGCGGGACGGCGGCGGCGAGGACCCCGCAGAACAGGGAGACGATCAGCGTGTTGGCGCGGGGCGTGCCGGTCCTCGGGTGGACCTTGGCGAACACCCGGGGCACGAGGCCGTCCCGGGACATCGCGAACAGGATGCGGGTCTGCCCGTACAGCACGGTCAGCACGACGCTGGCGATCGCGACGACCGCGCAGGCGGCCAGCAGCGTCCCCCAGAAGGTCTGGCCGGTCACCTCGCGCATGATCTGGGCCAGCGCGGCCTCGGAGTCGCCGAACCGCCGCCAGGGCTTGGCGCCGACGGCCACGGCCGCGACGAGGACGTACAGCACGGTCACGACGACCAGGGAGAGCATGATGGCGCGCGGCAGGTCGCGCTGCGCGTTCTTGGCCTCCTCACCGGCCGTCGAGGCGGCGTCGAAGCCGATGTAGGAGAAGAACAGGGTCGCGCCCGCCGCACTGACCCCGGCCATGCCGAGCGGCATGAAGTGGTCGTAGTTGCCCGACCGGAAGCCCTGGATGCCGACGGCGCAGAACAGCACCAGCGCGGCGATCTTCACACAGACCATGATCGTGTTGGCACGCGCGGACTCCCGCGCGCCGCCCATCAGGAACGCCATCGCCAGCAGCACGACGATCAGCGCCGGCAGGTTGAAGACGCCGCCGTCGCCGGGCGGTGCCGAGAGCGCCGCCGGGATGGTCACGCCGATCGTCCCGTCGAGGAGTTCGTTGAGGTACTCCCCCCAGCCGACGGCCACGGCGGCGACCGACACGCCGTACTCCAGGATCAGGCACCAGCCGCAGACCCAGGCGATCAGCTCCCCCATCGTTGCGTACGCATACGAGTAGGACGACCCGGAGACCGGGATGGTGCCGGCCAGCTCGGCGTAGGACAGCGCCGAGAACAGCGCCGTCAGACCGGCGATCACGAAGGACAGGGTGACGGCCGGACCGGCCTTGGGCACGGCCTCGCCGAGGACGACGAAGATGCCGGTCCCCAGGGTGGCGCCGATGCTGATCATCGTCAGCTGCCACAGGCCGAGGGAGCGCCGCAGGCTCCCTCCCTCCCCCTGGCCACCCTCGGCGACCAGGCGTTCCACGGGCTTGCGGCGCATCAGGCGCGCACCGGCGCCCGGGGACGCGGGGACGGGTCTTGCGAGGTTCTGCGCGGGTGCGCCTTGGTCGAGCACGCGCTGGCTCCTTATCGCTGCCGGTGAGGGCGGCGGGGACCGGCGGCACCTCCTGCGAGGGCAGGAACCCACCGAGCGGGGTCCCCGCCACGCCACGTACAGCGCAGCACCCTATGAGGCGGCGCTTCACGGGCGTAATGCAGCAACCTTGCGCATACCCGCAAGATCGTTGCGTTCCTCGGGCCGGTGTGCGTGTTCGTTGCGCGCGGGCTTTCGACCGTTGCGGACGGGACGGGCGGGATTGGGCCGCCGTGTCCGTTCGGTACCCGGTGCCTCCGGTCCCGGTGCCTCCGGTGCACGCGCCTCCCGGTCCGCGGCCTGCGCACCGGCCCGGAGAAGGCCGACGGCCCCCGCCCTCCCCGGCGGGGACGACAGGGGCCGTCGGGGCTGCGGCCCGGGCTCAGTTCCAGCTGGCGTGCAGCGGCTTGCCCTCGGCGTAGCCGGCCGCGCTCTGGATGCCGACGATGGCCTTCTCGGCGAACTCCTCCAGGGAGGCGGCGCCGGCGTAGGTGCACGAGGAGCGGACGCCCGCGATGATCGAGTCGATCAGGTCCTCGACGCCCGGGCGGGCCGGGTCGAGGAACATGCGGGAGGTGGAGATGCCCTCCTCGAACAGGGCCTTGCGGGCGCGGTCGTACGCCGACTCGTCCGACGTGCGGTTGGCCACGGCGCGCGCGGAGGCCATGCCGAAGGACTCCTTGTACAGGCGGCCGTTCGCGTCCTGCTGGAGATCGCCCGGGGACTCGTAGGTGCCCGCGAACCAGGAGCCGACCATCACGTTGGACGCGCCGGCCGCGAGGGCCATGGCCACGTCGCGCGGGTGGCGGACACCGCCGTCGGCCCAGACGTGCCGGCCGTACTTCCTCGCCTCGGCGGCGCACTCCAGGACGGCGGAGAACTGCGGCCGGCCCACGCCGGTCATCATGCGGGTGGTGCACATGGCGCCGGGGCCGACACCGACCTTGATGATGTCCGCACCGGCCTCGACGAGGTCCTTGACGCCCTCGGCCGAGACGATGTTGCCCGCGGCGAGCGGCACCTTCGGGTCGAGGTCGCGCACCAGCTTGATGGCGCTGATCATCGAGTCCTGGTGGCCGTGCGCGGTGTCGATGACGAGCGTGTCCACCCCCGCGTCGAGCAGCTGCTGCGCCTTGCCCGCGACGTCGCCGTTGATGCCGACGGCGGCGCCGATGCGCAGCCTGCCCCGCGCGTCGGTGGCCGGCGTGTACAGCGTGGCACGCAGGGCGCCCTTGCGGGTGAGGATGCCGGCCAGCCTGCCGTCCCGGTCGACGGCCGGGGCGTAGCGCCGGTTGGCCGCGTCGAGGGTGTTGAAGGCCTCGCGCGGGTCGATGTCGGCGTCCAGCAGCAGCAGGTCCCTGGACATCACCACTTCGAGCTGGGTGAAGCGGTCGACGCCGCTGAGGTCCCGGTCGGTGACGACACCGACGGGCCGGTGGTCCTCGTCGACGACCACGCCGGCGTTGTGGGCGCGCTTGGGCAGCAGGGACAGCGCGTCGGCGACGGTCTGGTGCGGGGCCAGCACGATCGGGGTGTCGAGGACCAGGTGACGGCTCTTGACCCAGGAGATCACGTCGGTGACGACCTCGATCGGGATGTCCTGGGGAATGATCACCAGACCGCCGCGGCGGGCCACGGTCTCGGCCATCCGGCGGCCGGCGATCGCGGTCATGTTGGCGACGACGAGCGGGATGGTGGTGCCCGTGCCGTCCGGGGAGCTGAGGTCCACGCCCTGACGCGAGCCGACGGCGGAGCGGCTCGGCACCATGAAGACGTCGTCGTACGTCAGGTCGTAGGCGGGCCGGATGTCATTGAGGAAACGCACGTGCTGCACATCCCAGTCGATCTCAAGGCGGCCCCCGGACCGGTCAGCCAGGGGGAAGAGCACGTACTTCATTCTCCCACGGCGACCGCGGTCCGATGCCCGGTCGCTTCGTCCAAGCTGGTCAGGGCGTTGTTCGGAGGATTGTCCGAGTGGGGATGCCAGGATGCCCGGAGTGTGGCGGCCCGGCGTCCGCACCGCCGGCGGCCAGGCCGCCGGCCCGGCGGCGGGACGGCCGGGGTGCCCCGCGAGCACACCGGGGACGGCCGTGGCGGCATCGGCGGCATGCCGCCACGGCCGTCCCCGGGGCGCCGGGCCTCCCGTGCACGGTGCGCCGCACGGGGTGTGCCGGGCACGGGGCGGGCGCGGCGAGCGCGCTCGTGCGGACTCTCAGGGCCCGTCGGGGTCCGCCCGGTTGAGCGCCGGCCTGGGCGTGGACCCGGCGGTGATCAGGTAGTCCGCCGCCGAGGTGTCCGTGACGAGGCTGGTGACGAGCCCCGACCGCAGCACCGCGTCGATCGCCGCCGCCTTGCGCTGACCGCCCGCGATCGCGACGACCTCCGGGATGCGGCGCAGCTGGTCGGCCTTGACCGTGATGCAGCGCTCCCCCAGGTCCCGTCCGACCCGCCGGCCCTCGGCGTCGAAGAGGTGCGCGGCCATCTCGGCGGCCACGCCGAGGGAGGCGTAGTGGGCGCGCTCCTCCTCGCTGAGCATGTCGTGCACCGTCGAGATGCCCGGCTCCCAGGAGCCGATCGACACGCAGGCGACCGTGACCTTGTCGAAGTACTCGAAGGCCCGGGCGATCCCCGTCTGGTGGCGCAGCGCCGTCGCCGTGGCCGCGTCCGGCAGCAGCATGGGCGCGTAGATGGGGTGGGCGTCGCCGCCCGACACCTGGGCGGCGCGGCGGACGGCCTCGACCGAGCCGCGCTCGGAGGTCCCGGCGTCGTACACGCCGGTCAGCTGCACCACCGTGCACGGCGGCAGCCGGTCGAGGGCGGCCGCCATGTGGATGGTGGAACGGCCCCAGGCCAGACCGAGGACGTCGCCCTCGTTGACGAGCTCGCCGAGCAGGTCCGCGGCGACCTCTCCCAGGTTCTCAGGATCGGGCGTCTCCTCCGCGTCGGCCGGGGACTCGACCACGACGGCGTGCCTGAGGCCGTAGCGGGCGCGGAGCGCGTCCGAGCGCTCGGCGTCCAGCTCGGCCGGCACGCGGATCTCGATGCGCACCAGATCCCGTTCGAGGGCCGTCTCCAGGACCCGGGCCACCTTGAAGCGGCTGACGCCGAACTCCTCCGCGATCTGGATCTTGGATTTGCCCTCGAGGTAGAAGCGGCGGGCCATGGCCGCCGCCTGCACCAGCTCAGCGGGTCCCATCCGCATGGCTGACCGGCCCGCCGACATACCCGACACGGCGATCTCCTCACTGCTGTTCACACTCTGGATTCGCCGTTCATCCTTGCAGATCCGGCGGACTTGATCCGCCCCGATGGGCGGCCGTTCACGTAGCTGTGGCTCAGTGGTCGCATGCCCAGGACGCCTTCGCGGTGACCGCCTCCGCCTGGCGGCGCAGGGCGCGGACCGCCTCGGCCGGGTCCTCGGCGCCGTACACCGCCGAGCCGGCCACGAAGACGTCGGCGCCGGCGTCCGCGCACCGTTCGATCGTCGTGGCCGAGACCCCGCCGTCGACCTGGAGCCACAGCTCGAGGCCGTGCTTGGCGATGAGCTCACGGGTGCGGCGGATCTTCGGCAGCATGATGTCGAGGAACGCCTGGCCGCCGAAGCCGGGCTCCACCGTCATGATCAGCAGCATGTCGAGCTCGGGGAGCAGGTCCTCGTACGGCTCGATGGGGGTGGCGGGCTTCAGGGCCATCGACGCCCGGGCGCCCTTGGCCCGGATCTCCCGGGCGAGCCGCACGGGCGCGGCGGCCGCCTCGACGTGGAAGGTGACGGAGGAGGCACCCGCTTCGACGTACTGCGGTGCCCAGCGATCGGGGTCCTCGATCATCAGGTGGCAGTCCAGCGGGGTGTCCGTCGCACGGGCCAGGGACTCCACGACCGGCACACCGAGCGTGAGGTTGGGGACGAAATGGTTGTCCATGACGTCGACATGGAGCCAGTCGGCCCCTTCCACCGCCCGCGCCTCGTCGGCGAGGCGCGCGAAGTCGGCGGACAGCATGCTGGGGTTGATCTGCACGGCCATGCCCCAAGACTGCCATGCCCGGGCACGGTTGTTCGCCCCGGTCCCCGGCTGAATTCCTGCCGGAGCCGTCCTTCACGTCTCGGCCGCCCGCGTTGCCCCTCCTGGGCTCCCGCCGGGCCGGCGCGGCACGCTGCTCCGGCACGCCGGACCCTGCCCGGCGCAGACCGTGGGCCGCGACGCGCGCCCGGACGACCCGGAGGGCCGGCCGAACGGCAGGAGGGCCGGTCACGGCCGGGACGCCCGCGCTGCGGCCGTGATCAGCCGGTCCGGCGGATGAGCGCCAGATACATCGCGTCGGTGCCGTGCAGGTGCGGCCACAGCTGGACGTCGGGGCCGTCGCCGAGGGCCGGTACGCCCGGCAGCAGGGGGCGGGCGTCGAGCAGCTCGGCGCCGGGGAACTGCTTGAGCAGGTCGGTGACGACGGCCCGGGTCTCGGCGAGGTGGGGCGAGCAGGTGGCGTAGCCGACGACCCCGCCGACGCGCACCGACTCCAGGGCCGTGCGCAGCAGCCCGCGCTGGAGCGGGGCGAAGGCGTCCAGGTCCTCCGGGCGGCGCCGCCACCGCGCCTCGGGCCGGCGGCGCAGCGCCCCCAGCCCGGTGCACGGCACGTCCACGAGCACGCGGTCGAAGGTGCCGGGCCGCCACGCCGGCCGGGTCCCGTCGGCGGTGACGACCTGATACGGCCCGGGGTTGCCGGCCAGCGCCCTCGCGACCAGGCCGGCCCGGTGGGGCTGCTTCTCGGAGGCGACCAGGACGGCTCCGCGCTCGGCGGCCAGCGCCGCGAGCAGCGCCGCCTTGCCGCCGGGTCCGGCGCAGCCGTCGAGCCACTTCTCGTCCGGCCCCTCCAGGGGCGCGTTCGCGAGGGCCAGCGCCACTAGCTGGCTGCCCTCGTCCTGCACGCCCGCCCGGCCTTCCCGCACGGCCTCCACGGCTCCCGGCTCACCGCCCTCGGTGAGCCGGACCGCGTACGGCGACCAGCGCCCCGGCACCGCGGCCTCCTCGTGCAGCAGCTCCTGCGTGGTGGCACGCCCCGGCCGGGCGACGAGCGTCACCTCGGGCCGCTCGTTGTCGGCCTCCAGCAGATCCTCCATCCCGGCGCGCCCGCCGCCCAGGGAGTCCCACAGGGCCGAGACGATCCAGCGGGGGTGGGAGTGCACGACGGCGAGGTGGTCCTCCGGGTCCTCGTCGTAGGGCGGCGCGATCCGCTCCAGCCATCCGTCGAGGTCGTCCTGCGCGACCTTGCGCAGGACCGCGTTGACGAACTTGGCGCGCCCGTCGCCGAGGACGACGCGCGCCAGCTCGACGGTGGCGGACACGGCGGCGTGCGTCGGGATGCGCGTGCCGAGGAGCTGGTGCACGCCCAGGGCCAGCACGTCGAGGACCGGCGGGTCGACCTCCCGCAGCGGCCGGTCGACGCAGTCGGCGATGATCGCGTCGTAGGTGCCCTGCCGCCGCAGCGTGCCGTAGACCAACTCGGTGGCCAGCGCCGCGTCCCGCCCGTCGAAGTCGCCCTTCTCGCGCGCCTTGCGCAGCAGCGGCGGCAGGACGAGGTTGGCGTAGGCGTCCCGCTCGTCCACAGCACGCAGCGCCTCGAAGGCGAGGATGCGGACGGGGTCCTTCTTGGGCCGGCGGTAGGGCTTGGCGGGCTTGCGGGGCCGACGGGCGGTGTCGCTCACGAAAAAGGTGCTCCGGATGTCTGGGTGCGCTGTGCGTCCAGCCTACGTCCCGCCCTCCGGGCCGTGCGCCGGGCGTCGGCCCGGCCGGGCGGGGCCGCGGCCCATGGTCGCCGCCGTGAGGGGACGACGGCCCACGGTCGCCCCCGTGAGGGGACGGCGGCCCACGGCGTCGGGAGGTGGGGAGGACGGGCGGTTCACGCCGTTGGGGCATCGGGGTCCGCGTCGTCGGGGAAACGGGCGGTCCGCGTCGTCAGGGGTGCGGGTATGCGCCCGTGGCCCGCCCGCGCTGCTCACCAGCGCCCGGGTCACGGTGCCTCGGTCCGTGCTGTACCCGGGGGAAGGCCGGACCGCGGTGGGCCGGATCCGCCCGGCGGTCCCCCGGCGCTGCCGTTCCCTCCCCCGCCGAGGGACCGGCCCGGATCAGCCCCCGAGCGTCTCGCCCTCCGTGATGCGCACGCCGCGCGCCCAGTCCGCGGCACGCATCGGCTTCTTGCCCTGCGCCTGGACCCACAGCAGCTCGACGGCGTAGGACCCGGTGCCCACGTACACGTTGTTCTTGGCGGCCGAGATCGCGCCCGGCGCCAGGTCGGTCCGCTGGGGCACGGCGGCGACCTGGACGAGCTTCAGGCGCTCGCCGCGGAAGGTCGTCCAGGCGCCGGGAGCGGGGGTGCAGCCGCGCACCACGCGGTCGACGCGCAGGGCGGGCGCGGCCCAGTCGATGCGGGCGTCCTCAACGGTGATCTTCGGGGCGAGGGTGACGCCGTCGGCGGGCTGCGGCACGGCCTTGAGGGTGCCGTCCCCGATGCCGTCCATGGTCGCGGCGAGCAGCCCGGCACCGGCGAAGGCGAGCCGGGTGAGCAGGTCGCCGCTGGTGTCGGTGGGCCGGATCTGCTCCGTGATCGTGCCGTAGACGGGTCCGGAGTCCAGGCCCTCCTCGATCAGGAAGGTCGAGGCGCCGGTGATCTCGTCCCCCGCCATGATGGCGTGCTGCACCGGTGCGGCGCCGCGCCAGGCGGGCAGCAGCGAGAAGTGCAGGTTGACCCAGCCGTGGACGGGCACGTCCAGGGCGACCCGCGGCAGCAGGGCCCCGTAGGCGACGACGGGGCAGCAGTCCGGGGCGATCTCGCGCAGCCGCTCCAGGAACTCCGGGTCCCTGGGCTTGACCGGCTTGAGGACCTCGATGCCGGCCTCCTCGGCCCGCTCGGCGACCGGGCTCGCGACGAGCCGGCGGCCACGCCCGGCCGGCGCGTCGGGCCGGGTGACGACGGCGGCCACCTCGTGCCGCCGGGAGGCGATCAGGGCGTCCAGAGCGGGAACGGCGACCTCGGGGGTGCCGGCGAACACGAGCTTCATGGGCGGGTCGGGGCCTCTCGGGCGGGGTGGACGACGGGCAGCGCACCAGTCTATGGCCCCGGGTCGCCGCACACCGACGGCCCCGGCCGGGCGGCGCCGCCCGCCCCGGGCGGCACGACGCCGACGACGTACGGCGCAGCGCGCGTCACACCTGGGGGCGTACGCATATGCCCTTACGCCCCCACACCGTGACCAGGGGCACGACGGCGCGTTGGTCAAGGAAGAGTTGACCGCAAAGGGCCGTGATCGCGGCCCATCCCTTTCAACGCCGGTTCGAGAGGCTTGTTCATGGCCGACCACGCAACCCACGACGCCCAGGCCCGGGCCAGCCTGCACTTGCTGGTGCGGGACATCGAGCGGGTCCGCCGGCAGGTGGACGCACTGCGCACGCTCACCGCCCAGCTGGGGAACGTCTACCGCCCGCGCCGCTCCGGCCCCTCCACGGGCTTCGTCGTCTACGGACGCGCCCCCGCCCCGACGGTCCGTCTCGCCCAGGAGCTGCGGGACAGCGTCGAGACCCTGGTCACGGCGGCCGTGGACTTCGACCGCTCGCTCGGCTTCTCGTGGGACGCGGTGGGGTCGGCCCTCGGTGTCACCAAGCAGGCGGTCCACCGTCGGTACGGCGCCCGCCGTGCCGCCGTCCAGGCGGCTGCCGAGGCCGAGCGCGGCACGGAGCCGTCGGGCACGCGGACGGTCGACGTCGCTGCCGGGATCCCCGCGGCGGTGCCGGCGGTGCCGGCCGTGCCGGCGGCCCGCTCGATGCCGACGCAGCCGACGGCGGGCAGCCCGTCGCTGCGCGAGGAGGCCAGGCCGGCCTTCCCCGCCCCCCGCAACGGCTGACCCGTCCCCGCCACCACCGCCCTCCCGGAACGCGCCCGGGAGGGCGGTGGCGCGCGGGGACGGCGGCACGGTCGCCAGGGGGACGGCGGGACGGTGACCGGCGGGCCGGCGGCCCGGTGACCCGCGAGAACGGCGGCCCGGTGACCCGCAGGCCGACGGCCCGGTGACCCGCAGGAACCGCGGCACGGTGACCCGCAGGCCGACGGCCCGGTGACCCGCAGGAACCGCGGCACGGTGACCCGCAGGAACCGCAGCACGGTGACCCGCAGGAACCGCAGCACGGTGACCCGCAGGCCGACGGCCCAGTGACCCGCAGGAACCGCAGCACGGTGACCCGCAGGCCGACGGCCCAGTGACCCGCAGGAACCGCAGCACGGAGGCGGGGCACGGCAGCCCGGTGACCCGCAGGAACCGCAGCACGGTGACCCGCAGGCCGGCGGACGTCCGTGCGGTGGTACGAGGGCCTGCGCGGCGGATGGCAGCGCGGGGGCGGGCCGGCGTGCACGTGGGCAGGCCGGCGTGCGGGGTGGGCGGGCCCCGGCCGGTTCGCCGTGCCCTGTGCGCCCCCGGTGCCGCGGCCGTGCCCGGTCCGCCCCGCTCAGCCGATGTCCGGCGGGTCGATCCGCACCCAGACCGCCTCGCCGTCCCCCCGCGCCGTCCGGGCCGCCTGCGCGGCCTTCAGCGCGGAGGCCAGCGCCGCCCCGCTGCCCGGCGGCACCCGGACCAGGGCGCGTTCCCAGTGCTCGCCGGGCGGCGGCGCCCCCGTCCGGCGCGGCCGCCCCGCCGGCGTGACGGGGAGGGGGACGGGCCCCAGCACCTGCGCCTCGCCCGGCAGCTCGACGGCGCGCAGGAACGCGGCGACCGCCTCCGGCGGACCGGACACGGCGGCCATCCGCGACACCGGCGGAAAGCCCAGTTCCGCCCGCTCGGCGAGTTCCCGGACCGCGTGGCCGACGGGGTCCCACCGCACCAGTGCCTGCACGGGCCGCAGCGTCGGCTCGGCCACGACGACCACGGTGCCGCCCGCCTCCTGCGGCCGGACGAGCGCGGCGGCACCGATCCACCGGCGCAGCGCGTCCTCCCCCGCCCGCAGGTCGGGCCGGCCCAGCATGGCCCAGCCGTCCAGCAGCAGGGCCGCCGCGTACCCGCCCTCGGCGACCGGTTCGGCGCCCGGTGTGCTGACCACCAGCGCGGGCGTCGCGGGCACCGTGTCCAGGACCTGCTCGCGCCCCGACGTGCGCACCGGCACGGCGGGGAAGGCGCGGCCCAGTTCCTCGGCGGTCCGCCGGGCGCCGACGACCTGGGCCCGCAGCCGGAACGCGCCGCACTCCGGGCAGTGCCAGGCGGTCTCCTCGCGCCCGCACCACTCGCACCGCGGCGCCCCGGCGTCCTGCGCCTGCAGGGGTCCCGCGCAGTGCCGGCAGCGCGCGGGCGCCCGGCACTGCGCGCACGCCATCCGCGGTACGTACCCCCGGCGGGGCACCTGCACGAGCACGGGTCCGTGCCGCAGCCCCTCCCTGGCCACCGACCAGGCCGCCGACGGCAGTCGCGCGGCGCGGGCGGCCTCGTCGCGCGCGAGGTCCGCGTCCCCGACGGTGCGCACCAGCGGCGCCACGCGCCGGACCTGCTCCCGCGCCGCGACGAGGGGCCGCGCCCAGCCGCTCTCCACGAGCTGTGCGGCCTCCACGGTGCAGGACCGGCTGCCCAGCAGGAAGGCGCACCCGTCCTGCGCGGCGCGCAGCATCAGCACCTCACGGGCGTGGGGCTGCGGCGCGTGCGGCTCGCTGTGGCTGTCGTCCCCGTCGTCCCAGACGGCGACGAGCCCGAGGTCCCGGACCGGTGCGAACATCGCGGCCCGCGTCCCGACGACGGCCCGCACGGAGCCGCGGCGCACCGCGAGCCACTGCCGGTACCGCTTCTCCGGTCCGGCGTCGGCGGTGAGGAGCACGTGCCGTCCCTCGCCCAGCAGGGCGGTCAGCGCGGCGTCCACCCGGCCGGCGGCCCGTCCGTCCGGCACGACGACGAGGGCGCCGCGTCCCGAGGCGAGCGTCGCCGCGACGGCGCGGGCCAGCTCGTCGCTCCACTCGGGGCCCGGCAGGGCGTTCCAGACGGCCCGCGGCGAGCCGCCGGCGGCCAGCGCCTCCAGGAACCCGGCTCCCCGCTCGTACCGCGTCCAGGAGCCCGCGCCGGGCGCCGGCGGGGGCGGCAGCGGCGCCGGGGAGGGCCGCTGCTCGGCGCGCGCGCTGCGGGGCGGAACGGCGAGCTGCAGCACGTCGGCGACGCTGCCCGCGTACCGGTCGGCCACCGCCCGTGCGAGCCCCAGCAGCTCCGGGCTCAGCACCGGCTCCGGGGACACGACCTGGGCGAGCGCGGCGAGCGGCCCGGAGTAGTCGCTGTCGGCACGCCGCTCCACGAGGAATCCGTCGATGAGTCCGCCGCCCTCGCGTCGGCCCTCGCGCACGCGGTGGCGCCCGGCGCCGAACCGCACCCGTACCCGGACTCCGGGCTGGGCCTCGGCGTCCAGCTCCGCCGGTACGGCGTAGTCGAAGTACCGGTCCAGGTGCAGCACGCCCTTGTCGACGAGCACCCGCGCGACGGGCAGCTCCTCGGCGAGCGCGGCTCCGCGCCAGGTCCGCGGCTTGGCCCGCGGGGCCTTCGCCTTGCGGACGCTGTCCCGGATGAGCGCGAGCTGCTCCGGCGGCGCACCCTCGGCCCCGCCGTCCCCCGGCCCGTTCTCGCTGCTCACGCTTGCATTCTTACCAAACGGCACGGACAACCGGCGGCGCCCGCGATGCCGGCGGGCCGGCAGGCGGGCCGCGGGCCGGAGCGGGCCCTCCCGGGCTGCGGTGGCAGCGCGGGCTACGTCCGCCGACGCGGCAGGCCGCCGCGCCCGGCCCACCGCGCCGGCGGGTGCCCCGGTGCCCCTGGCGGTACGCCCGAGGCCCGGTCCCCCGCGGGGGGACCGGGCCTCGGACCAGGACCTGACCGGGGACGGGCCCTACAGGCCCGCCGCCTCGCGCAGCGCGTCCACGCGGTCCGTGCGCTCCCAGGTGAAGTCGGGCAGCTCACGGCCGAAGTGGCCGTAGGCGGCGGTCTGGGCGTAGATCGGGCGCAGGAGGTCGAGGTCGCGGATGATCGCGGCCGGGCGGAGGTCGAAGACCTCGTCGATCGCCTTCTCGATCTTCTCGGGGTCGATCTTGTGGGTGCCGAAGGTCTCCACGAACAGGCCGACAGGCTCCGCCTTGCCGATCGCGTAGGCGACCTGGACCTCGCAGCGGGACGCCAGGCCCGCCGCCACGACGTTCTTCGCGACCCAGCGCATCGCGTACGCCGCCGAGCGGTCCACCTTGGACGGGTCCTTGCCGGAGAAGGCGCCGCCGCCGTGGCGGGCCATGCCGCCGTAGGTGTCGATGATGATCTTTCGGCCGGTCAGGCCGGCGTCGCCCATCGGGCCGCCGATCTCGAAGCGGCCGGTGGGGTTGACCAGCAGCCGGTAGCCCTCGGTGTCGAGCTTGATGCCGTCCTCCAGCAGCGCCTTGAGCTCCGGCTCCACGACGAACTCGCGGATGTCCGGCGTCAGCAGCGACTCGAGGTCGATGTCGGAGGCGTGCTGGGAGGAGACGACGACGGTGTCCAGGCGGACCGCCTTGTCGCCGTCGTACTCGATGGTGACCTGCGTCTTGCCGTCCGGGCGCAGGTAGGGGATCGTGCCGTTCTTGCGCACGTCCGACAGGCGCTTGGACAGGCGGTGCGCCAGGAAGACCGGCAGCGGCATCAGCGTCGGCGTCTCGTCCGAGGCGTAGCCGAACATCAGGCCCTGGTCACCGGCGCCCTGGCGGTCCAGCTCGTCGTCGTCGCCCTCGACCCGGGTCTCGTAGGCCGTGTCGACGCCCTGCGCGATGTCCGGGGACTGCGCGCCGATCGACACCGACACGCCGCAGGAGGCGCCGTCGAAGCCCTTCTTCGAGGAGTCGTAGCCGATCCCGAGGATCGTGTTGCGGACCAGGGTCGCGATGTCCGCGTACGCCTTGGTCGTGACCTCGCCGGCCACGTGCACCAGGCCGGTGGTGATGAGGGTCTCCACGGCGACCCGGGAGGTCGGGTCCTCGCGCAGAAGCGCGTCGAGAATGGTGTCGCTGATCTGGTCAGCGATCTTGTCGGGGTGGCCCTCGGTGACGGACTCCGAGGTGAACAGGCGACGGGACACAACGCTCCCTGGGGTTGCAGCGGCTGCTGGCTGATCATTGTGGACGGGCACGGGGCTGCGCCCGGCGGCGTCCGCGGACAGTTTATCGGGCCGACTCGGCCACCGGCCCACCTGTCTCGCCTCTCGGGAGCTCTGTGACCTGCGGCACGCGCATTCTGCCCAATGCCGAGCGGCCCTGAACAGAACGGCCGCGCGCCGGACCGGGGGTCCGGCGCGAACCGCTCGGCCCCCGCGCCGCTCAGGGCAGGCGCGCGGCCACGAGGTCCCAGACGATGTCGGCCAGGGACTCCTTCGGGCCGTGGGGCACAAGGGTCTCGCTGCCGTCGGCGCCGAGCACGACGGCCTCGTTCTCCTCCGCGCCGAAGGTCTTGCGCTCCCCCACCTCGTTGACGACGAGGAGGTCGCAGCCCTTGCGTGCGAGCTTCGTGCGGCCGTTGGCGAGGACGTCGTCGGTCTCGGCGGCGAAGCCGACGATCACCTGTCCGGGCCGCGCCCGGTCGGCCGACACCTCCGCGAGGACGTCCGGATTGCGCACCAGGGCGACGGGCTCCGGCTCCTGGCCGTCCTTCTTCTTGATCTTCCCGGCCGCGTAGACCGCGGGGCGGAAGTCCGCGACGGCCGCCGCCATGACCACCGCGTCGGCGTCCGCGGCGGCCTTCAGCACCGCCTCGCGCAGTTGCAGGGCGGTACCGACGGGCACGACGTCGACGCCCGCGGGGTCCGGCAGGCCGGTGTTCGCCGCGATCAGCGTCACCCGGGCGCCGCGCGCGGCCGCCGTGCGCGCCAGGGCGTAGCCCTGCTTGCCCGACGAGCGGTTGCCGAGGAAGCGGACGGGGTCGAGCGGCTCACGGGTGCCGCCGGCGCTGACGACGACGTGCCGGCCGGCGAGGTCCGGCGCGGTGACGCCGCGGGCCAGCACCCGGCGGCAGACCTCGAAGATCTCCACGGGGTCGGGCAGCCGGCCCTTGCCGGTGTCGACGCCGGTGAGCCGGCCGACCGCCGGTTCGATCACGACGGCGCCGCGGCGGCGCAGCGTCGCCACGTTCTCCCGGGTGGCCGGGTGCTCCCACATCTCCGTGTGCATGGCGGGGGCGAAGACGACCGGACAGCGGGCGGTGAGGAGGGTGTTGGTCAGGAGGTCGTCCGCGAGGCCGTGGGCGGCCTTGGCGAGCAGGTCCGTCGTGGCCGGGGCCACCACGACCAGGTCGGCGTGCTGGCCGATGCGCACGTGCGGGACCTGGTGGACGTCGTCCCAGACCTCGGTGGTGACGGGGTTGCCGGACAGGGCCGACCAGGTCGCGGCACCGACGAAGTGCAGCGCGGAGGCCGTGGGGACGACGCGGACGTCGTGTCCCGACTCCGTGAACCTGCGCAGCAGCTCACAGGCCTTGTATGCGGCGATGCCGCCACTCACGCCCAGCACGACCCTCGGCTTGTCCACCGTCTCTCCCGCCACTCGGCTGTCCCGCGCCCGGGACGGGCGCACGGATCCATGACACACCACAGGCCCGACGATCGCGTCGTCGGGCCTGTGGAAAAACCTGCTGCGATCCGCAGATATGACTTACTGACCCGGGCCTTCGACGGCCTCGGAGGTCAGCAGACCCGCGTTGATCTCGCGCAGGGCGATGGAGAGCGGCTTCTCGTGGACGTGGGTGTCCACGAGCGGACCGACGTATTCCAGCAGACCCTCGCCGAGCTGCGAGTAGTACGCGTTGATCTGGCGGGCCCGCTTGGCCGCGTAGATCACGAGGCTGTACTTCGAGTCGGTGGCCTCGAGGAGCTCGTCGATCGGCGGGTTGATGATGCCCTCGGGCGCGGAGATGGAAGAGGACACGCTCTACCTTCCGATGGATGGGAAAGAATCAGTGAGGGTGACCGTGACGGTCACACCACGTTCATCAAGGCTAGCAGCTCACGCGCCACGTCCTCGACGGAGGTGTTGACCAGGGTCTCGTCGAACTCGGGCTCGGCCGCCAGCTCGACCCTCGCCGCGTCCAGCCGGCGCTCGATCACCTCGGGCGACTCGGTGCCCCGTCCGGTGAGCCTGCGCACCAGCTCCTCCCACGACGGAGGAGCCAGGAACACCAGGTGGGCCTCGGGCATCGACTCCCGGACCTGACGGGCGCCCTGGAGGTCGATCTCCAGGAGGACCGGCACCCCGGCCTCCAGGTGCTCCAGGACGGCGACGCGCGGCGTGCCGTAGCGGTTGCCGGCGAACTCGGCCCACTCCAGCAGCTCGCCGTTGGCGATCAGCTTGTCCATCTCGTCGTCGGTGACGAAGAAGTAGTGGACCCCGTGCTGTTCACCGGGGCGGGGCTTGCGGGTCGTCGCCGACACCGAGAGCCAGACCTCGGGGTGTTCCTTGCGCATATGGGCGACGACCGTGCTCTTGCCGACCCCCGAGGGGCCGGAGAGCACGGTCAGCCGCGGACGTTCACTCATGCAGCGATTATTCCAGCAATCCCGGGGTGCCCGGGACTCAGGAGCCGGTGCTGCCGAACTCGCGCTCCAGGGAGGCGATCTGGTTGGAGCCGAGGCCTCGCACGCGACGGCTCTCGGAGATGCCGAGTCGCTCCATGATCTGCTTGGCGCGGACCTTGCCCACGCCCGGCAGGGACTCGAGCAGGGCGGAGACCTTCATCTTGCCGATGACGTCGTTCTCCTGTCCCTGCTTGATGACCTCGTGCAGGGAGGCGCCGGAGTGCTTGAGTCGATTCTTGACCTCGGCCCGCTCCCGGCGAGCCGCGGCGGCCTTTTCGAGCGCGGCTGCGCGCTGTTCAGGGGTAAGGGGCGGAAGAGCCACGCCTACGTCACCTCGGATGTCGAACTGTCGGATACGGACCGGTGAGGAACCTAGTCGCCCCACACCTGGGGAGGTACGAGCAACACGCTTGCCCGTTCTCTCGACGGAGACTAGCGGTCAACTCCGCCAGAGTCAGCGAGAACAGCGGAAAAGTCCTGGTCAGCCTCCATAGGGACGGACATTTAGGACATACTGCCCCGGATTTGAGGATGTATCCAGACCCGGCCGGTCCCCCGACCGGCGCCGCGGCCGCCCGCGGACTCAGCCGCCGGCGACCGCCGCCCGGACCTCCTGCGCGAAGCGTTCCGCGGCGTCACGCAGCGCGACGACGTCGGGACCGTGACGCAGGACACCCCGGCTGACGTTCGGCACCACGTTGCGCACCGCGGCCCCGAAGACGCGCGGGAGGTCGGCGGGCGTCGCCCCCTGGGCCCCGATCCCGGGCGCGAGGAGCGGCCCGTTCATCTCGAGGTCGTAGGTGGACAGGTCGCCCAGTGTGGCGCCCACGACCGCGCCGAAGGAGCCCAGGGGCGCCTGGCCCGCGTTCTCCTCGGCCAGGTGCGCGAGGACGGTCGCGCCGACGGTGCGGCCGTCGGACCGGACGGCGTGCTGCACCTCACCGCCCTCCGGGTTGGAGGTCAGTGCCAGCACGAACAGCCCGGCCCCGCTCGATCGGGCCAGCTCCACCGCGGGCTTCAGGGACCCGTAGCCGAGGTAGGGCGAGACGGTCAGGGCGTCCGAGAACAGCGGCGCGCCGGGGTCCAGGAAGGCCTCCGCGTAGGCGGCCATGGTCGAGCCGATGTCGCCGCGCTTGGCGTCCATGACGACCAGGGCACCGGCCGCCCGCGCCTCCTCGACCGACTTCTCCAGCACGGCCAGGCCCCGGGAGCCGAAGCGCTCGAAGAACGCGATCTGCGGCTTGAGCACGGCGACCCGGTCGGCGGTGGCCTCGACCACCCTGCGGCTGAACCGCTCCAGACCGGCGACGTCGTCGTTCAGGCCCCACTCGGTGAGCAGGGACGCGTGCGGGTCGATGCCGACGCACAGCGGGCCGCGCTCGTCCATGGCGCGGCGCAGGCGTGCGCCGAAGGGCTCCAGGGTGCTCATGCGGTGCGGTCCGCCTTCCTGACGTCGGCGCCGACCGCGTCGGCGAGCGTGGCGTACGGGCTGGTGCGCAGGCGCGCGGCGAGCCCCTTGTGCAGGGCGCGGGCCCAGAAGGGTCCCTCGTAGACGAAGGCGCTGTAGCCCTGGACCAGCGTCGCGCCGGCCAGGATGCGCTGCCAGGCGTCCTCGGCGTTCTCGATGCCGCCCACGCCGACGAGGGTGATGCGGTCGCCCACGCGCGCGTACAGGCGGCGCAGCACCTGGAGGGACCGCGCCTTCAGCGGGGCGCCCGACAGGCCGCCCGTCTCCTTCACCAGGGCGGGACCGGACCGCAGGCCGAGTCCCTCGCGGGCGACGGTGGTGTTCGTGGCGATGATCCCGTCGAGGCCGAGCTCGACGGCGAGGTCGGCGACCGCGTCGACGTCCTCGTCGGCGAGGTCCGGCGCGATCTTCACCAGCAGCGGCACGCGGCGGCCGGGGACCGCGCGGTCGGCGGCCTGGCGCACGGCGCCCAGCAGCGGCCGCAGCGCCTCGGTGGCCTGCAGGTCGCGCAGGCCGGGGGTGTTCGGGGAGGAGACGTTGACGACCAGGTAGTCGGCGTACGGCGCCAGGCGCTCGGCCGACTTCACGTAGTCGCCGACCGCCTCGGTCTCCGGGACGGCCTTGGTCTTGCCGATGTTGACGCCGACGACGGTCCTGAAGACCGGGGTGCGGGAGGCCAGGCGCGCGGCGACGGCCAGCGAGCCGTCGTTGTTGAAGCCCATGCGGTTGATCAGCGCCCGGTCGGCGACGAGGCGGAACAGCCGCTTCTTGGGGTTGCCGGGCTGCGGCTCCCCGGTGACCGTGCCGATCTCGACGTGGTCGAAGCCGAGCATGGTCATGCCGTCGATGGCGACGGCGTTCTTGTCGAAGCCGGCGGCGAGCCCGAACGGGCCGTGCATGCGCAGCCCGAACGCCTCCGTGCGCAGTTCCTTGTGGCGGGGGGCCAGGGCGGCCGCGAGGAAGGTGCGCAGCACGGGGATGCGGACGGCGAGGCGGATCCAGCGGAAGGCCAGGTGGTGCGCGGCCTCCGGGTCCATCCGTCGGAACACCAGGCGGAAGAACAGCTTGTACATGTGTCGGTGAGTCCTCGTGTGCCTCATGAAGAGGGGGACACCGTTTCCGGTGTCCCCCTCTTCGGTGGCTGCTAGTCGCGGGCCGCGGTCAGGAATTCGGCGTGTTCCTGGAGGGAACGGACGCCCACGTCGCCGTGGGTGAGGGCGTCGATGCCCTGGACCGCCGCGGCGAGCGCCTGGACCGTCGTCAGACAGGGCACGGAGCGTGCCACGGCCGCCGTGCGGATCTCGTAGCCGTCGAGGCGGCCGCCGGTGCCGTACGGGGTGTTGACGATGAGGTCGACCTCGCCGTCGTGGATGAGCTGGACGATGGTCTTCTCGCCGTTCGGGCCGGTGCCCTCGGACTGCTTGCGCACGATCGTGGCGTTGATGCCGTTGCGCTTGAGGACCTCGGCGGTGCCGGAGGTGGCGAGCAGCTCGAAGCCGTGGGCGACCAGCTCGCGCGCCGGGAAGATCATCGACCGCTTGTCGCGGTTGGCGACGGAGATGAACGCCCGGCCCTTCGTCGGCAGCGGGCCGTACGCGCCGGCCTGCGACTTGGCGTAGGCCGTGCCGAAGACGGAGTCGATGCCCATGACCTCGCCGGTGGAGCGCATCTCCGGGCCGAGGACCGTGTCGACGCCGCGGCCGTGGATGTCGCGGAAGCGCGACCACGGCATCACGGCCTCCTTGACGGAGATCGGCGCGTCCAGCGGCATGGTGCCGCCGTCGCCGTTCTTCGGCAGCAGGCCCTCGGCGCGCAGTTCGGCGATGGTGGCGCCCAGCGAGATCCGGGCGGCCGCCTTGGCCAGCGGCACCGCGGTCGCCTTGGAGGTGAAGGGCACGGTGCGCGAGGCGCGCGGGTTGGCCTCCAGGACGTAGAGGATGTCGCCGGCCAGCGCGAACTGGATGTTGATCAGGCCGCGCACGCCGACGCCCCGGGCGATGGCCTCGGTGGAGGTCCGCAGCCGCTTGACGTCGAAGCCGCCCAGGGTGATCGGCGGCAGCGCGCACGCCGAGTCGCCGGAGTGGATGCCGGCCTCCTCGATGTGCTCCATCACGCCGCCGAGGTAGAGCTCCTCGCCGTCGTAGAGCGCGTCCACGTCGATCTCTATGGCGTCGTCGAGGAACCGGTCCACCAGGACCGGCCGCGAGGGGCTGATCTCGGTCGACTCGGCGATGTACGTCTCCAGGCGCGTCTCGTCGTAGACGATCTCCATGCCGCGTCCGCCGAGGACGTACGACGGCCGTACGAGGACCGGGTAGCCGATCTCGTCGGCGATGGCCTTGGCCTCGGCGAAGGTGGTGGCGGTGCCGTGCTTCGGCGCCGGCAGGCCGGCCTCGGCGAGGACCCGGCCGAAGGCGCCCCGGTCCTCGGCCGCGTGGATGGCCTCGGGCGAGGTGCCCACGATCGGCACGCCGTTGTCCTTCAGCGCCTGGGCGAGGCCCAGCGGGGTCTGGCCGCCGAGCTGGACCACGACACCGGCGACCGGGCCGGCCCGGCGCTCGGCGTGGACGATCTCGAGGACGTCCTCCAGCGTCAGCGGCTCGAAGTACAGCCGGTCGGAGGTGTCGTAGTCGGTGGAGACGGTCTCCGGGTTGCAGTTGACCATCACGGTCTCGTATCCGGCGTCGTGCAGCGCGAAGGAGGCGTGGACGCAGGAGTAGTCGAACTCGATGCCCTGGCCGATGCGGTTGGGCCCGGAGCCGAGGATGATGACCGCGGGCCGCTCGCGCGGCTCGATCTCCGTCTCCTCGTCGTAGGAGGAGTAGAAGTACGGCGTCCTGGCGGCGAACTCGGCGGCGCAGGTGTCGACCGTCTTGTAGACCGGGCGGATGCCGAGGGCGTGCCGGACCTCGCGGACGACGTCCTCGCGCAGCCCGCGGATCTCGCCGATCTGCTGGTCGGAGAATCCGTGCCGCTTGGCCTCGGCGAGCAGCTCGGGGGTGAGCTCGGCCGCCTCGGAGAGCTCGTCCGCGATCTCCTTGATCAGGAAGAGCTGGTCGACGAACCACGGGTCGATCTTCGTGTACTCGAAGACCTCCTCCGGGGTGGCGCCGGCGCGGATGGCCGCCATGACGGTGTTGATCCGGCCGTCGGTCGGGCGTACGGCCGCGCGCAGCAGTTCGTCCTTGTCGCCGGGGTCGCCGGTGAAGGTGAACTGGCTGCCCTTCCTCTCCAGCGAGCGCAGCGCCTTCTGGAACGCCTCGGTGAAGTTGCGGCCGATGGCCATGGCCTCGCCGACCGACTTCATCGTGGTGGTCAGCGTGGAGTCGGCGCTGGGGAACTTCTCGAAGGCGAACCGCGGGGCCTTGACGACCACGTAGTCCAGGGTCGGCTCGAAGGAGGCCGGGGTCTCCTGGGTGATGTCGTTCGGGATCTCGTCGAGGGTGTAGCCGACGGCGAGCTTGGCCGCGATCTTGGCGATCGGGAAGCCGGTCGCCTTGGAGGCGAGGGCGGAGGAGCGCGAGACGCGCGGGTTCATCTCGATGACGATCACGCGGCCGTCCTCGGGGTTCACCGCGAACTGGATGTTGCAGCCGCCGGTGTCGACGCCGACCTCGCGAATGATGGCGATGCCCATGTCGCGCAGGACCTGGTACTCGCGGTCGGTGAGCGTCATCGCCGGGGCGACGGTGATCGAGTCGCCGGTGTGGACGCCCATCGGGTCGAAGTTCTCGATGGAGCAGACGACCACGACGTTGTCCTGCTTGTCGCGCATCAGCTCCAGCTCGTACTCCTTCCAGCCGAGGATGGACTCCTCCAGGAGGACCTCGGTGGTCGGGGAGAGCGCGAGGCCGGTGCCGGCGATGCGGCGCAGCTCCTCCTCGTCGTGGGCGAAGCCGGAACCGGCGCCGCCCATCGTGAAGGAGGGGCGGACGACGACCGGGTAGCCGCCCAGTTCGCCGACGCCGGCGAGCACCTCGTCCATGGTGTGGCAGATGACCGAGCGGGCGGACTCACCGTGCCCGATCTTCTTGCGGACCTCCTCGACGACCAGCTTGAACTGGTCGCGGTCCTCGCCCTTGTGGATCGCCTGGACGTTGGCGCCGATCAGCTCGACGCCGTACTTGTCCAGCACGCCGTTGTCGTGGAGCGAGATGGCCGTGTTGAGCGCGGTCTGGCCGCCCAGGGTGGGCAGCAGGGCGTCGGGGCGCTCCTTGGCGATGATCTTCTCGACGAACTCGGGGGTGATCGGCTCGACGTAGGTCGCGTCGGCGATCTCCGGGTCGGTCATGATCGTCGCCGGATTGGAGTTGACGAGGACGACGCGCAGGCCCTCGGACTTCAGCACGCGGCACGCCTGGGTGCCGGAGTAGTCGAACTCGGCGGCCTGGCCGATGACGATCGGGCCGGAGCCGATGACCAGGACGGACTGGATATCGGTGCGCTTAGGCACGCTGGCCCTCCATCAGGGAGACGAAGCGGTCGAACAGGTAGGCGGCGTCGTGCGGGCCCGCGGCCGCTTCGGGGTGGTACTGGACGCTGAAGGCGGGCCTGTCGAGCAGGTTGAGGCCCTCCACCACGTTGTCGTTCAGGCAGACGTGGGAGACCTCGGCACGGCCGAAGGGGGTGTCGGAGACCTTGTCGGTCGGCGCGTCGACGGCGAAGCCGTGGTTGTGCGCGGTGACCTCGACCTTGCCGGTCGTGCGGTCCTGCACCGGCTGGTTGATGCCGCGGTGGCCGTACTTCAGCTTGTAGGTGCCGAAGCCGAGCGCCCGGCCGAGGATCTGGTTGCCGAAGCAGATGCCGAACAGCGGCGTGCCGCGCTCCAGGACGCCCTGCATCACGGAGACGGGGTGGTCGGCGGTGGCCGGGTCGCCCGGCCCGTTGGAGAAGAACACACCGTCGGGCTCGACCGCGTAGACGTCCTCGATCGTGGCCGTGGCGGGCAGCACGTGCACCTCGATGCCCCGCTCGGCCATG
This sequence comes from Streptomyces sp. NPDC046831, assembly GCF_040645305.1. NCBI lineage: Bacteria > Bacillati > Actinomycetota > Actinomycetes > Kitasatosporales > Streptomycetaceae > Streptomyces > Streptomyces sp. NPDC046831. Next base: position 213,369 of record NZ_JBEYXZ010000005.1, on the reverse strand, counting down.
CGGTGCGGGGTCATGCCCTTGATGCCAAGGTCCACCGCGGCGACGGTGTACTTCTTCTCGCCGAGCGCGGGGACGACGTACGCCTCCTTGGTGGCGACCTCCGCGGACAGGTCGGCGCCCACCATCTCGGGGGCCTGCCGCACGCGGGCGAGCAGCGCCGCGTCGTCCCGGACCGCGTCCCCGCTGAAGATGCCGACGCGCATGGCGCCGCGCTCGCGCAGGTGGCGGGTGAGGGCGCGGGTGTCGATGCCGCTGATGCCGACGACGCCCTGCGCGGCGAGCTCCTCGTCCAGCGTGCGCCGGGAGCGCCAGGAGGAGGGCACGCGCGCGGGGTCGCGCACGACGTAGCCGGAGACCCAGATCCGCCGGGACTCGGGGTCCTCGTCGTTGATGCCGGTGTTGCCGATGTGCGGGGCCGTCATCACGACCACCTGGCGGTGGTACGACGGGTCGGTGAGGGTCTCCTGGTAGCCGGTCATGCCGGTGGAGAACACGGCCTCGCCGAACGTCTCCCCCACGGCCCCGTAGGCGCGGCCGCGGAAGACCCGGCCGTCCTCCAGGACGAGTACGGCGGGAACCCTCTGTGCGGTTCCCCTGGTGGAGGTGGTCATCGTTCGGCGCCTTCCGTGGTGTTCGTTTCGGTCATGGTGGTGAGGGCCTCGACCCACCGGGGGTGCTCGGCCGCCCGGTCGGAGCGGAAGCCGGAGTCGATCAGCCTGCCGCCGTGCTCCCAGGTGACCACGAGCAGCCCGCCCTCGGTGAGGACCTTGCCGGCGATGCCCTTGTCCAGGCGGGCCCCGCGCAGCCGCGCGGCGGGGACGAAGAAGTCCGTGGCCCCGGGGCGTACGACGTCCAGGCCCGCGTCCGTCAGGGTGAGCTCGGCCCGGCTGCGGGTGCCCAGGCCGTGGGCGACGATGCGGTCCAGCCACTGCCCGGCGGTGGTGGAGCCGTGGTAGCGCCCGCTCATCGTCAGTCTCGGCTCGCCCGGGTGCTCGGGAGCGTGCGGCAGGTCCGGCAGGTCGCCCTGGAGCGTTCCGCGCCACTTCCAGCCCTCGCGCATCAGCCAGTAGACGAGGACGACGAAGAGGGCGAGGCCGACGAGCCAGCCGATCCGGGCGGCCCAGTCGGTCACGTCGGCCGATTTCTGCGCGGCCGCGAGCAGGGTTACAGAGGTCACGTGAGCTTCCCGTCGACGAGCGTGGCCTTGCCCCGGAGCCACGTGTGGGTGACACGGCCCGGCAGCTCACGTCCCTCGTAGGGGGTGTTGCGGCTGCGCGAGGCGAAGCCCGCGGGGTCCACCTGCCCACGGTATGCCGTGTCGAGCAGTGTGAGGTTGGCGGGCTCACCTGCCGAGACGGGCCGGCCGTGTCCCCGTGCCCCGCCGATGCGCGCGGGTGTGAAGGACATGCGGTCGGCGACGCCGGCCCAGTCGAGCAGACCGGTGTCGACCATGGTCTCCTGGACGACCGACAGCGCGGTCTCCAGGCCGACCATGCCCATGGCGGCCGCGGCCCACTCGCAGTCCTTGTCCTCGTGCGGGTGCGGGGCGTGGTCGGTGGCGACGATGTCGATCGTGCCGTCGGCGAGCGCCTCGCGCAGGGCGTGCACGTCGCGTTCGGTGCGCAGCGGCGGGTTGACCTTGTAGACCGGGTTGTAGCTGCGCACCAGCTCGTCGGTCAGGAGCAAGTGGTGCGGGGTGACCTCGGCGGTGACCCGGATGCCGCGCGACTTGGCCCAGCGGACGATCTCGACGGACCCGGCGGTCGACAGGTGGCAGATGTGGACGCGGGAGCCGACGTGCTCGGCGAGCAGCACGTCCCGGGCGATGATCGACTCCTCGGCGACGGCGGGCCAGCCCCCGAGGCCCAGCTCGGCGGAGACGACGCCCTCGTTCATCTGGGCGCCCTCGGTCAGGCGCGGTTCCTGCGCGTGCTGGGCGACGACGCCCCCGAAGGCCTTCACGTACTCCAGCGCCCGGCGCATGATCACCGCGTCGTCGACGCACTTGCCGTCGTCGGAGAAGACGGTCACGCCGGCCGCCGACTCGTGCATGGCGCCGAGCTCGGCGAGCTTGCGGCCCTCCAGGCCGACGGTGACGGCGCCGACGGGCTGCACGTCGCAGTAGCCGTGCTCCCGGCCCAGCCGCCAGACCTGCTCGACCACGCCGGCGGTGTCGGCGACCGGGAAGGTGTTGGCCATGGCGAACACGGCGGTGTAGCCGCCGGAGGCGGCCGCGCGGGTGCCGGTCAGCACCGTCTCGGAATCCTCGCGGCCGGGCTCGCGCAGGTGGGTGTGCAGGTCGACCAGACCCGGCAGGAGGACCCTGCCGTCGGCCTCGACGACCTCGGCGCCCCCGGCGGACAGCCCGGTGCCGACCTCGGCGATCGTCTCGCCCTCGATCAGGACGTCCTGCGGCGCGCCGCCGAGCACCTTCGCACCACGGATCAGGGTCTTGCTCATCGCTCTTGCTTCTCCTCGGTACGAGAGTGGGTGAGGGCGGGCTCCTTGCCGCCGAGCAGGAGGTACAGCACGGCCATGCGGATGGAGACGCCGTTGGCGACCTGCTCGACGGCGGTGCAGCGGCCGGAGTCGGCGACCTCGGCGGTGATCTCCATGCCGCGGACCATCGGGCCGGGGTGCATCACGATGGCGTGCTCGGGCATCCGCGCCATGCGGTCGGCGTCGAGGCCGTAGCGGCGGGAGTACTCGCGCTCGGTGGGGAAGAACGCGGCGTTCATGCGCTCGCGCTGGACGCGCAGCATCATCACCGCGTCCGACTTGGGCAGCGCGGCGTCGAGGTCGTAGGAGACCTCACAGGGCCAGGACGCGACGCCGACCGGCAGCAGGGTGGGCGGGGCGACCAGGGTGACCTCGGCGCCGAGGGTGTGCAGCAGGTCGACGTTGGAGCGGGCGACCCGGCTGTGCAGGACGTCGCCGACGACGGTGACGCGCCTGCCGGACAGGTCCTGGCCGAGGCCCGCGTCCCGCCCGACCAGGCGGCGGCGCATGGTGAAGGCGTCGAGCAGGGCCTGCGTGGGGTGCTGGTGGGTGCCGTCGCCGGCGTTGATGACGACGGCGTCGATCCAGCCGGAGTTGGCGAGGCGGTAGGGGGCACCGGAGGCGCCGTGCCGGATGACGACGGCGTCGACGCCCATGGCCTCCAGGGTCTGCGCGGTGTCCTTCAGGGACTCGCCCTTGGACACGCTGGAGCCCTTGGCGGAGAAGTTGATGACGTCCGCGGACAGCCGCTTCTCGGCGGCCTCGAAGGAGATCCGGGTGCGGGTGGAGTCCTCGAAGAAGAGGTTGACCACGGTGCGGCCGCGCAGGGTCGGCAGTTTCTTGATCGGCCGGTCGGCGACCCGGGCCATCTCCTCGGCGGTGTCGAGGATCAGGACGGCGTCGTCGCGGGTGAGGTCGGCGGCCGAGATGAGATGACGCTGCATCTGTCAGGCTCCGTAAGGCAGTTCATTCAGGAGATTTCGGGCAGGCGAGGGCGCGGCGGTGCGGCGTACGGCGGCGCGTACGCCTGGCGCTGCTGCTACTGCTCGCCCGGGGCGGCCGGCGCGGCACCGAGCAGAACGGTGTCGCGCCCGTCCTCCTCGGCCAGCTGGACCTTGACCGTCTCCCGCAGCGACGTGGGGAGGTTCTTGCCGACGTAGTCGGCGCGGATGGGCAGTTCGCGGTGGCCGCGGTCGACGAGGACCGCCAGCTGCACGGCGCGGGGGCGCCCGATGTCGTTCAGGGCGTCGAGGGCGGCGCGGATGGTGCGCCCGGAGAAGAGCACGTCGTCGACGAGAACGACCAGACAGCCGTCGATGCCGTCGCCGGGGATCTCGGTGCGGGCCAGCGCACGCGGCGGGTGCATGCGCAGGTCGTCGCGGTACATGGTGATGTCGAGCGAGCCGCAGGGGACCTTGCGCTCGGTGATCTGCTCGAGCTTGGCGGCGAGCCGCTGGGCGAGGAAGACGCCCCTGGTCGGAATGCCGAGGAGCACCACGTCGTCGGCGCCCTTGGCGCGTTCGACGATCTCGTGGGCGATGCGGGTCAGTACCCGCGCGATGTCGGGCCCCTCGAGGACGGGCCTGGCATCGGACGCTTGCGTGTCCATGGGAAACGGACCTCCTTCTCCGCCTCACGGGACGGACCTTAAAGGACGTCGGGATTGCGCCACCCACGGTAGCAGGCCCCGCGGGGGACCTCGTTCACCCCCTCGGCCCCCTCGGCTGCCGGCCGTGCGGAACCGGTGGTGCGGACCGTTCGGCTTGACGCAGCAGAGTAACTCTGCGTAACCTCACAGTGAGTTACCAGCCGCGCGGCACGGAAACACGACCGACCGCGTCGACACAGTGTCCGGGGAGCCATATGTCCAGCGAATACGCCAAACAGCTCGGGGCAAAGCTCCGGGCCATCCGCACCCAGCAGGGCCTTTCCCTCCACGGTGTCGAGGAGAAGAGCCAGGGACGCTGGAAGGCGGTCGTGGTCGGTTCCTACGAGCGCGGGGACCGGGCCGTGACCGTGCAGCGCCTCGCCGAGCTGGCGGATTTCTACGGTGTTCCCGTGCAGGAGCTGCTGCCGGGCACCACCCCGGGCGGCGCCGCCGAGCCCCCGCCGAAGCTGGTCCTGGACCTGGAGCGGCTGGCCACGGTGCCGGCCGAGAAGGCGGGCCCGCTGCAGCGGTACGCGGCGACGATCCAGTCCCAGCGTGGTGACTACAACGGCAAGGTCCTCTCGATCCGCCAGGACGACCTGCGCACGCTCGCCGTCATCTACGACCAGTCCCCCTCGGTGCTGACCGAGCAGCTGATCAGCTGGGGTGTGCTGGACGCGGACGCCCGCCGCGCCGTGGCGGCCCACGAGGAGAGCTGAGCCCCACAGGACTCGGAAGGTCTCAGCAGAAACGTGCCGCCGGAGTGGCCGGAACCTGATGGGTCCGGTCGCCCCGGCGGCTTTCTGCGCCCCGTCCGGGGGCGTGGAGGCGGACGGGACGCCCGAGGGCCCGCAGCGATGACGCTGCGGGCCCTCGGGCGTGTGCGGGCCTGTCGCCGTGCTCCTGGCGCCGGCCCTAGGCCTCTTCGCGGCGCAGGGAGGGCTTGAGGTCCTTCAGCCGGCCGAGCAGGCCGTTGACGAACGAAGGCGACTCGTCCGTCGAGAACTCCTTCGCCAGCTGCACCATCTCGTCCAGGACGACGGCGTCCGGGGTCTCGTCGACCCAGATCAGCTCGTAGGCGCCCAGGCGCAGGAGGTTGCGGTCGACGACGGGCATGCGGTCCAGCGTCCAGCCGACCGCGTACTGCGCGATCAGCTCGTCGATACGGGTCGCGTGCTGGGCGTACCCCTCGACGAGCTGCATCGTGTACTCCCTCACCGGCGGCTGCCGGGTGTCGGTCCGGGCGTGCCGGATCCAGTCCGCGAGGACGGTCAGGACGTCGACGCCGCGCTGGTCGCTCTCGAAGAGGATCTGGAAGGCGCGCTTGCGGGCCGTGTTGCGGGCAGCCACGGTTAGCTGTTCACCCGGCCGAGGTAGTCGCTGGTGCGGGTGTCGACCTTGATCTTCTCACCGGTGGTGATGAAGAGCGGGACCTGGATCTGGTGGCCGGTCTCCAGCGTGGCGGGCTTGGTGCCACCGGTGGAGCGGTCGCCCTGGACGCCCGGCTCGGTCTCGGCGATGGTCAGCTCGACGGCGGCCGGGAGCTCCACGAAGAGCACCTCGCCCTCGTGCTGGGCCACGGTGGCGGTGAAGCCCTCGACGAGGAAGTTGGCGGCGTCGCCGACGGACTTCCGGTCGATGTGCAGCTGGTCGTAGGTCTCCATGTCCATGAAGACGAAGTACTCGCCGTCCATGTAGGAGAACTGCATGTCGCGCTTGTCGACGGTGGCCGTTTCGACCTTGACGCCGGCGTTGAAGGTCTTGTCGACGACCTTGCCGGACAGCACGTTCTTGAGCTTGGTGCGCACGAAGGCCGGGCCCTTGCCGGGCTTGACGTGCTGGAACTCGACGACGGACCAGAGCTGGCCGCCTTCGAGCTTGAGCACCATGCCGTTCTTGAGGTCGTTCGTGGAAGCCACGGTTGCGGAATCTCCTGGACTGACGTACGACCCGGGGGCAGGCGCACAGCGCGAGGCTAGAGCGCGAGCAGCTCCTTGGTCGTGATGGTGAGTAGCTCGGGTCCGCCGTCCGCCTCGGGGCGCACGACGAGCGTGTCATCGATCCGGACACCGCCCCGGCCCGGGAGGTGGACCCCCGGTTCGACGGTGACCGGCACGCAAGCGTCCAGTTTACCCATGGCCGTGGGGGCCAACTGCGGGTCCTCGTCGAATTCGAGTCCCACGCCGTGGCCCATGAGCGGAGGCAGGCCCTCCGTGTACCCGGCGGCGTCGAGTACCTGGCGTGCCGCGCGGTCCACTTCACGGTAGACGGTCCCCGGCGCCAGCGCCTCCCGTCCGGCGCGCTGCGCGGTGAACACCAGGTCGTACAGCTGGATCTGCCAGTCCGCCGGGGAGGTGCCGATGACGAAGGTGCGGCCGATCTCGCAGCGGTAGCCGCGGTAGGCCGCCCCCAGGCACACGGACAGGAAGTCGCCCTCCTCCACCCGCCGGTCGGTGGGCCGGTGGCCGCGCCGCCCGGCGTTGGGGCCGGTGGCGACGGACGTCGGGAAGGCGGGGCCGTCGGCGCCGTGGTCCACCAGCCGCCGTTCCAGCTCCAGGGCGAGGTGGCGCTCGGTGCGGCCGACGAGGATGGACTCCAGCAGTTCGCCGAGCGCCTGGTCGGCGATCTCGGCGCCGATCCGCAGGCAGGAGATCTCCTCCTCGTCCTTGACCACCCTCAACTGCTCGACGGCGCTGCCGAGGTCGGTGAGGCGGAGGCGGGAGGCGACCGAGGCGAGGGCGCGGTGGCGCGCGACGGTGAGGTGGTGCTCCTCCACGGCGAGGGACTCGGCGCCCCGGGTGCGGGCGATGTCGGCCGCGGCCAGGGCCGGGTCGCCGGCGGGTCTGTGCAGCACCTGGACGGGCAGCGCGTCGTCGGGGCGGCCGTCGTAGGGGCGGTCCTCCGGCGGGCCCGCGCACACCAGCAGGTCGTCGCGTTCGCCGAGCAGCAGGACGGCACTCTGCGGGGACGCTCCCGCGAGGTACCGCACATTGGCGGGACGAGTCACCAGCGCCGCCGCGCTGCCGCCCGCGTTGCAGCGCTCCCGTAGCCGGGCCCGGCGGGCCGCGTACACCTCTGATGACATGAACCGAGCCTAAGAGCGGCGGCCCGATGTCGCCGGTCGGGAGAGCCGAGTGGGCGTCGCAGAGCGCTGTAATCGAGGCGTCACGGGTGCCGGGCGGCGGCTTGCCGCAGGTGGGAGGGGCGGCGGCGAAGACGGAAGGTTTCTCCGGCTCGCCGCCGTCACCAGCTCGGCGGGCTCGCGATCGAACGGGCCAGGACCTCGTCAAGGAGGCGCGCCGTGGCCGGGACGTCGAGCTGGGAGTTGTCGATGATCGGCAGTCCCGAGCCGTACCAGCCGGCCATCCGGCCGTGGATGCGCGCCACCTCCTCGTCGCCGAGACGGCGGTTGCCGGTGCGCTCGGCGTTGCGCTCCAGGACGACGTCGAGGCCGGGGAGCAGGACGACCGGCAGCAGCCCGGGGCCGACGTGACGCTTCCAGCCGCCGAGTCCGACGACCGGCCGGTCGGGGAAGACGGCGTCGTCGAGGATGCAGGAGATCCCGTTGGCGAGGAAGTTGCGCGCGGCGAAGCCGCAGGTGCGGCGGGCCAGGCGGTACTGGGCCTCGGAGTGGTCGTTCCAGCCGGAGCGGGGGTCGGCGAAGCCGGAGCGGACCCATTCGCGGACGTCGTCAAGGCTGATGTGCGCCGTGGGGACCCGGCGGTGGTCGGCCCAGTACTTGGCGACGCTGGTCTTGCCGGCGCCCGCCGGCCCGATCAGCAGCACGGCGAGGGTCGTGACGCCCGCCTCGGGCGCGGCCGGTGCGCTCGGCACGGCCACCGGGCCACCCGGCGGCAGCGTGACGTGCCCGGTCGTCTCCGGGAGCGGTGCCGCGGGCGGGGCCTGGTGGGGCGGCGCGACGGGGGGAACGGGGTGCGGTGCGGCCGGGGGCGGCGCGACGGGCGGGCGCGGGCCCGACACGGCACCGGGGTAGCCCGGCGGGGGCGGCGGCACAGGTGCCGGACCCTGGTGCTGGGGACCCGGGTGGTGTGCGGCCGACGACCAGCCGGCGGCCGGTCCGTGCCCCGGCTGGTGGGGCGGCGGCAGCGGACTCCCCACTGCGTGCTGCATCCGGTGCCACTCCGTCTCGTACAAGGCAATGGGCGCTGGTAGCGGGCGAGAGCCCCGCTGCACCGAACGGTACCGTCCCCGGCCGTCCTGTGGTGAACGGCCGGGGAGGGCCTCGAGTGCCCGGCGCCGCGGGCGCGTCGGGCGGGGAGTGCCGCGCGGGAGCTACTGCCCCACTTCGCCGTAGGCGGCGAGGAGGACGGCCGGGTCCGGCCCCTCCAGGACGGTGGGCTTGGCGAGGCCGTCGAGGACGATGAAGCGCAGCAGGTCGCCGCGGGATTTCTTGTCGACCTTCATCGTCTCCAGCAGCCTGGGCCACTGGTCGTACCGGTAGTGCAGCGGCAGCCCGACCGACTCCAGGACGGTGCGGTGCCGGTCGGCGGTGGCGTCGTCCAGGCGCCCCGCGAGACGGCCCAGTTCGGCGGCGAAGTGCATGCCCACGGCCACCGCCGCGCCGTGCCGCCACTTGTAGCGCTCGTTCTTCTCGATGGCGTGGCCGAGGGTGTGTCCGTAGTTGAGGATCTCCCTGAGGCCCGATTCCTTGAGGTCCGCGGAGACGACGTCGGCCTTGACCCGGATGGAGCGCTCGATGAGCTCGGCGGTGTGCGGACCGGCCGGGGTGCGGGCCGCCTCGGGGTCGGACTCGATGAGGTCCAGGATCACCGGGTCGGCGATGAAGCCGGCCTTGATCACCTCGGCGAGCCCGGAGACGTAGTCGTGGACGGGCAGCGAATCCAGCGCCGCCAGGTCGCACAGCACGCCGACGGGCGGGTGGAAGGCGCCCACCAGGTTCTTGCCCTCGGCGGTGTTGATGCCGGTCTTGCCGCCGACGGCCGCGTCCACCATGGCCAGCACGGTCGTCGGGATGGCGATCCAGCGCACCCCGCGCAGCCAGGTCGCGGCGACGAAGCCGGCGAGGTCGGTGGTCGCGCCGCCGCCGACACCGACGATGACGTCGCTCCGGGTGAACCCGGACTGCCCGAGCGCCTTCCAGCAGTAGGCGGCGACCTCCGCGGTCTTGGCCTCCTCCGCGTTGGGGACCTGGATGGCCACGGCCTCGTAGCCCTGCTCGGCCAGGTCGGCCCGCAGCGTCTCGCCGGTCTCGGCCAGCGCCTCGGGGTGCACGACCGCGACCCGCCTGGCCCGGTCACCGATGAGACCGGCCAGCTCGCCCAGCAGCCGGCGCCCGACGAGCACGTCGTAGGGTTCGGTGCCCGCCGTGCCCGCGATGTGGATGCGGGTCACTTCCTCGCTCATGCTTCCTTCAACTCCAGTGCGTCCAGGACGGCTCGGGCGACCTCTTCGGGGTCGCGCCCGTCGGTGGCCACCACGGCCGTGGCGACTTCCTCGTACAGGTGGCGGCGGGCCTCCATCAGCTCGCGCCACTGCTTGCGCGGGTTGACCGCGAGGAGCGGACGGGCCGCGTTGAGGCCGGTCCGCCGGACGGCGGACTCGACGTCCATCGACAGGTAGACCACGCGCAGCCCGTCCAGCAGCGCGCGCGTGTCCGGGTCCAGGATCGCGCCGCCGCCCAGGGCGAGGACGCCGTCGTGCCCGGCCAGCGCGCGGGCGACGGCCCGCTTCTCGATCGCGCGGAACGCCGGCTCGCCCTCGTCGACGAAGATCTCCGCGACGGTCCGGCCCTCGGCGGCGACGATGTCGTCGTCGGTGTCCCGGTACGCCACCCCGAGACGGTCTGCCAGCAGCCGGCCGACGGTGGACTTGCCCACGCCCATCGGCCCGACCAGGACCACGGCGGGCGCCGCGCTCACCGGACCGCCAGGTTCTCGAGGTACGACCGCACGTTGCGGGCGGTCTCGGCCACGCTGTCGCCGCCGAACTTCTCGGCGACCGCGTCCGCCAGGACCAGGGCGACCATGGCCTCGGCCACGATGCCGGCCGCGGGCACGGCGCACACGTCGGAGCGCTGGTGGTGGGCCTGAGCCGGCTCGCCGGTGGCCAGGTCCACCGTCCGCAGCGCCCGGGGCACGGTCGCGATCGGCTTCATCGCCGCCCTCACCCGCAGCAGTTCACCGGTGGACAGGCCGCCCTCGGTGCCGCCGGAACGACCCGTCGCGCGCCGGATGCCCTCGGGCGTGGCGAGGATCTCGTCGTGCGCCTGGGAGCCGGGCACCCGCGCGAGCTCGAAGCCGTCGCCGACCTCGACGCCCTTGATCGCCTGGATGCCCATGAGCGCCGCCGCCAGGCGGGCGTCCAGCCGCCGGTCCCAGTGGACGTGCGAGCCCAGGCCGACCGGCACCCCGTAGGCCAGCACCTCGACGACGCCGCCGAGCGTGTCGCCGTCCTTGTGGGCCTGGTCGATCTCCGCGACCATCGCCTTGGACGCGTCCGGGTCCAGGCACCGCACCGGGTCGGCGTCCAGCCTCTCGACGTCCGCCGGGGCCGGGTACACCCCGTAGGGCGCCTTGGCCGAGGCCAGCTCCACCACGTGCGAGACGATCTCGATGCCCGCGGTCTCCTTCAGGTAGGACCGCGCCACCGCGCCCAGCGCCACCCGGGCCGCCGTCTCACGTGCGCTGGCGCGCTCCAGGATCGGCCGGGCCTCGTCGAAGCCGTACTTCTGCATGCCGGCCAGGTCGGCGTGGCCGGGGCGCGGGCGGGTCAGGGGCGCGTTGCGGGCCAGTTCGGCCAGCTCGGCCGGATCGACCGGGTCGGCCGCCATGACCGTCTCCCACTTGGGCCACTCCGTGTTGCCCACCATGATCGCCACCGGGGAGCCGAGGGTGCGGCCGTGCCGGACACCGCCCAGGAAGGTGACCTCGTCGCGCTCGAACTTCATCCGGGCACCGCGCCCGTAGCCCAGCCGCCGCCGCGCGAGGTGGTCCGCCACCATCTCCGTGGTGATCGGCACGCCGGCGGGAAGACCCTCCAGCGTGGCGACGAGTGCGGGTCCGTGCGACTCGCCCGCGGTCAGCCAACGCAACCTGCTCAACGGTGCTCCTCATGCTCGCGCCTGCAACTGCGACGGCGCGGCCGGGTGCGCGGCCCTGGCCCGCCACCTCCGATCCTCCCACGTCCGCCGGGCGGGCCCGGCCGCCGGTCCAGCAGGCGGACGCCCGGCGAGACGCGCACGGGGACGGCGTGTGCCGCGCGGCCCTGCCCGCACCCTCGCCGCGTGGGCCGCCGGGTGGGGGGCCGGCGGGAGCGGGTCGGCCCGTCTCAGCGCTCCGACATCGCCTTCTCCCCCGCTCGGCGCATGGCCTCCAGGGGGGCCGGCGAGCGGCCCGTCATCTGCTCCACCTGGAGGACCGCCTGGTGCACGAGCAGGTCCAGGCCGCTGACGACGGCGCCGCCGGCCATGGACCAGCGGGCCGCCAGGTCGGTGGGCCAGGGGTCGTAGAGGACGTCGAAGAGGGTGGCGGGCCGCTCCGGCACGGCGCCCGCGAGTGCGTCCGTCGTGCCGGCCGGGGTGGTCGCGACGACCAGGGGGGCGCGCAGGGCCTGTGCCGCGTCCGCCCAGGGTGCGGTGCGCACCTCGACGCCCAGCCGCTCACCCCACTGCCGCATCTCGGCGGCCCGGGCGTCGCTGCGGACGTAGGCGACGACCTCGCCGGTGCAGATGCGCGCGAGCGCGGCCAGCGCCGAGGAGGCGGTGGCGCCGGCGCCGAGGATCGCCGCCGAGTCGACCTGGTCGATGCCGTGCTCGCCGAGGGCGGCGACCATGCCGGGGACGTCGGTGTTGTCCCCGGCCCGCCGCCCGTCCTCGGTGAGGACCACCGTGTTGACCGCCTCGACGGCGGCCGCCGTCTCGCTGACCGCGTCGAGCAGCGGGATGACGGCCCGCTTCAGCGGCATGGTCAGCGACAGGCCCGCCCACTCCGGCCCGAGGCCGCGGAGGAACCCGGGCAGGGCCGCCTCGTCGACCTCGAACCGGTCGTACGACCAGTTCGCCAGGCCCAGTTCCGCGTAGGCGGCGCGGTGCAGCACCGGTGAGAGGGAGTGGGCGACGGGCGAGCCGAGCACGGCCGCCCGGCGGGCCTCAGTTGCCCGAGCTGGCATTGAACTTGTCCTTGAGCTTCTGGAACTCGGCGTAGGTGCGGGCGAACTCGGTCTTGTTCATGCCGTCGGTCGCCACGAAGTAGACCCAGCCCTCGTCGGTCGGATCCAGGGCCGCCCTCAGGGCCTCGTCGCCGGGGTTGCCGATCGGACCGGGCGGCAGGCCCTTGCGGGTGTACGTGTTGTACGGGTCCTTGTTGCTGTTGATCTCGGACTCGCTGATGTTGATGTTGCTCTCGCCCTTGAGGTAGTTGAAGGTCGAGTCGAACTGCAGCAGCTGGTTGGTCTCGGTGTTCGTGGGCTTGAGGCGGTTGTAGACCACCTCGGCCATCTTGCGGAAGTCGTCGTGCGTCTTGCCCTCGGCCTGGACGAGGCTGGCGACCGTGACGACCTGCAGCGGGTCGGACAGGTTCAGTTCCCTGGCCTTAGCGGCGAGGTCGTAGCGACCGTAGGCCTGGTTGGCCTGCGTGACCATCTGCTTGAGCACCGACTCGGGCTTCATGCCCTTGGCGGCGGGATAGGTGCCCGGGTAGAGGAAGCCCTCCAGCGGGTCCTTGATCTCCTTGTTCGTGTTCGCCCAGCCCGGCAGGCCGAGGGTCCCGGACTGCCTCTCGGCGACCTTCCTCGTGGTCCCCGCGGCCAGTTCGAGTTTCTTGTCGATCGCCGCGTAGACCAGGACGTTGCGCTCGCCCGGGGTGACCATCACGTTGTTCTGGCTCTTGGGGTCCAGCATCAGAGCGACCGCGCTGTCGGCGGACATCTGCTTCTTCAGCAGATAGGCACCTGCCTGGATCTTGTTGCCGTCGGGGTTGCGCGTCTGCGCGGACACGAAGGCGTCGACGCTCTTGACGACGCCGGCCTGCTTCAGCTTCCGGCCGATGTCGTAGCCGCCGGCACCCTTCGGGATCTCCACGGTCACCGCCTCGCCGGTGCCGTCACCCGCGTAGTCCGGCGGCGCGCCGAAACGATTTTGGTAGAACTGGTAGCCGTAGTAGCCGACTCCGGCCAGGCCGCCGCCGAACACCAGCACGACGACCAGGCAGGCGCAGCCGTTGCGCCGCTTCTTGCCCTTGGTCCGGCCCTTGCCGCCGCGGCCCCGGCGGTCGCCGCGCCCGCGGCCCTCCCCCGGTTCGCCGGCGTCGTCCGCGTCGTCGTCGCCCCCCGCGAAGAACGCGTGGTCCTCCTGCTCGGGGTCGGGGTCCCAGTCGGGCCGCGGCTCCGGTTCGGCGCCGCGGCGGCTCGGCGGCTCCGGCGGCGGGTAGGCCTCGGGCGTGCCGTAGAGGTCGGGCTGCTCCGCGTCGTAGGCGGCCTGCTGCCCGTAGGGGTCGGCCGGGTCGGCGCCGGCGGGGTACGCCACCTGCGCGTGCGTACCGGTGGTGTCCCAGCCGCCGCCCTGCTGGTACTGGTGCCGGTGGTCCTGCTCGGCGTGCTGCTGCCGGCCCTGCTCGTCGTACTGCGGAGCGTGCGGGTACTGCTCCGGCCCGTAGCCGCCCTGCGGCTCGCGCCCCCAGTCGCCGTACTGCTGCTGCGGCTGCTGGGGGTGGTGCTGCGGCCGGCCGCCGTACGGAGACTGCGGGCCCGCGTCGGCCCGCTGCTCTCCCCATCCGCCGTCCCCGTACAACGGGTCCTCGGGATGCCACGGTGCGGAGCCCGGGCCCCGGCCATACTCAGTCATCGATCCCCTAGAGCCGCGAGGCGACGGTCACGCGGCCCTCGTCCCCGGCTCCCGTTCCGCCTCTTGCTGTGCGCCGGCTGTTCGAACACCGGCGCATCGCGCGGAACGTTACCGTATCGCGATCAGGTACCGACTTCGACGCCCTCGCCGGGTGCTCTGCCTGACACTCGTTCGGATTCGAGGGCCTGCTGCAGGATCACCACGGCGGCCGCCTGGTCGATGACCGACCGGCCTTTCCTGGACTTCACGCCCGAGGCGCGCAGCCCCTGACCGGCTGTCACGGTCGTCATCCGCTCGTCCACCAGTCTGACCGCGACCGGGGCGATCATGCGGGCCAGTTCCCGTGCGAAGCCGCGGACCTTGACGGCGGCCGGGCCCTCGCCCCCCTTGAGGGAGCGAGGGAGCCCGACGACGACCTCGATCGGCTCGTACTCCTCCACGAGCCGGCCCAGCCGCCGGTACGCCGCGGGGACGTCACGGCCCGGGACCGTCTCCACCGGGGTGGCGAGGATCCCGTCGGGGTCGCAGGAGGCGACCCCGATCCGGGCGTCCCCGACGTCGATCGCGAGCCGGCGTCCTCTCCTCATCGTCCTGACCGCCCTCTACTTGGCGGTCTCGGCGACCAGGCGCTCGACGGCCTCGGCGGCCTCCCCCACGGCGGCCGGGTTCTGGCCGCCGCCCTGGGCGACGTCCGGCTTGCCGCCACCGCCGCCGCCGAGGGTCTTGGCGGCCGTGCGGACCAGCTCGCCGGCCTTCAGACCGCGCTCGCGGGCGGCCTCGTTGGTGGCGATCACCGTCAGCGGCTTGCCGTTGTTCACCGTGAACAGGGCGACGACGGCCGCCCGGCCGCCCTGGATGCGGCCGCGCACGTCCAGGACCAGCTTGCGCAGGTCGTCGGGCGTGGTGCCGGCCGGGACCTGCCCGGTGACCACGGCGACCCCGCGGACGTCCCGGGCGGACTCGGCGAGCCCGGCGGCGGCCTGGAGCACCTTCTCGGCGCGGAACTTCTCGATCTCCTTCTCGGCGTCCTTCAGCTTGCCGAGCATGCCGGCGACCTTCTCCGGCAGCTCCTCCGGACGGCCCTTGAGCAGTTCGGTGAGCTGGTTGACGACCGTGTGCTCGCGGGCGAGGAAGGTGTAGGCGTCGACGCCGACCAGGGCCTCGATACGGCGCACGCCCGAGCCGATGGACGACTCGCCGAGCAGCTTCACCAGGCCCAGCTGGGCGGTGTTGTGCACGTGCGTGCCGCCGCACAGCTCCTTGGAGAAGTCGCCGATGGTCACCACGCGCACGCGCTCGCCGTACTTCTCGCCGAACTCGGCGATGGCGCCCTGCTTCCTGGCCTCGTCGATGCCCATGACGTCGGCGCGCACGTCGAGGTCGCGGGCGAGCACCTCGTTGATCTTCTGCTCGACGTCGGTCATCACCGTCTGCGGAACGGCCGACGGGGAGCCGAAGTCGAAGCGGAAGCGGCCGGGCTGGTTCTCGGAGCCGGCCTGGGCGGCCGTCGGGCCGAGGGCGTCGCGCAGGGCCTGGTGGGTCAGGTGCGTGGCCGAGTGGGCGCGGGCGATGGCCTTGCGGCGCAGGGAGTCGATCGAGGCGTGGGCCTTGGCCCCGACGGTGACCTCGCCGACCTGGACGACGCCCTTGTGGACGTACACGCCCGGGACCGGCTTCTGGGTGTCGCGCACCTCGACGACGGCGCCGGAGTCCACCCTGATGCGGCCGGTGTCGCCGATCTGGCCGCCGCCCTCGGCGTAGAACGGCGTGCGGTCGAGGACGATCTCCACCTCGTCGCCCTCGACGGCGGCCGGGGAGGACACACCGTCCACGAGGATGCCGACGATCGTCGACTCGCCCTGGGTGTCGGTGTAGCCGATGAAGTCGGTCACGCCGGCCCGGTCGGCGATCTCGCGGTAGGCGCCGAGGTCGGCGTGGCCGGTCTTCTTGGCCTGGGCGTCGGCCTTGGCGCGCTCCCGCTGCTCCTTCATCAGGCGGCGGAAGCCGTCCTCGTCCACGGACAGCCCCTGCTCGGCGGCCATCTCCAGGGTGAGGTCGATCGGGAAGCCCCAGGTGTCGTGCAGCAGGAAGGCCTTGTCGCCGGACAGGACCGTGCCGCCAGCGGCCTTCGTCTCGGTCACGGCGGTGTCGAGGATGTTGGTACCGGCCTTCAGCGTCTTGAGGAAGGCGTTCTCCTCGGCCAGGGCGACCTTCTCGATGCGCTCGCGGTCGGTGACGAGCTCGGGGTACTGCCGGCCCATCATGCCGATCACGGTGTCGATCAGGTCCTTGACGACCGGACCGGTGGCGCCGAGCAAGCGCATGTTGCGGATGGCGCGGCGCATGATGCGGCGCAGCACGTAGCCGCGGCCCTCGTTGCCCGGGGTCACGCCGTCACCGATGAGCATGGTGGCGGTGCGCATGTGGTCGGTGACCACGCGCAGGGACACGTCCGAGTCGTGGGCGTCGCCGTAGCGGACGCCGGTGAGCTCCGTGGCCTTGTCGATCACGGCCATGGACGTGTCGATCTCGTACATGTTCTGCACGCCCTGCAGAATCATGGCGAGCCGTTCGAGGCCGAGGCCGGTGTCGATGTTCTTGCTCGGCAGGTCCCCGAGGATCTCGAAGTTGTCCTTGCCGGTGCCCTCGCCGCGCTCGTACTGCATGAAGACGAGGTTCCAGATCTCCACGTACCGCTCGTCGTTGACGGCGGGGCCGCCCTCGACGCCGAACTCGGGGCCGCGGTCGTAGTTGATCTCGGAGCAGGGGCCGCAGGGGCCGGGGACGCCCATGGACCAGAAGTTGTCCTTCATGCCCAGGCGCTGGATGCGCTCCCTGGGCACGCCGACGACCTCGTGCCAGATCTGCTCGGCCTCGTCGTCGTCCTGGTAGACGGTGATCCACAGGCGCTCGGGGTCGAGGCCGTAACCGCCCTTGTCCTGGGGCGAGGTGAGCAGCTCCCAGGCGAGCTTGATGGCGCCTTCCTTGAAGTAGTCGCCGAAGGAGAAGTTGCCGCACATCTGGAAGAACGTGCCGTGGCGCGTGGTCTTGCCGACCTCTTCGATGTCGGGCGTGCGCACGCACTTCTGCACGCTGGTGGCGCGCGGGAACGGCGGCTTGACCTCGCCCAGGAAGTAGGGCTTGAAGGGCACCATGCCGGCCGGGACGAGGAGCAGAGTCGGGTCGTCCGCGATGAGCGACGCCGAAGGGACGACGGTGTGCCCGCGCTCCTCGAAGAAGCTCAGCCAGCGGCGGCGGATCTCAGCCGACTCCATCAGTGGTCCTCATTCCGGTTGTACGGGTGCTTCGTCTGCGGGTACGTCGGCGTCTCGACGTGCTCCGGGTCGTCGCGGTTCTCGATGGCGGCGTACCGCCTGGGTGCGGGGAGTCCGGTGTCGACGGGCGCGTTCAGTCCGAGCGCCTCGCCGAGTTCGGCCTCCCGCTGGGCCATGTTGTCGCGGACGTCGAGGGCGAAGCCCACCGCTCGGTCCTTGATCCGGTGGCCGGCCTCGATCGCCTTGTTCGCCGCGGTGGCGGCCAGGCTCTCGGGGGTGAGCTGCCTCAGCTTGCGGTTGACCTTGGTGGTGGCCCACACACCGGCGGCGACGCCTGTGCTGAACCAGAACGTACGGCGGAACATCGCTAGTCCTTACTTCTCCCGGTTGTTCCGCTTCCCCCGCCGCGCGCCCGGGACGGTGCGGCCCACGATCACGGTACGCCTCGCCTCCTTGGCGGGCACGTCCTCCCGGCGGCCGCCTCCCATGGCCCGGCGCACGCCGTAGCCGAAGGCGGCGACCTTGACCAGGGGGCCGCCGAAGGTGGAGGCGACGGTGGTCGACAGCGCGGAGGCGTTGGACGTGACCTCCTGGACGTCCGAGGCGATCGAGTCGACCCGCTCGATCTGGGTCTGCGCGGAACGCACCGCCCGGGAGGCGTCGGACAGCAGCGGGACGGCCTGCTCGGTCACGTCCGCCACGAGCTTGGTGGTCGCCTTGAGCGTCTGGGCCAGCCTCACCAGTGCGACGGCGAGGAAGGAGACCAGGATCGCCCAGAAGACGGCCACCAGGATCCCGGCCACCTCTCCACCGGACACTGTGCGCACCCGCTCCCTGAAACGTGCCTGAACATCGAAAACTCTGCACCGAGCCTATCGCGCCGGTGACGGGGCTCCGTACCGGATTTCCGCCCGCGTGCTGCGGAGTTGCGCGAAGCGATTGTACGCACTGCACATGTCTCAGCACGCTCCGTGCCCCGTGCGCGTCACGCAGGCCTCCGCGTCCGGCGATCTGCCGCGGGAGCCCGAGGCGTTCGTCGGCCGCACGTCCGAACGGTCCGGGCCGGCGCGGGCTCCGGCGGCCGCGCGGCTGGTGACCGTGACGGGGGCCGGCGGGTTGGGCACGTCGCGCCTCGCGGGCGGAGCCGGCGGTGCTGCAGGGTGCCGGGAGCCGCATGTGCGTCGGTGTGGGGGCTCAGGCTGTTCGGGTCGGCCTACTTCAACGCGCCCATGAGCTGTGCGCGGCCCGGGCGCGGCAGTTGCGCGGCGGACATGCGCGAGCCCGCCGCCCCGCCCGCCCGGGAGGGCGGGGAGACGGCGGGCCGGGGTGGTACGGCGCCTGCCGGTGATCAGCGGGCGTAGTACTCGACGACGAGCTGCTCGTCGCAGATCACCGGGATCTCCTTGCGGTTCGGCTCGCGGTCCAGGCGGAACGCCAGTGCCTTGAGGTTCACCTGCAGGTAGCGGGGGGTCTCGCCCTCGGGGGCGAAGCCGCCCTCACGGGCGATCTGGAACAGCGTCTTGTCACGGCTGCGGTCGCGGACCTCGACCACGTCGTCGGGACGGACGACGAAGGACGGCTTGTCGACCTTCTTGCCGTTGACCTGGATGTGGCCGTGGACGACCATCTGGCGGGCCTGGTAGATCGTGCGGGCGATGCCCGAACGCAGGACCAGGGCGTCCAGACGCTTCTCGAGCTCGACGATCAGGGCCTCACCGGTCTTGCCCTGAACCTTGGCGGCACGCTCGTAGGCGCGCACCAGCTGGCGCTCGGAGACGTCGTACTGAGCGCGCAGGCGCTGCTTCTCCAGCAGACGGACCTTGTAGTCCGAGTTCTGCTTGCGGCCGCGGCCGTGCTCACCCGGCGGGTAGGGGCGGGCCTCGAAGTACTTGACGGCCTTCGGGGTCAGCGCGATGCCGAGGGCACGCGACTTCTTGACCTTGGGGCGGGACTGGTTCGCCATGAACCAAACACCTCAATTTCTGTGCGAATACGGCTTCACCAGGGTTAGGGGAGGTCGCATCCGCAGCCGGGGAAACCCGCCTGGTCCGCTGCGCGGACCGGGTGGGCAGCCGCTCCCCTGGTCTGGGCACATACGTGCAGCACGCGAGTGGCCCACCGACCTCTCCCGGAGCTCCGGGTGGTGGTGGGCTGCCCGCGACACCGTTCGCCGGTGCGCGACGCTCCTGGAGATCCCGTGCCCGGGGGCCGGGTCTCCGGCTGGATGTCCCGCTCTGGTGGTGCCGGTGCCTCCTGGGGAGGTGCCGGACGCGGGACTCAGCGCTTCGAGACATCCTACAGGCCGTTCAGGAACGCTTCCGACCGAGGTGCTTGCGGGTCCACTCGACCGCGTCCGCGTACCGGGCCTCCGCGCCGTGCCGGCCCGGGGCGTAGTACTCGCGGTCCTTCAGGGCGTCCGGGGCGTACTGCTGGGCGGCGATGCCCTCGGGCAGGTCGTGCGGGTACACGTAGCCCTGCGCGTGCCCGAGCTTGGCCGCGCCCTGGTAGTGCCCGTCCCGCAGGTGGCGCGGCACCGGCCCGGCCAGGCCCTTGCGCACGTCGTCCAGGGCGGCGCCGATCGCGGTGGTCGCCGAGTTCGACTTCGGGGCCAGGGCGAGGGCGATGGTGGCGTGGCTCAGGGTGAGCGCGGCCTCCGGGAAGCCGATCATGGCGACGGCCTGGGCGGCGGCGACCGCGATCGGCAGGGCGTTCGGGTCGGCCAGGCCGATGTCCTCGCTGGCGGAGATCATCAGGCGGCGGGCGATGAAGCGGGGGTCCTCGCCGGCCTCGATCATCCGCGCGAGGTAGTGCAGCGCCGCGTCGACGTCGGAGCCGCGGATGGACTTGATCAGGGCGCTGGCGACGTCGTAGTGCTGGTCGCCGTCGCGGTCGTACGTCACGGCCGCCCGGTCGACCGTCTCCTCCAGCGTCGTGAGGGCGATCTCGCTCTCGCCCTTGTCCAGGGCCGCCCCGGCGGCGGCCTCCAGCGCGGTCAGGGCGCGGCGGGCGTCGCCCCCGGCGATGCGCAGCAGGTGCTCCTCGGTGTCCTCGGGGAGGCCGACGGCGTCCTTCAGACCCCGCTCGTCGGTGAGCGCGCGCCGCAGCAGGCCGCGGATGTCGTCGTCGGTGAGGGGTTCGAGGGTGAGGAGGAGGGAGCGCGACAGCAGCGGCGAGATCACGGAGAAGTACGGGTTCTCCGTGGTCGCCGCGATCAGCGTCACCCAGCGGTTCTCCACGGCGGGGAGCAGGGAGTCCTGCTGGGCCTTGCTGAAGCGGTGGATCTCGTCGAGGAAGAGGACGGTCTCCTGGCCGTAGCCGCCGGAGGCGCGGCGGGCGCCGTCGATGACCGCGCGGACCTCCTTGACGCCCGCGGTGATCGCCGACAGCTCCACGAAGCGCTTGTTGGTGGCCTTGGAGACGACGTAGGCCAGCGTCGTCTTGCCGGTGCCGGGCGGGCCCCAGAGGATCACCGAGGAGGGTCCGGCCGGGCCGCCCGAGCCCTCGCCGACCAGTCTGCGCAGGGGCGACCCCGGCTTGAGCAGGTGCTGCTGGCCCACCACCTCGTCGAGGGTGCGCGGGCGCATCCGTACCGCCAGGGGGCTCGCAGCCGGTTCCCTCTCCTGGCGTTCTTCTGCTGCGGCGGTGAACAGGTCGGGCTCCACGTCGGCAACCTTATGTCACCGCGCTGACAACGCCGCCGGGCCCGGAGCCGGTGGGGTCCGGCTCCGGGCCCGGCGGCCCGCGTTCACCGCTCCGGGTCAGGCCCAGAGGCTGCCGCCCCAGCGGGTCAGGATGAGCATGACGATGACACCGCAGTGCGTGACCGGCAGCACCCAGGTGAACTCCGCGAGGAAGTTCTTCACCGGGCGCGGCACGGGCAGGAAGTCGTTGCGGGCGTTGAACGAGGTCACGTACCAGAACATGACGATCGTGGCGACCCAGGCCAGCGAGCACCACAGGCACAGCGCGTTGATGCGGTACAGCGACTGGAACTGCAGCCAGGTGACGAAGCAGACGCCGAAGAGCGTGCCGAAGTTGAAGGTCAGCCAGTACCAGCGGGGGAAGCGGGCGCGGGCCAGCAGGCTCATGCCGACGCAGACGACGATGCCGTAGGCGACCAGGCCGAGCATCGGGTTCGGGAAGCCGAAGACGGCGGCCTGCTTGGACTCCATGACGCTGCCGCACGAGACGATCGGGTTGATGCTGCAGCTGGGGGTGAACGTCTTGCCGCTCACCTTGCCTTCGAGGATCTTGAACTTGTCGATCGTGATGACCCACGCGGCGAGCACGCCGGCCGCGCCGGTGATCACCAGCAGCAGGCCGAAGGCGCGGCTGCCCCCCACCGTCCGCGGCCCGGGGACCGCGGGTTCCGGCTCGCGCTCGGTGGAGACGTCCCTGACTGTCGTCTTGCTCATCACGCCGATTCCGTCACTCGAGAGCTGGACCTGCTTCGGGCACGGGCCATTCTGCCGCACGGGCGCGGGTGTCCACCGTTCGATCCGCATAAGGAGCGTGCGCGGCGGCCCCCTGGGGCCGGGTGGCGCACGACGCCCGGAACGGGCGGCGGCCGGATCCCCGGGGCGCGGACGGGGACCTCGCACACGGTCCGGGAACGCCGTCGCGGACCGTGGCCGCCGCAGCCGCCGCCGGCCTCCGACCAGCGGGCACTTCGGCCCGCGGGGTCGGTCACGCGGGCAGCAGCACCGCGGCGCGTCCGCGGGTGCCCGGGTTCCGGTCGCGGGCTCCGGCGTCCGTCCCGGGGGTGGGGCGGGCGGCCGTTACCCGCCCGTTCGCCCGTGCGGGGAATCATCGGGCCGGACGAATCCGCGCCCGCGGAGTTGACCGTCCCGGTGGGCGTGCGGCACTACGCGCTCTCCGGCCCCGGGCCGTCTCCCGCGGCCGCCGGGCGGGGACGGCGCGGGTGAACCGGGGCGCCGGGGCCCGGGCCGCCCGGGAACGGACACCCCTGCCCATGACGGGGCGCCGGGCGCCTCACGGCACCCGGCGCCCCCGCGGTGTCTCAGCCGAGCCGTGACTCCAGCTCCGCCACGATCTCGTTCACGCCGATCGGTGTCTGCTCGCCGGACTCCATGTCCTTGAGCTGGACGACGCCCTCGGCGAGGTCGCGCTCGCCGGCCACCACGGCGTAGCGGGCGCCGCTGCGGTTGGCGTTCTTCATGGCGCCCTTGAGGCCCTTGTGACCGTAGGAGAAGTCGGCGGCGATGCCGTTCTTGCGCAGCTCGGTGACCTTCCCGAACAGCACGCGGCGGGCCTCCTCGCCGAGCGGCACGGCGAACACGCTCGTGACGGCGGGCAGTTCGAGCTCGATGCCCTCCGCCTCCAGCGCCAGCACCGTGCGGTCGACGCCCAGCGCCCAGCCCACCGACGGCAGCGCGGGACCGCCGATCATCTCCGACAGGCCGTCGTAGCGGCCGCCGCCGCCCACCGCGGACTGCGAGCCGAGCCCGTCGTGGACGAACTCGAAGGTCGTGCGGGTGTAGTAGTCCAGGCCGCGCACCAGCTTCGGGTCGTCCTCGAAGGCCACGCCCGCCGCCGTGATCAGCTCGCGGACCTCCTCGTGGTACGCCTTGCAGGCGTCGCACAGGTAGTCGCGCAGCAGCGGGGCGCCCGTCAGCTGCTTCTGCACCGACTCGCGCTTGTCGTCCAGCACGCGCAGCGGGTTGATGTCGATGCGGCGGCGGGTGTCCTCGTCGAGGTCGAGGCCGCGCAGGAAGTCCTGCAGGGCGGCCCGGTAGACCGGACGGCACTCCTGGTCGCCGAGGCTGTTGAGCAGGATGCGGAAGGTGCGCAGGCCCAGCGAGCGGTACGCCTGGTCGGCGAGGATGATCAGCTCGGCGTCCAGCGCCGGGTCCTCCGCGCCGATCGCCTCGGCGCCGACCTGCGAGAAGTGGCGGTAGCGGCCCTTCTGGGGGCGCTCGTAGCGGTAGTACGAGCCCGAGTACCAGAGCTTGACCGGCAGGTTGCCCGCCTTGTGCAGGTTGGCCTCCAGCGCGGCGCGCAGGACGGAGGCGGTGCCCTCCGGGCGCAGCGCCAGCCGGTCGCCGCCCTTGGTCTCGAAGGCGTACATCTCCTTGGTCACGATGTCGGTCGACTCGCCGACACCGCGGGCGAACAGCTCCACGTTCTCGAAGCCGGGCGTCTCGATGTAGCCGTAGCCGGAGTTGCGCAGGGGTGCCGCGATCGCCTCCCGGACCGCGAGGTACTTCGCGGAGTTGGGCGGGATCAGGTCGTACGTGCCCTTGGGGGCCTTGAAGGTGCTCACGAAGTCTCTCGTCACATTCCTCGTCGGGGAGCGGGCCGGGCGCTGTGCTCCTCGCCGCCCGCCGCCACCTGCCGCAGGTAGGGGTTGGTGGCGCGCTCCTGGCCGATGGTCGTCTGGGGGCCGTGGCCGGACAGCACCACGGTCGAGTCGTCGAGCGGCAGGCACACGCGGGCCAGCGAGTCGAGCATCTCGGCCATGTCACCGCCGGGCAGGTCGGTGCGTCCGACGGAGCCGGCGAAGAGCAGATCCCCGGAGAAGAGGACCGACGGGACGTCGGCGCTCTCGGGCATCCGGAAGGTCACCGACCCCTTCGTATGGCCGGGCGCGTGCGCGACGGAGAACTCCAGGCCGGCCAGCTCCAGCCCGGCGCCGTCGGCCAGCTCCTGGACGTCGTCCGGCTCCCCCACGGTCAGCTCGCCCATCAGCGGCATCCCGATGGAACGGCCGAGCGCCTTCTCCGGGTCGCTCATCATGTAGCGGTCGGCCGGGTGGATCCAGGCGGGCACGCCGTGGGCGCCGCACACGGGGACGACGGAGGCCACGTGGTCGATGTGGCCGTGGGTGAGGACGACGGCGACGGGCTTGAGGCGATGCTTCCTGACCGCGTCCTCGACGCCCTGGGCGGCCTGGTGGCCGGGGTCGATGATCACGCACTCCTCACCGGCGGCGGGGGCGACGAGGTAGCAGTTCGTCCCCCAGGCCCCGGCGGGGAACCCGGCAATGAGCACGATCGTCCTTCGTTGTGTCGGTACGGGCGGTCCGGGGCGGATACGCGCGGCTGCGCGTGGTCGCACCCGTCGTCAGAGCCTACCGGCGCTGCCGATTCCTCAGCGAACCCATATACGGTACGGGGCACAACGCAGGCGGTCGGCCGCAGGACGCACGTGTACCGGCCGGCACCCCAGACGCATGAGGAGAGAACCCGGTGGTCAGCCAGGAACAGCGGCGGCGTCAGCTCGCCCGGGAGAAGTTCTTGCGGCAGCAGCAGCGGCGCACCGCCGCGCGGCGCAAAGCGCGCATGCGCAACTCCGTGATCGCGTCGGTGCTCGGCGTGGTCGTCATCGGCAGCGTCGCGCTGTACACGACCGGTGTCCTGAAGAACGACGACGGCAAGGCCGGCGCCAGTGCGGACGTCTCCCCCAGCGCCTCGGCCAGCAAGGCGCCGGACCCGTGCGAGAAGGCCGCCGCGGGCTCGGTGAAGAAGCTGAGCTGGAAGAAGGAGCCGGCGATGACGATCGACAAGTCGGCGTCGTACACGCTTCAGCTCGCCACGACGTGCGGCGAGATAGACGTGGCCATGAAGGCGGCTGCCGCGCCGCACACCGTGAACTCGTTCAACTTCCTGGCCGGCGAGGGCTACTTCGACCACACCAAGTGCCACCGGCTCACCACGAACGGCATCTACGTGCTGCAGTGCGGCGACCCGACGGGCGCCGGCAGCGGCGGCCCCGGATACACGCTTCCCGACGAGAACCTCAAGGACAAGAGCCTGAAGGGCAACGTCTACCCGGCCGGCACGGTGGCGATGGCGAACACCGGGCAGCCGCACACCGGCGGCAGCCAGTTCTTCCTGGTCTACCAGGACAGCCAGTTGCCGCCCAACTATGCGCCGTTCGGTACCGTTTCCGCATCCGGGCTGAAGGTGCTGAAGAAGATCGCCGACGCGGGTGAGAACACCGGCGCGGGCGACGGGGCTCCCAACGCCACGGTCGTCATCGACAAGGCCACTGTCGCGAAATCCTGACGTCAACCGCGAGATTTCGGTCGGGCAGGATGCGGACAGGAAACCCGCCGGTCGCCTATGTTGGCGGTGACGAAACTGTGGACGATGCCCGGGGGAGCCAAGGCCCCCCGCAGGCATCATGTGGAGGAGGCGCTGTGAGCAGCGACCCGTGGGGCCGCGTCGACGAGACGGGGACCGTGTACGTGCGGACGGCCGACGGCGAGCAGGTCGTCGGTTCCTGGCAGGCCGGCTCCCCCGAGGAGGCGCTGGCCTACTTCGAACGCAAGTACGAGGGCCTGGTCGTCGAGATCGGCCTCCTCGAGAAGCGTGTCCGGACCACCGACCTGTCGGCCAAGGACGCCCAGGCCGCCATCGACCATCTCCGGGAGCAGATCGACGCGCACCACGCGGTCGGCGACCTGGACGCTCTGCGGGCCCGCCTGGACAAGCTGGTCCGGACGGTCGAGGCGCGCCGCGAGGAGCGCAAGGCGCAGCGCGCCCGGCAGGCCGACGAGGCCCGGCACGCCAAGGAGGCACTGGTCGTCGAGGCGGAGGAGCTGGCCCGGTCCGACCAGTGGCGGGCCGCCGGTGAGCGGCTGCGCGCGCTCGTGGACACCTGGAAGGGGCTGCCGCGCCTGGACCGCAAGTCCGACGACGAGCTGTGGCACCGCTTCTCGCACGCGCGGTCGGCGTTCTCCAAGCGGCGCAAGGCCCACTTCGCGCAGCTGGACGCGCAGCGCGAGGAGGCCCGGAAGACCAAGGAACGGCTGGTCGCCGAGGCCGAGGCGCTGTCGGACTCGACGGACTGGGGCGCCACGGCGGCCCGCTACCGCGAGCTGATGGCGGAGTGGAAGGCCGCGGGCCGCGCCCAGCGCGAGCACGAGGACGACCTGTGGAACCGCTTCCGCGGCGCCCAGGACGTCTTCTTCGCCGCCCGCAGCTCGGTCTTCGCCGAGCGGGACGCGGAGCAGGCGGAGAACCTGAAGCTGAAGGAGGAGCTGGCCCAGGAGGCCGAGAAGCTCCTGCCGATCACGGACCTCAAGGCCGCCCGGGCCGCCTTCCGCTCGATCAACGAGCGCTGGGAGACCATCGGCCACGTGCCGCGCGACGCCCGTCCGCGGATCGAGGGCCGCATGCACACCGTCGACCGGGCGATCCAGGAGGCCGAGGAGGCCGAGTGGCGCCGGACGAACCCGGAGGCGCGGGCGCGTGCCGAGGGTCTGACGGGTCAGCTCCAGGCCGCGGTGGACAAGCTGAAGGGCCAGATCGAGCAGGCCCGGGCGCAGGGCAACACCTCGCGGGCCGAGAAGCTCGAGAGGGAGCTGGAAGGCCGCCAGGCGCTCCTCGACCAGGCGCTCAAGGGGCTGCACGAGTTCGGCGGCTGAGTCACGCCGGCACGGCCGGTCACCGGGGTCCGGGGTGGGCGACCACCACCGGGCCCTGGTGCGTTCTCGGGTGAGCGGGGCCGGCTGTGGTCGGGCCCGGCCGTTCCGCTGAGCGCGGCTGGCTGCCGTCGGACCCGGTGCGTTCCGCCGAACACGGCCGACAGCCGTCGGGCCCGGCCGTTCCGCTGAGCGCGGCCCGGTTCGCCGTCGTCGGACCGCCCGGTCCGTTGCCGGACGGCAGCCGGTTCGCCGTCGTCGGACCGCCCGGTCCGTTGCGCGGGCGTACTGCCACCGCGGCGCTCAGGGCCTTCCCCGGCGCCGGGGCGGGCGCGAACGACGGTGCCCCGGGCCGCGGTGCGTTCGCGCGGGACGCGGCCGCCCGGTTCCCCGTCGCGCCGGCGCAGCTCAGGTCAGGTCAGGTCAGGAGGCAGGTCACTGCCTGCGCGCCGACGTCACCCGGTACACGTCGTAGACGCCCTCCACGCCCCGCACCGCCTTCAGGACGTGCCCCAGGTGCTTGGGGTCGCCCATCTCGAAGGTGAAGCGGGAGGTCGCGACCCGGTCGCGGGAGGTCTGGACGGCCGCCGAGAGGATGTTGACGTGCTGGTCGGACAGCACGCGGGTGACGTCCGACAGCAGCCGGGACCGGTCCAGGGCCTCGACCTGGATGGCGACCAGGAAGACCGAGGACTGCGTGGGCGCCCACTCGACGTCCAGCATGCGCTCCGGCTCACGGGAGAGGGACTCCACGTTCACGCAGTCGTTGCGGTGGACCGACACCCCGCTGCCCCGCGTGACGAACCCGATGACGGGGTCGCCGGGAACGGGGGTGCAGCAGCGGGCCAGCTTGACCCACACGTCCTCGACGCCCTTGACGACGACGCCCGGGTCGGCGCTGGAGCGGCGCTTGCGGCTGCGGCCGCGCGACGGCGGCACGCTCTCGTCGATCTCCTCGGTGGCCGCCTCCTCGCCGCCGAGCGCCTGGACGAGCTTCTGCACGATGTTCTGCGCGGAGACATGACCCTCGCCGATCGCCGCGTACAGCGCGGAGATGTCCGAGTAGCGCATCTCGTGCGCGAGGGTGACCAGCGAGTCGCCGGTGAGGATGCGCTGGATGGGCAGGTTCTGCTTGCGCATGGCCCGCACGATCGCGTCCTTGCCGTGCTCGATCGCCTCGTCGCGGCGCTCCTTGGAGAACCAGGCCCTTATCTTGTTCCGGGCGCGCGGCGACTTCACGAAGCCGAGCCAGTCGCGGGACGGGCCCGCGCCGGTCGCCTTGGAGGTGAAGACCTCCACCAGGTCGCCGTTGTCGAGTGTCGACTCCAGCGGCACGAGGCGGCCGTTGACCCGCGCTCCTATGGTGCGGTGACCGACCTCGGTGTGGACCGCGTAGGCGAAGTCGACCGGGGTGGCCCCGGCCGGCAGCGCGATGACGTCGCCCTTGGGGGTGAAGACGAAGACCTCGTTGCGGGAGAGGTCGAAGCGCAGGGACTCCAGGAACTCGCCGGGGTCCTCGGTCTCCTTCTGCCAGTCCAGCAGCTGCCGCAGCCACGCCATGTCGTTGATGGCGTCCTTGTCCTTGCCGGACGCCTTGGGCACGTCGGTACGCACCTTGGAGGCGCCGGCGACGGCCTCCTGCTTGTACTTCCAGTGCGCGGCGATGCCGTACTCGGCGCGGCGGTGCATGTCGAACGTGCGGATCTGGAGTTCGACCGGCTTGCCGCTGGGGCCGATGACCGTCGTGTGGAGCGACTGGTACATGTTGAACTTGGGCATCGCGATGTAGTCCTTGAACCGCCCCGGAACCGGGTTCCAGCGGGCGTGGACGGAGCCCAGTGCCGCGTAGCAGTCGCGGACGGTGTCGACGAGGACCCGGATGCCGACCAGGTCGTAGATCTCCGCGAAGTCGCGGCCGCGCACGATCATCTTCTGGTAGACGCTGTAGTAGTGCTTCGGGCGCCCGGTGACGGTGGCCCGGATACGGGCGGCGCGCAGGTCGGCCTGGACCTCGTCGATCACCTTGGCCAGGTACTCGTCGCGCTTGGGGGCGCGCTCGGCGACCAGGCGGACAATCTCGTCGTACATCTTCGGGTAGAGGATCGCGAAGGCGAGGTCCTCCAGCTCCCACTTGATGGTGTTCATGCCCAGGCGGTGGGCGAGCGGCGCGTAGATCTCCAGGGTCTCGCGCGCCTTCTTCTCCTGCTTCTCGCGCTTGAGGTAGCGCATGGTGCGCATGTTGTGCAGGCGGTCGGCGAGCTTGATGACCAGGACGCGCGGGTCCTTGGCCATGGCGACGACCATCTTGCGCACGGTCTCCGCCTGCGCGGCCTCGCCGAACTTGACCTTGTCCAGCTTGGTGACGCCGTCGACGAGCAGGGCGACGGTGTCGCCGAAGTCGCGGCGCAGCTGGTCGAGGCCGTACTCGGTGTCCTCGACGGTGTCGTGCAGCAGGCCCGCCATCAGCGTGGCCGGGTCCATGCCGAGCTCGGCGAGGATGGTGGTCACCGCGAGCGGGTGCGTGATGTACGGGTCGCCGCTCTTGCGCTTCTGACCGCGGTGCCAGCGCTCGGCGACCTGGTAGGCGCGCTCGATCTGGCGCAGCGTGGCGGCGTCGATCTTCGGGTCGTTGCTGCGCACTATCCGCAGCAGCGGCTCGAGGACCGGGTTGTAGGGGTTGGCGCGCTGGACGCCGAGGCGGGCGAGGCGGGCGCGGACGCGGTTGGAGGAGCCGGAGCGGGCCGGCTGGCCGGCGGCCGGACGGACGACGGGAGGCGTCGCGGGACGCTCGGACGACGGGGATCCGCCCGGTCGAGCGGGGTCGGCGGCGGGGGCCGGCTTGGGGCGCGCCTGCTCGGCGGACTGGTCGACGGGCGCCGACTGGGCGTGCTCGGCCGTCCCGCGGGTGTCGTTCGTCGCGTGCGGCGCGGGCTTCGCCGCGGGCGCCGAGGCGGACTCGGGCTTGGCGGCGGTCAGTGGCTGGGCCTCGTCTGGCAAGAGGACTCCTCGTGCGCGATCCGGGTCCCCCGGTCAGGCTCCGGAGGTCCCATGGTAGCGATCCCGGGCTCCGGCATCGCCTCCGGCCCGTCGAGCGGGCCGTATGCACACCAAACGCACGGGACGGGCGCCGGATTCCTCCGGGCCCGTCCCGTGCGGTGTGAAGCGGGCGTCCCGCGGCTCGCGAGGGACGTGCGCACCGGGTGCCGGCCGTGCCCCGCGGGGCGCGGCCGGGCGGTTCAGAGCGTGAGCAGCGCCTCCAGCGGCGCGCCCCGCAGCGCCTGCTCCAGACGTGCGCGGCCGCCGAGGAATCCGAGCTCCATCAGGACCGCGACGCCCGCGACCTGGGCGCCCGCCCTGCGGATCAGCTCGATCGAGGCCTCGGCGGTGCCGCCGGTGGCGAGGACGTCGTCGACGACCAGGACGCGGTCGGCGGCGGTCAGGTCCTCGGCGTGCACCTCGATCTCCGCGGAGCCGTACTCCAGGTCGTAGGCCTGGCGGAGGGTGGCTCCGGGCAGCTTGCCCGCCTTGCGCACGGGGATGAAGCCGAGGCCCGCGCGGACGGCGACCGGGGCCCCGAGGATGAAGCCGCGGGCCTCCAGACCCACGACCTTGGTCGCGTTCTGCCCGGTGGCGA
Source organism: Streptomyces sp. NPDC046831 (assembly GCF_040645305.1). Taxonomy (NCBI): domain Bacteria; kingdom Bacillati; phylum Actinomycetota; class Actinomycetes; order Kitasatosporales; family Streptomycetaceae; genus Streptomyces; species Streptomyces sp. NPDC046831. The sequence continues at coordinate 183,105 of NZ_JBEYXZ010000005.1, read as the reverse complement.
CGTCCGCCAGGGCGCCGGTGAGGGCGGCGAACGCCGACGGGTCCGCCAGGAGCGGGGTGATGTCCTTGAACATCACCCCGGTCTCCGGGTAGTCGGCGACGTCGCGGATACGGCTGAGCAGGAGCTCCTGGATGTCGGTCATCGGCGCTTTCCGGAAGGTCGGCCGCGGCCCCTGTTCCGGGACGCGGGCTGGTGGCGCGGGCCCACGAAGGCGGGGGCCGCGTCCTCGGTGTCGTCGTCCCCGGGCACGCCCACGGGCTCGGCGTCCAGGGGCTCGCCCTTGGCGGCGGCCTGGGCCCGCCTGGCGAGCACGCGCTTCCTGAGCGCCCTCATCTGCGGCTCGCGCTCCTTGAGGTCGGCGACGAGCGGCGTGGCGATGAAGATGGAGGAGTACGCACCGGCCGCGAGGCCGACGAACAGCGACAGCGAGATGTCGTTGAGCATGCCCGCGCCGAGGACGCCGCCGCCGATGAACAGCAGGCCCGCCACCGGCAGCAGCGCGACCACCGTGGTGTTGATCGACCGGACCAGGGTGCTGTTGATGGAGCGGTTGGCGATGTCGCTGTACGTCCAGCGGGTCTGCCGGGTGATGTCCCTCGTCTGCTCCTTGAGGCTGTCGAAGACGACGACCGTGTCGTAGAGCGAGTAACCGAGGATCGTCAGCAGACCGATCACGGTGCCCGGCGTGACCTCGAAGCCGACGAGGGCGTAGATGCCGGTGGTGATGGTGATGTCGTGGACCAGGGCGACGAGGGCCGCCAGAGCCATGCGCCACTCGAAGGCGATGGCCAGGTAGATCACCACGAGCACCATGAAGATGCCGAGGCCCTGCCAGGCCTTGTTGGCGATCTGCTCACCCCAGCTGGGGCCCACCAGGTCGGCGTTGATCTTCTCCGCGTCGACGCTGAGGTCCTTGGCGAGCGCGTCCTTGATCTGGTCCGACTTCTCGGTGTCGATACCGGCGATCTGGATGCGCAGGCTGCCGTCGCCCAGCTTCTGGACGATCGCGTCGTGGCCGGAGGCCTCCTCCGCGTACGTCTCTGCCTGGGGCACCGAGACGGTCATGCCCTTCGGGGTGGTGAAGACCGCTCCGCCCTGGAACTCGATGCCCATGTTCAGGCCGCGCACCGCCAGGCCGAGGATGGCCGTGATGGTGATCAGGATGGAGACGCCGTACCAGATCTTGCGCTTGCCGACGAAGTCGTAGCCGACCTCGCCGCGGTGCAGTCGGGCGCCGAGGTTGCCGAGCTTCGACATCTCACGCCTCCTTCGTCTCGACGGGGCCGGCGGCCGGACGGGATGGACGGGTGCGGCGCAGCGGAGGCTTGGCACCCAGGCGCTTGGGGTCCAGACCGGACCAGCTGTGGCCCTGTCCGAAGAACTTCCTGCGGGCCAGGATCGTCAGCAGCGGCCGGGTGAACAGGAAGACCACGACCACGTCGAGGAGGGTGGTCAGGCCGAGCGTGAACGCGAAACCCTGGACCTTGCCGACGGTGACGATGAAGAGGACCGCGGCGGCCAGGAACGACACGAAGTCGGAGACCAGGATGGTGCGCCGCGCCCGCGGCCAGCCGCGCTCGATCGCCGGGCGCAGCGAGCGGCCCTCGCGGATCTCGTCCCGGACCCGTTCGAAGAACACGATGAACGAGTCCGCCGTGATGCCGATCGCGACGATCGCGCCGCAGACGGCCGGCAGGTTGAGCGCGAAGCCGATGGCCGGGCCGAGCAGCGCCATGATCACGTAGGTGAGGAGCGCCGAGACCAGCAGGGAGGCGACGGCGATCAGGGCCAGGCCGCGGTAGTAGACCACCAGGTAGATGACGACCAGGGCGAGGCCGATGGCGCCCGCGATCAGGCCGGCGTGCAGCTGGTCGCCGCCGAGCGCGGCGGTGACGGTGGTGACGCTGTCCTCCTTGAAGGTCAGCGGCAGGGCGCCGTAGGACAGCATGTTGGCGAGGCTCTGGGCCGCCTGCTGGTCGAAGCTGCCGGAGATCTCCGCGTTGCCGCCGGTCAGCGCCTCACGGACGTACGGGTCGGAGACGACCTCACCGTCGAGGACGATCGCGAACTGGTTCTGCGGGGACTGGTTCTGGGCGAGCTTGCCGGTGATGTCCGCGAACTTCTTCGCGCCCTTGGACGTGAAGTCCATGGTGACGGTCCAGCCGGCGGCGGTCTGCGTGTTGTAGACGGCCTGGGCCTTCTTGACGTCCGTGCCGTCCACGGCGGCCGGGCCGAGGATGTACTTCTGCCACACGCCCTGGGAGTTCTTGCCGCACGCGACGGTCGAGTCGGTGGGTCGGGCGCCCTTGCCGGCGGTGGCGCGGACCGCTTCCTTGCTGCAGTCCAGCGCGGCGTACTCGGCCTGGAGCTTGCTGTCGGCGTCGCCGGTGGTGGCGCCGGCGGACGGGGAGGCACTGCTGGTGGCCGGCGGGCTGGAGGACGTCGTGGCGCCCGCCGACGGGGTGGCGTCCGCCGTCAGGCCGCCGGTGACCGCGCGGCCCTGCTGGGTGGGGCTCGCCGACGGGCTCGCGGAGGAGGACGCCTTGTCGGTCGCCTTGTCCGTGGCCTTGTCGGTCGCCTTGTCCCCGGTGTTCCCGGAGGCGCTCGGCGTCGGGGTCGGCGCGGCGCCGCCGGAGACCTCGGTGGCGAGGACCGGGCGGAAGTACAGCTTCGCGGTGGTGCCGACCTGTTCCCGGGCCTGCTTGGAGTTGGTGCCCTTGGGAATGTTGACGATGATGTTGCGGCTGCCCTGCGTCTGGACCTCGGCCTCCGAGACGCCCAGACCGTTGACACGGCGGTTCATGATGTCGACCGCGGTGTCCATGTTGGTCTTGTTGATCGCGGATTCCTGCCCGCGCTCGGGGACCGCCCTCAGGGTGATGCTCGTACCGCCGGCCAGGTCGATGCCGAGACGCGGAGTGGTGTGCCCGGAGGCGAACATGCCTCCGGTGAGCGCCACGATGGCGATCAGGATGAGGGCCAGCGAGCGCCACGGCTTGCTCTGGGCGCTCCCGCTCCGGCCCTTCTTAGGTGCTGCCACCTTTTCTGACTCCCTCTCGGGCCGCCCCGCGCCGGGTGGGTCAGGTGGCGGCCATGACATGGTGTCGGAACCCCGTACGAAACGCGCACTCCAGGGCGCGCGGCCCCTGCCGCGCGCCCTGGAGGCCTGCTACTTCGTCTCGGGGTCGCCGTCGGTCTTCTTCGGCTCTTCGTGCGCCTTCGTCTCGGCGGCGGTGTCGGCCGGCTCCTCGGCCGCGTCCTTCTTGCCGAGGTCGATGGGCTTGTCGTCGGAGGCGGCGGAAGCGTCGGCGGCCGGCTCGTCGGTCTCGGTGAGGGAGGAGGCGTCGTCGGGGACGAGGCCGGCGTCGGACTTCAGGTCGTGCTCGATGCCGTGGACGATGCGGTTGTACTCGTCGTCGGACAGGACGGCGCCGATCGCGTTCTTCGCGAACAGCAGCTCCACACCCGGACCCGCGTCGAGGAGGACCGTCTCGTCGCTGACCTCCTTGACCGTCGCGTACATGCCCCCGATGGTGCGGACACCACTGCCGGGCTGCATCTGGTTCCGCATGTCGGCGGCCTGCTGCTGCTTCTTCTTGGCCGACCGGGTCATCAGGAACATGGCCCCGATGAGCACGATGAACGGGAGGAGGGTCACGAGACTCACGGGTCGGTACTTCCTTCACACGACCGCGTTGGTGGGCGGCCTTCTGGATGGGGGTGTAGGTGTGCTGCCGACTGGGGCGGCATCGGCGGAGTCTAAGCGAGTCCGCGCACAAGGAACAACGCTCAGCATGGCACCTGGGTTCCTGCCCGGGCCACTGCGCACGCCGTCACGCCCCGAACAGGTCCTGTTGTCCGTTTCCCGTGGCTGACGCGCGCGGCGGGGTCAGGCCGAGATGGGCCCAGGCGGCGGGGGTGGCGACCCGGCCGCGCGGGGTGCGGGCGAGCAGGCCCTCCCGGACGAGGAACGGCTCGGCGACCTCCTCGACGGTCTCCCGCTCCTCCCCCACCGCGACCGCCAGCGTCGACAGGCCGACCGGGCCGCCGCCGAACAGCTTCAGCAGCGCCTGCAGGACCGCCCGGTCGAGCCGGTCGAGGCCGCGGGCGTCCACCTCGTACACCGCGAGCGCGGCCGCGGCGATCTCCCTGGTGATCAGGCCGTCCGCCTTGACCTGGGCGTAGTCGCGCACCCGGCGCAGCAGGCGGTTGGCGATGCGGGGCGTGCCGCGGGAGCGGCCGGCGATCTCGGCGGCGCCGTCGGCGTCGATCTCGACGTCGAGCAGGTGCGCCGACCGGTGGATGACGCGCTGCAGTTCGGCGGGCTCGTAGAACTCCATGTGCGCGGTGAAGCCGAAGCGGTCGCGCAGCGGGGGCGGCAGCAGGCCGGCACGCGTGGTGGCGCCGACCAGCGTGAACGGCGGCAGTTCGAGCGGAATGGCGGTGGCGCCGGGGCCCTTGCCGACGACGACGTCGACCCGGAAGTCCTCCATCGCCATGTACAGCATCTCCTCGGCGGGCCGGGACATCCGGTGGATCTCGTCGAGGAAGAGCACCTCGCCCTCCTGGAGGGAGGACAGGATCGCGGCGAGGTCGCCGGCGTGCTGGATGGCGGGGCCGCTGGTGATGCGGATGGGGGCGCCCATCTCGGCCGCGATGATCATCGACAGGGTGGTCTTGCCGAGGCCGGGGGCGCCGGACAGCAGCACGTGGTCGGCGGTGGCGCCACGGGCGCGGGCGGCGCGCAGGACCAGGTCGAGCTGTTCGCGGACCTTCTCCTGGCCGATGAACTCACCCAGGTCCTTGGGGCGCAGGGCGGCCTCGACGGCCTGGTCCTCACGGTCGGCGACCGGACCCACCAGCCGCTCCACGGCGCCGCCGCCGAGCCCCTCGGCGGCGCTGTCGGTCGTGTCGTCCCAGTTCACTCGAGTTCTCCTAGCCGGTGGTGCCGGGTGCGTCGGTCGGGCGGTGGCCCGGAGGGTGTCCTTCCGGGGGTGCGGCGCCCGGGCCGTTCCGGGCCGCACGGCCGGGCCGTGCGCGGGCTGCGGCGCTCAGCGGGCCCGGTTCAGGCTCCGCAGGGCCGCCTTCAGCAGCGCGCCCACCTGCGGGGTGCCCTCCGCGGCCTCGGCCTGCGGGGCGACGGCCGCCACGGCCTCGTCGGCCTCGCGGGTGGCGTAGCCGAGCCCGATCAGGGCGGCGTGCAGCTGGTCGCGCCAGCCGCTCGTCACGGGCGCGCCGACAGCGGGGGCGCCGACCGGCTCGCCGAGGCGGTCCTTCAGCTCCAGCAGCAGCTTCTGGGCGCCCTTCTTGCCGATGCCGGGGACGGCGGTGAGCGCCTTCTCGTCACCGGTGGAGACGGCGCGGCGCAGGGCGTCGGGGCTGTGCACGGCCAGCATGGCCTGGGCCAGGCGCGGCCCGACGCCGCTCGCGGTCTGCAGCAGCTCGAAGACCTGGCGCTCGTCGTCGTCGGCGAAGCCGTAGAGGGTGAGCGAGTCCTCGCGTACGACGAGGGAGGTGGCGAGCCTGGCCGGCCGGCCCACGCGCAGCGCCGACAGCGTGTTCGGCGTGCACTGGACGGCCATGCCGACGCCGCCCACCTCGAGCACCGCGGCGTCGGGAGCGAGCGCGGCCACCGTGCCGCTGAGGAAGGCGATCATGCGCTACGCCCCTTCGACGTGTCGGATGTGTTCGGGCCGGCTGTCGCCGCCCGCTGGGCCACGGCCTGCCGCAGCCGCTGCTGCGCGGGCGCGCGCCAGATGTGGCAGATGGCGAGTGCGAGGGCGTCGGCGGCGTCGGCGGGCTTCGGTGGCGCGCTGAGCCGCAGCAGTCGGGTCACCATGGCGCCGACCTGCGCCTTGTCGGCTCGGCCGCTGCCGGTGACGGCGGCTTTCACCTCGCTGGGCGTGTGCAGGGCGACGGGGAGTCCGCGGCGGGTGGCGCACAGCAGCGCGACGGCACTGGCCTGGGCGGTGCCCATGACCGTGCGGACGTTGTGCTGGCTGAAGACCCGCTCGACGGCGACGTACTCGGGCCGGAACTCGTCCAGCCACTGCTCGATGCCCTGCTCGACGGCGACCAGGCGGTGTCCCAGCTCGGCGTCCGCGGGGGTGCGGACGACGCCGACGCCGAGCATGGTCAGCGGCCGGCCCGCGACGCCCTCGACGACACCGACCCCGCACCGCGTCAGCCCCGGGTCCACCCCCAGCACGCGCACGCGCGCCCCTTTCCTCGATCGCCTGTTTGTGCAGGCTATCGGGTGCCACCGACAACGACGTACGGCGGCGCCGGACAAGGGGACGGGCCGACGGTGGCGCACCGTCGGCCCGTCGCGCCCGTGGAGCCGGCCGGCCTACGCCTCGACCTTCTCCATGACCTCGTCGCTGACGTCGAAGTTGGCGAAGACGTTCTGCACGTCGTCGCTGTCCTCCAGCGCGTCGATCAGCTTGAAGATCTTCTTGGCGCCCTCCTCGTCCAGCTCGACCTGCATGGTCGGGACGAAGTTGGCCTCGGCGGAGTCGTAGTCGATGCCGGCGTCCTGCAGGGCGCTGCGGACCGCGACCAGGTCGGTGGCCTCGCTGATGACCTCGAAGTTCTCGCCGAGGTCGTTGACCTCCTCGGCGCCGGCGTCCAGCACGGCCCCGAGGACGTCGTCCTCGTTCAGCCCGCCCTTGGGCACGATCACGACGCCCTTGCGGTTGAACAGGTACGACACCGAGCCCGGGTCCGCCATGGAGCCGCCGTTGCGGGTCATGGCGACACGGACCTCGGAGGCGGCGCGGTTGCGGTTGTCGGTGAGGCACTCGATGAGCACCGCGACACCGTTCGGACCGTAGCCCTCGTACATGATCGTCTCGTAGTCGGCGCCGCCGGCCTCGAGGCCCGCACCGCGCTTGACCGCGGAGTCGATGTTCTTGTTCGGGACCGACGACTTCTTGGCCTTCTGGATGGCGTCGTACAGCGTCGGGTTGCCCTCGGGGTCCGCGCCGCCCATGCGGGCCGCGACCTCGATGTTCTTGATGAGCTTCGCGAAGAGCTTGCCGCGCTTGGCGTCGATGACGGCCTTCTTGTGCTTCGTCGTGGCCCATTTAGAGTGGCCGGACATCTGCCTGTCTCCTTCGCGTAACCCAGCCCTGCAACGAACTCCCCCGGCGCTCGTCGAGCCCGGAGGTACCCCCAGAGATCCTACAAGGACTCCGCTGCCCGCTTCGCGCGCACCATGTCGACGAACAGGGTGTGCACGCGGTGGTCGCCGGTGAGTTCCGGGTGGAAGGACGTGGCCAGGACGTCGCCCTGGCGGACGGCGACGATGTGGCCGTCGTGCTCGGCGAGCACCTCGGCCCCGGCGCCGACGGACTCGACCCAGGGCGCGCGGATGAAGACGCCCTCCACGGGGTCGCCCTCGACGCCCTTGACGTCGACCGCGGCCTCGAAGGACTCGTTCTGCCGGCCGAAGGCGTTGCGGCGGACGATCATGTCGATGCCGCCGATGGTCTCCTGGCCCGAGCGCGGGTCGAGGATCTTGTCGGCGAGCATGATCATGCCCGCGCAGGTGCCGTAGACGGGCATGCCGGCGCGGACCCGCGCGCGCAGGGGCTCCATCACTCCGAAGAGGACGGCCAGCTTGGAGATGGTGGTGGACTCGCCGCCGGGGAGGACGAGGCCGTCGACCTCGGCGAGCTCTTCGGGGCGCCGCACCGGCCTGGCCGCGGCGTCGGCCGCGGCCAGGGCGATGAGGTGCTCCCGTACGTCGCCCTGGAGGGCCAGGACGCCAATGACGGGTGCGTCGGTCATGTGTTTCGTGCAGTCCTCTGTGCGTGCGGCTTCAGGGCCTCGGCGGCGCGGCTCACCAGCCGCGGTTGGCGTAGCGCTCGGTCTCGGGGAGGGTGTCGCAGTTGATGCCGACCATGGCCTCGCCGAGGTTGCGGGAGGCGTCCGCGATGATCTTCGGGTCGTCGTAGAAGGTGGTGGCCTTCACGATGGCGGCGGCGCGCTTGGCCGGGTCGCCCGACTTGAAGATGCCGGAGCCGACGAAGACGCCCTCGGCACCGAGCTGGCGCATCAGCGCGGCGTCGGCCGGGGTCGCCACGCCGCCGGCGGAGAAGAGGACCACCGGGAGCTTGCCCAGCTCGGCGACCTCCCTCACCAGCTCGTACGGGGCGCGCAGCTCCTTGGCGGCGGCGTACAGCTCGTGGTTGTCGAAGCCGCGCAGCCGGGCGATCTCGTTCTTGATCTGGCGCAGGTGGCGGACGGCCTCGACGACGTTGCCGGTGCCGGCCTCGCCCTTGGAGCGGATCATCGCGGCGCCCTCGGCGATACGGCGCAGGGCCTCGCCGAGGTTGGTGGCACCGCAGACGAAGGGGGTGGTGAACGCCCACTTGTCGGAGTGGTTGACCTCGTCGGCCGGGGTGAGGACCTCGGACTCGTCGATGTAGTCCACGCCGAGGGACTGCAGGACCTGGGCCTCGACGAAGTGGCCGATGCGGGACTTGGCCATCACCGGGATGGAGACGGCGTCGATGATGCCCTCGATCATGTCCGGGTCGGACATGCGGGCCACGCCGCCGTCCTTGCGGATGTCGGCCGGGACCCGCTCCAGGGCCATGACCGCGACGGCGCCCGCGTCCTCGGCGATCTTCGCCTGCTCCGGCGTGACGACGTCCATGATCACGCCGCCCTTGAGCTGCTCGGCCATGCCGCGCTTCACGCGGGCGGTGCCGGTCTCGGGGGTCTGGTCGGAGTTGGGGATCGTGGTGGACACGAGGTGACCTCACTCGGGGAAAGGCGGTTGTTGCTTCCCCGAGGAAACGCGAGTGGACCAGGCCACAGCAAGGGCCAATGGCAAGCCGGTGGATCCTTTTTGGGTCCTGGCGACCGGAACGCCCTTGTGGGCGGCCCGCCGGGAGGGGTCAGGCCGTCCGGTCCACCAGGGCCGCGGGCGGCTCGTCGTCCATCTCGAAGGCCATCGGGAAGGGCGCGTGGCCGGCCAGCCGGAACCAGCGCACCTTGCGGTGCTCGCGCAGCCTGCGGGCCGCTCCGACCGCGTCGTTGTGGAAGCGCCGGGCCATCGGGACCCGGCGCACGGCCTCGGTCAGCTCCCGGGCCGCGTCCTCTCCCCCGGGCGCCTCGCGGACCGCCTCGACCTGCGGGGTCTCCGCGAAGACGGCCCGCAGCGCCTGGCTCAGCTCGCTCTCGGCGACCTCCCGCTGCTCCTCCTCGGCCTGCCGGGCGGCGTGCGCGGCCTCGTACAGCACGATCGAGGCGGCCGGGTCGAGCACGCCGGAGGTGGCCAGTTCCTGGGCGACGGAGGCCCGGCGCAGCAGCTGGGCGTCGAGCGCGGCACGGGCGGCGTCGATGCGGGCGTGCAGCCGGTCCAGCCGGCCCGCCGTCCAGCTGAGGTACAGGCCGACGGCGACGAGCGCGACGAGGATCCAGACGAGGGTTGCGGTCACGGGCGGCAAGGCTACCGGGGCGGGCGGTGACCGGCCGCGGCCGGTCCGCCGGGCGTCCGGGGCGGCCGCCGCACCCCGGCGCCAGGTGCTCCGGCCGGCCCGCCCGGCGCCGGAGCCGGGACCGGCTGCTGAGTCCGGTCCGGGTGTGCGTGGGCGGGAAGGAAGCCGCCCCTGCGTCCCGGCCGGTACGTCGCAGCGGCGGGACGCAGTGCGGCAGCGACGCCTGTCCCGTTCGCCAGGGGCGCGTGCGCCATGCGGCAGCGGCGTGTGCGCCGCGGACCCGGCCCATCGCCGTCGTCCGCGCCCCGGGCCCGCCGTCCTGTGCGCGCACCGCGGCCCGGCGCCCGGTGCACGGATCGCGCCCTCCTCCCCGGATCCGCCGCCAGGCGCCGTGGCCCGGCGGCGTGACCGCCAGCCCCGAGGCGGACGCCGGCTGCGGAGCCGGTCAGTCGCGGGCCAGGCCGAACCGGGCCCACAGGCCCGTGGCCCGGTCGTCGGCCGCCACGGCCGCCGCCCCGGCCGTCACCGTCTCGTACACGGACAGGATGTCCGCGCCCACGGTCGACCAGTCGAACCGCCGGACGTGGGCGCTGCCCCGCTCGCGCAGCTCCCGCCGCCGCTCCGGGTCGCCCAGCAGCCGCACGGCCGCGTCGGCCAGGGCGTCGGCGTCCTCGTTGGCGAACAGTTCGCCGGCCGCGCCCCGGTCCAGGACCTGCGCGAAGGCGTCCAGGTTCGAGGCGAGGACCGGGGCGCCCGCCGACATGGCCTCCACGAGGATGATGCCGAAGCTCTCGCCGCCGGTGTTCGGGGCGACGTACAGATCGACGCTGCGCAGCAGCCGCGCCTTGTCCTCGTCGCTGACCATGCCGAGGAACTCCACGCGCGACCGCAGCGGGGCGGGCAGCGTCGCGACGGCCTCCTCCTCGTCCCCGCGTCCGGCGACCAGCAGCCGGGTCCGCGGCCGGGCGGCGAGGATCTTCGGCAGGGCCCTCATCAGCACCGGCAGGCCCTTGCGGGGTTCGTCGATCCGCCCGATGAAGCCGATGGTGTCCCCCTGCCAGGCGGGGTCGGGTTCGGCCTTGGCGAAGAAGCCGACGTCGACGCCGTTGGGGATGACGACCGCGTCCCCGCCGAGGTGCTCGACGAGGGTGCGGCGCGCGTACTCGCTGACGGCGATCCGCGCGCTGATCTTCTCCAGGGCGGCCTGCAGGATCGAGTAAGCGGCGATCATCGCGCGCGAGCGCGGGTTGGAGGTGTGGAAGGTGGCGACGATCGGCCCCTGGGCGGCCCAGCAGGTCAGCAGGCCGAGCGAGGGCGAGGTCGGCTCGTGGATGTGGATGACGTCGAACGCGCCGTCGTGCAGCCACCGCCGGACCCGGGCCGCGGACAGGAAGCCGAAGTTCAGCCGGGCCACCGAGCCGTTGTACGGCACCGGCACCGCGCGGCCGGCCGAGACGACGTACGGCGGCAGGGGGGTGTCGTCGTCGGCGGGCGCGAGGACGGACACCTCGTGGCCGAGGCCGATGAAGTACTCGGCGAGGTCCCGGATGTGGAACTGGACTCCGCCGGGCACGTCCCAGGAGTACGGGCAGACGATGCCGATCCTCACCGGGCTCCCTCCCCGGCACGGCCGGGTCCGCCCGGGTCCTTCGCGGGGTCCAGGTCGGCGAGCCACAGCCGCTGCAGCATGTGCCAGTCCTCCGGGTGGTCGGCGATGCCCGAGGCGAAGACGTCGGCCAGCGCCTGCGTCATGGCGGACGTCTTCTCGGCGCGCGTGCCCGTGCGGGGCACCTCGATCGGGGGGTGGACGCGGCCCCGCATGACGGGCGAGTCGTCGTACCAGAGCGTGGCGGGCATCAGCAGGGCGCCGGTGTGCTGGGCGAGCAGGGCAGGTCCCGCGGGCATCCGGGCCCGCTCGCCGAAGAACGTCACCTCGGTGCCCGAGGCGGACAGGTCGCGGTCGGCGACCAGGCAGACGAGGCCGCCGTCGCGCAGCCGCCGGGCCAGCGTGCCGAAGGCGGAGCCGCCGCTGTGCGGGAGGACCTCCATGCCGAGGCTCTCACGGTAGGCGACGAAGCGGTCGTACAGCGTCTCGGGCTTCAGGCGCTCGGCGACGGTCGTGAAGGGGATGCGCAGCTGCGTGGTGACCCAGGCGCCCGCCAGGTCCCAGTTGGCCAGGTGCGGCAGCGCGAGCACGACGCCCTTCCCGGCGGCGAGGCCGTCGGTCAGGATGTCCACGTCCTTGGGGTCGAAGCCGGCGCGGATCCGCTCGGCACTCCAGGCGGGCAGCCGGAAGGACTCCATCCAGTAGCGCAGGTAGGAGCGCATGCCGGCGCGGCTCAGCTCGGCCAGGCGTTCCGGTGAGGCCTCCGGCACCACGCGGGCGTAGTTGCTCTCCAGCCGCCGCACGCCCGTGCCGCGCTGCTTCCAGGCGATGTCGGCGATCGTGCGGCCGAGGCGGACGGCGACGGGCTCGGGCAGTTGCTTCACGGTGCCCCAGCCGAGCCCGTACAGGGCGTCGGTGAGGCGTTCCTGGGCGCTCACGTGGTCGCTCCGCTCCCCCGGGAGGCGTTGCGTCGGCCGCCCGGCCCGCCGGTGCCGTCGTTCCCGTGCTCTCCCCCGTGCTCGTGCCCGGCCGCGGCCTCCGCCTCGGCGGACTCCCGGCGGACCGTGACGACGCGCTGGATCAGCGTGACGAGGCTGCCGACGGCGACGATCCACAGAGCGACGGGCAGCAGGTACTGGACGCCGGGCACACCGAACTTGTGCAGACCCGCGAAGCCGGCCGCGACCAGCGAGACCACCAGCCGTTCGGCGCGCTCGACCAGGCCGTTGACGGCGACCGGCAGGCCGATCGACTCGCCGCGGGCCTTGGTGTACGACACCACCTGGCCGCTGGCCAGGCAGAAGATCGACACGGCGCACAGGACGTTGTCGTCGCCGTGGCCCGCGTACCAGAGGGCGAAGCCGCCGAAGATCGCGCCGTCGGCCACCCGGTCGAGGGTGGAGTCGAGGAAGGCGCCCCAGCGGCTGGAGCGGCCCAGCTGGCGGGCCATGTTGCCGTCGACCAGGTCGGAGAACACGAACAGCGTGATGACGACCGTGCCCCAGAAGAACTCGCCCCGCGGGTAGAAGACCAGCGCGCCCGCGACGACACCGGCGGTGCCGATGAGCGTGACCGTGTCGGGGCTGACGCCCCGGCGGATGAGAAACGCGGCGAACGGTGTGAGGACACGCGTGAAGAATGCACGCGCGTACTTGTTCAGCATGGCCTTCCCGAGGGTCGGTGTCGCCGCCTGGCCCCTGCTGGCCACCGGCTGGCCCATCGTAGCCACGCGCGCGGGTGCGCGACCTGCGGGCACCCGGACCCCATGACGGGCGGGCCGGCGGCCCCGCGGGCGCGGGCGGGATCGGGTCGCTCGTATGGACGCGGCGTGACGGGAGTGGAAAGCTCGAATAACCGCGGGCGTCGTCGAGGCCGCCAGTCCCCGCGGCCCCGCACGTCCGCGCCCACAACTGACCTCACCTGCACGGGAGGCAAGGCCATGGGCGACAAGGCGAACGCACACCCCGGAGCCGCCGGCAGGGCGGTGGCGGCCGACCATCCCGCGTCCGTGCGGAACGTGGTGCTGGTCGGCCACTCCGGCTCGGGCAAGACGACCCTGGTGGAGGCTCTCGCCCTCACGGCGGGAGCGGTGAAGCGGGCGGGCCGCGTCCAGGACGGCGGCACCGTGTCCGACTACGACGAGATCGAGCACCGGCAGCAGCGCTCCGTACAGCTGTCCCTCGTCCCCGTCGAGTGGGACGGCATCAAGATCAATCTCCTCGACACCCCCGGGTACGCCGACTTCGTCGGGGAGCTGCGGGCCGGTCTGCGCGCGGCGGACGCGGCCCTGTTCGTCGTCTCGGCCGCGGACGGCGTGGACGGCTCGACCCGCATGGTGTGGGAGGAGTGCGCGGCCGTCGGCATGCCGCGTGCCCTCGTCGTCACCCATTTGGAGGCAGCCCGCGCGGACTTCCACGAGATGACGCGGGTGTGCGCGGAGGCCTTCGGCGGGGACGACCCCGACGCCGTGCTGCCGCTGTACCTGCCGCTGCACGGCGCGCCGGGCCCGGACGGGCACGCGCCCGTGTGCGGTCTGGTCGGGCTGCTGACGCGCAAGCTGTTCGACTACTCCTCCGGGGAACGCAAGGAGTCCGAGCCGGGCGAGGACCAGTTGCCGCGGATGGACGAGGCCCGCAACCGGCTCATCGAGGGGATCATCGCCGAGAGCGAGGACGAGACCCTCATGGACCGCTACCTCGGCGGTGAGCAGGTCGACGTCAAAACGCTCGTCCAGGACCTGGAGCGGGCCGTGGCGCGCGGCAGCTTCTTCCCGGTGCTGGCCGCCGCCCCGGCCGTCGAGGGCGCCCGGCAGGGCATCGGCACCGTAGAGGTGCTGGAGTTGATCACCCGCGGCTTCCCGACCCCGGCGGAGAGCGAGGCGCCGCGGATCAGCGGGATGGACGGCACCCCGCGGGCGCTGGAGCCCTGCGACCCGGACGGGCCGCTGGTCGCGGAGGTCGTGAAGACCTCGTCCGACCCGTACGTCGGCCGGATCTCCCTGGCCCGCGTCTTCTCCGGCACCCTGCGCCCGGACGAGACGGTCCACGTCTGCGGGCACGGCCTGGCCGACCACGGGCACGAGGCCCGCGCCTTCCACGAGGCCGACGAGCGCGTCGGCGCCCTGTCCACCCCGTTCGGCAAGCAGCAGCGGCCCGTGACGCACGCCGTCGCCGGTGATCTGGTGTGCGTGGCGAAACTGAGCCGGGCCGAGACCGGCGACACCCTGTCGGCCAGGGACGAGCCGCTGCTCATGGAGCCGTGGGACATGCCGGATCCGCTGCTGCCGCTCGCCGTCCGGGCGCACAGCAAGGCGGACGAGGACAGGCTCTCCCAGGGCCTGAACAGGCTGGTCGCCGAGGATCCGACGATGCGGCTGGAGCAGAACCAGGACACCCACCAGGTGGTGCTGTGGTGCCTGGGCGAGGCCCACGCGGACGTCGCCCTGGAGCGGCTGCGCAGCCGGTACGGCGTCCAGGTCGACGTCGTCCCGCACCGGGTCGCCCTGCGGGAGACCTTCGCGGGCAGGTCGGCGGGGCGGGGGCGGCACGTGAAGCAGTCCGGCGGTCACGGCCAGTACGCCATCTGCGAGATCGAGGTCGAGCCGCTGCCGGCCGGCTCGGGCATCGAGTTCGTCGACAAGGTGGTCGGCGGGGCCGTGCCCCGGCAGTTCATCCCGTCGGTGGAGAAGGGAGTGCGGGCCCAGGCCGCCAAGGGGGTCGCCACGGGCAACCCGCTGGTCGACATGCGGGTCACGCTGGTGGACGGCAAGGCGCACTCGGTGGACTCGTCCGACGCCGCCTTCCAGACGGCGGGTGCGCTGGCGCTGCGGGAGGCCGCGGCCGACGCGCGCATCCATCTGCTGGAGCCGGTCGCCGAGGTGACCGTCCTGGTCGGCGACGACTTCGTGGGCGCCGTCATGAGCGACCTGTCCGGGCGCCGCGGCCGGGTGCTGGGCACCGAGCAGACGGCCGGGGGCCGCACCCTCGTGCGGGCCGAGGTGCCGGAGATCGAGATCGGCCGGTACGCGATCGACCTGCGGTCCCTGTCGCACGGCACCGCCCGGTTCGACCGCCGGTACGCCCGGCACGAGCCGATGCCGCCACAGGTCGCCCAGCGGGTGCGTGAACAGGAGCGGGAGGCCTCGTAGTTGACGCGCCGGGCGCACAACGGCGCGCCCGCGGAAGGTTTTCCTCCGGAGACCGGGCGGCTTCGGCCGTCCGCCTCCGGAGCCCCGCGCGGGCGGATACGCTGATGACCTGATCAACAGGTGTGCGCAGGACGGAAGTCGGGAAGGCCGCAGATGCAGGGACGGGCGGCGAGGGGGCGGCAGTGACGGACGGCTTCGATTTCAGTCCCGGGGCGCAGGTGCCCCTGTCGGGCTCCGCGGGTCAGACGGCGGCGACCTACGCGCTGGCCTCGGCGGCGTACCGGGACGACGAGGTCACCAAGATCCTCGAGGCGAACAACGAGTGGCACAAGTCGGCGGTCACCCTGCCCCGGCCATGGGCGAGGATCTTCCGGCCGCGACTGGGTGAGGCGTTCTCCCGCGCGGTGATCGACCGCACGCTGGGCGCCGGCCGCAAGCCGCTCATCCAGTCCTTCGGCATCGAGCCGCAGGCCGTCGTCGAGCACTGCCTGGCGGCCCACCGCATCCGCCGGGAGCGCGACAACCGGCTCACCGCGGTCACGGTGCTGTGCGGGGTGCTGTTCCTGCCGGGCTTCCTCGTCTGGCTGATGGTGTTCACCCTGCGCACGACCGTCGGCAGGCGGGAGGGCAGGCGCTCCGGCGCGCTCGCGACGACCCTGCTCCTCGCCGTGGGCGCCCTGGCGGTGCTCTTCCTGCTCAAGATGCCCTTCTCCGGCTTCTGGGCCTGGTACGCGCGCGCGTCGGTCGTCATGCCGGTCGTCGGCTGGTTCCTGGCCAAGCAGATCTGCGAGCGCACGGCGCAAGACCTGCGGGAGCGCTGGACGAGCCTGCTGTCCGGCGGCGGCCTCGGCGCGAAGATCCCCGAGGCGGTGCCGGGCAGCCCCGGCGACGCGGCCGAGCAGGTGCGCAAGGAGCTCGCCCGGCTCAGCGCCGAGCAGCGCTCCAACTCCGTCTTCTACGCCGGGCCCAAAGGCATACTCGGCATGGGCACCCGCTGGGGCAGCTGGCAGCTGGCCGAGGAACTGGTCTCCGCCGACCCGGGCAAGGAGTTCCACCCCTTCCGCAGCTGGGACGTGATCACCGCGATCCAGGGCGGGCTCGGGATGCTGGAACGCACCCCCATCAACACCGGCGGCTTCCCCAAGCCGTCCGTCACCCACTGGATCGTCACCCCGATCGGGGAGAACGCGCAGGAGGTGGCCCGGCCGAGCGGCACGGACGTCGACGCCTACACGATCAGGACGCACGCCGTGCAGGACATCTGCAACAAGCAGCAGTTCGGCAGCGGGGACCGGCACTACCTCGGCGTCCAGTGGACGCTGTGGGACGGCCAGCTGGTGATCACGATGCTGATCACGGTGACGGTGCTGCACGAGACTCTGCGCATCGAGGTCACCGGGCACGCCCTCGGCCCGGTCAACGGCCTGTTCTACGAGAAGCCGGCGGCCAAGGAGAGGGAGGTGCAGAAGGCGTTCCGGTTCTGGGAGACCCGCAAGGTGAAGCTGCCCCTGGTGGACGCCGACGAGGTCGTACGGCTGGCCGCGCGCGCCCCGCTGACCTGGCACCCCGCGCTGCTGAACTGGCTCGGCGGCAAACTGACCCTGCCCGAGCCGTTCGGTCTGCGGCACGCGTGGGCCGACCAGCCCTGGCGCCACCGCTTCATGGCGGACGACGCGTTGCGCGCCGCCACCCCGGTGCTGCGGGTGGTGCACGCGGCGGCGCTGAAAGTGCTGCGGGAGAACGGCGTGGACACGGAGAAGTTCGGTGCGCGGTCCGCGGCCCTCAGCGTGGGCGTGCAGGAGGTGTCGCCGAAGAAGGCGGACGTCTACGACGCCTAGGCAGGCGCTGACGTTCGGACCGCTGACGCCCCCCCCGCGGCGCGGTCGCCGCGGCTGTGGCCGGCAGGTGCGCGCGGCGGGTCCCGCTCCGGCCCGGGCGGCCGCGTCCTCCAGCGCCGCGGCCAGCGGGCGCCGTACGCCGTCGCCCGCAGCGCCCTACGCCGTCGGCCAGGCCTCGGCCAGCATCTTCCGGGTGTCGGCCAGCAGCTGTGGCAGCACCTTCGTGTGGCCGACCACCGGCATGAAGTTCGTGTCGCCGCCCCAGCGGGGCACGATGTGCTGGTGGAGGTGGGCGGCGATGCCGGCGCCGGCCACCGATCCCTGGTTCATGCCGATGTTGAAGCCGTGGGCGCCGGAGGCGGTCCGCAGCGCCCGCATCGCCTGCTTGGTCAGCTCGGCGAGCTCGGCGGTCTCCGCCCCGGTCAGGTCGGTGTAGTCGGCGACGTGCCGGTAGGGCACGGTCATCAGGTGGCCGCCGTTGTACGGGTACAGGTTGAGCACGGCGTACACCTGCTCGCCCCGCCGGACGATCAGGCTCTCCTCGTCGGCGGCGGCCGGGATGGAGCAGAAGGGGCAGCCGTCGCCGGACCCGGGGCCCGTCGGCTTGTTCTCGCCCTGGATGTAGGCCATCCGGTGGGGCGTCCACAGGCGCTGGAACGCGTCCTGCGTCCCCACTCCGTTCTGCTGCTCCGGCTCACTCGTCATACCAGGCAGCATATGGCGTCGGCGTGTCCCGCCGGGTGGGAGGGCCGCGGAAACGGCGGGGCCCCCGGGGGGAAGCGCTCCCCCGGGGGCCCGTGGCTCGACGCGAGGGTCAGACCTGCGCCCGCTCCTCGACCACCTGGAGGATCTTGGCGAGGGCCTCGTCGAACGGGATGCCGTTCTCCTGGGAGCCGTCGCGGTAGCGGAAGGAGACGGCGTTGTTCGCCATGTCCTCGTCGCCCGCGATCACCATGAACGGCACCTTCTGCTTCTGGGCGTTGCGGATCTTCTTCTGCATGCGGTCCGAGGAGGAGTCCACCTCGACCCGCAGGCCCTTCCTCTTCGCCGCCGCGGCGAACTTCTGCAGGTAGTCGACGTGCGCGTCGCCGATCGGGATGCCGATCGCCTGGACCGGGGCGAGCCAGGCCGGGAAGGCGCCCGCGTAGTGCTCCAGGAGCACGGCGAAGAAGCGCTCGATGGACCCGAAGAGCGCGCGGTGGATCATGACCGGGCGCTGCTTGGTGCCGTCGGCGGCCGTGTACTCGAGGTCGAAGCGCTCGGGCAGGTTGAAGTCCAGCTGGACCGTCGACATCTGCCAGGTGCGGCCGATGGCGTCCTTGGTCTGCACGGAGATCTTCGGGCCGTAGAAGGCCGCGCCGCCCGGGTCCGGGACCAGCGGCAGGCCCTGCTTCTCGGCGACCTGGCGCAGGGTCTCCGTGGCCTCCTCCCACGCCTCGTCCGAACCGACGAACTTCTCCGGGTCCTTGGTGGACAGCTCCAGGTAGAAGTCGGTCAGGCCGTAGTCGCGGAGCAGGTTGAGCACGAAGGTGAGCGTCTTGTCGAGCTCGTCGGCCATCTGCTCGCGGGTGCAGTAGATGTGCGCGTCGTCCTGCGTGAAGCCGCGGGCGCGGGTCAGGCCGTGCACGACGCCCGACTTCTCGTACCGGTACACGGTCCCGAACTCGAACAGGCGCAGCGGCAGTTCACGGTACGAGCGGCCGCGCGCGTCGAAGATCAGGTTGTGCATCGGGCAGTTCATGGGCTTGAGGTAGTAGTCCACGCCCTCGTCGAGCTGCATGGGCGGGTACATGCCGTCGGCGTACCAGTCCAGGTGGCCCGAGGTCTCGAAGAGCTTCCCCTTCGTCGCGTGCGGGGTGTAGACGAACTCGTAGCCCTCCTCCTCGTGGCGGCGCCGCGAGTAGTCCTCCATCACGCGGCGGACGACGCCGCCCTTGGGATGGAAGACGGCGAGGCCGGAGCCGATCTGCTCCGGGATGGAGAACAGGTCGAGCTCGTGGCCGAGCTTGCGGTGGTCGCGCTTCTCCGCCTCGGCGAGGAAGTCCAGGTACTGCTTCAGCTCGTCCTTGGACGGCCAGGCGGTGCCGTAGATGCGCTGGAGCATCGGGTTCTTCTCGTTGCCGCGCCAGTAGGCGGCCGCGTTGCGCATCAGCTTGAACGCCGGGATCAGCCGGGTGGAGGGCAGGTGGGGACCGCGGCAGAGGTCCTTCCAGCACAGCTCGCCGGTCTTGGCGTCCAGGTTGTCGTAGATCGTCAGCTCGCCGGCGCCGACCTCGACGTCCGCGCCGTCCTCGCTGGAGGCGGAGCCCTTGAGGCCGATCAGCTCCAGCTTGTAGGGCTCGTCCGCGAGCTCCTCGCGGGCGGCCTCGTCGCTGACCACGCGGCGGGAGAAGCGCTGGCCGCGCTTCTGGATCTCCTGCATCTTCTTCTCGATGGCCTTGAGATCCTCGGGCGTGAACGGCTTGGCCACGTCGAAGTCGTAGTAGAAGCCGTCCCTGACGGGCGGGCCGATGCCCAGCTTGGCCTCGGGGAAGATCTCCTGCACGGCCTGGGCCATCACGTGCGCGGTGGAGTGGCGCAGGATGTTGAGGCCGTCCTCGGAGGAGATCTCGACACCCTCGACGGTCTCGCCGTCCTTCACCTCGTAGGCGAGGTCCCGCAGTTCGCCGCCCACGCGCGCGGCGACGATCGAGCGCTCGCCGGCGAAGAGGTCGGCGGCCGTAGTGCCCGTCGTCACCACGCGCTCTTCCCGCTCGGAATCGCGTTGGATGATCACACGGACGTCTGACACCGGTCTCTCCTGACTGAAGGCGGGGTGCGGCGTCATACCAGGAACGCGCGCATGAGGGCGATCGTACCGACCCCGGGCCGCCGACCGCGAAACGGTTACCGTCCGTCCTCGTCCGGACACGCCCGCCCGAAGCATTCCGTGTCCTTGGACTCCTCGTGGACCGCCTTCAGCAGCCGGTCCCGCTCCTCGTCGTCCACCTGCACCGGGACGACGCCGGAGGCCTGGGTGAGCCTGCGGAAGCCGTCCCTGCTCTCCAGCCGCCCGCGCACCCCGACCGGCAGGCCGGCGAGGTGGGCGTGCCCGGCCGTGCGGTAGTCCTCCTCCCCCAGCGTCACGCGGACGTACGGCACGTCGGCGCCCGTGATCACCCGCAGCCGTACGGTGCCCTCGCCGCGCGGCTGCGTCCTGCGCATCCGGACCACCGCTCCGACGAGGTGCACGGGCACCGACGGCTCCGCCCGCAGATAGCGGGCGCCCGCCGCACGCAGCACGGGCAGGTCGCCCGGCGAGAACTCGACGGGATCGGCGGTGGCGGCGCAGCCCCCGGGGACCCCGGCGGCGGGCGCCCAGGCCACGGCCACCCGGGCGCCCTCGGCGCCGCGGACGAGCAGGACGAGGGCCTCGGTCAGTTCCCGGCAGACACCCGCCTCCACCGCGCTGTCGAAGGCGTCCATGCCGCCGGTGGCCCGCTGGAGGTCGACGGCCTCCCGGGCCGCGTGCAGGGCCAGGTGGAGCCGCACGGCGAGCGCCCGGCCGCCGGCGACCGGGACGAAGGCGGTCAGCGCGCGGCCGTCGGCCGGGGGCCCGACGAGGATGCGGCCCAGTGACGCGGCGGCCGCCCGCCGGTGCCGGGCGCCGTGGTGGCCCGCGCGCAGCCGGGTGGCGAGCGCGGCGGCGAGCAGCATCCGGCGGGCGGCGGCGCGCAGGCCCTCCTGCGCCGTCCACGGCGAAGTCTCCCCCGGTCCGCCGGGCACGTCCCGCCACCAGCGGATCTCGTCGCTGGGCACGGCGAGCGCGGCCAGCACCTCGCGCGCGGCGGGCGTGCCGCTGCGGGCGAGCGCGTCGAGGGCCTCGCCGAGCAGGTCGTCGCAGTCGGGGAAGGCGCGGCCGGCGGGCAGCAGCAGGCTGGTCCCGGCGCCGCCCGGCCCGGGCGGGGTCCAGCGGCCGTAGCGCCCGGCGGCTCCGCCGCGCCGCCGCCAGCCGTGGCGGAGCAGCAGGGCGCCGAGCACGGCGGGGTCGACCTCGGCGGGCTCGGGCCGGCGGTTCCAGGGGCCGTCGGCGGGGTGGGGCCGCGGCGGCTCGTCGAGGGGGCGCTGCGTCACGGTCTGCCTCCCGTCCCGACCCGCGCCATGATCTCGCAGAGCGCCCGGTCGTCGAAGATGCGCGAGGTCGGTATCCGTACGGTGGTGCGGCGCCGGCCGGTGACCGGGTGGCCGGCGAGGTTGATCCAGTAGCAGCAGTGCCTGAGGTCGAGCCGGTCGTGGCCGGCCCGCAGCCACTGGTCCCGGGAGCGCGGGACGATCATCACGACAAGGATCCGGTGCACCGAGACCGGGGTGCGGGCGAGCTTCGCCAGGTGGTCGTTGTCCAGGGTGAAGGAGAAGAAGCGGCCCAGCCGGGGGGACGGGGGCGCCGGCCCCTCGCCGGACGCCGCCGGCCGGGCCGGCGAGCCGGGCGCGAGCTGGTAGGTGCACTTCAGCTGCACCTTGATGGTCACCTCGTCGTCGACGGTGTGCCCCGGGGCGCTGTGGCTGACGTGCCAGTCGATGCCGTTGTCCGGGAAGGGCTGCGACAGCGAGCAGCCGGCGGCCGCGGCGACCGCGTGCAGATAGCCCACCTGCAGTGTCTCCATGCAGGCGGTGGTGGCGAGTGTGCCGCGAAGGGGGCCCGCACGCTCGGGCAGCAGCCCGCCCCGCTCGGGCTGCGCCATGACCATGACCCAACAGCCTTCCACGCCAGGGGAATCCCCGATGCGGGTCCGTGAACTGCGAAGACCCGTACTCCTGTTGTCTCCTTCCGGCGTACGGCGCAAACGGCCCGGGTATCACCGAACAGGCAGAAGACGGTCAGTCAGCTGTCACGGCAGCGGGAGGAGTTGGAGACGTATGACGCACTGGTACGAGGGGCCTCTGGCCGCGTTCGACACGGAGACCACCGGCGTCGACGTCGAGACCGACCGCATCGTGTCGGCCGCCGTCGTCGTGCAGGACGCCCCGGGCACCCGGCCGCGGGTGCGCCGCTGGCTGGTGAACCCCGGGGTGCCGGTGCCGGAGGCGGCGACGGCGGTGCACGGGCTGACGGAGGAGCACCTGCAGCACAACGGCCGCTGGCCGGCGCCGGTGATGTACGAGATAGCCGAGGAGCTGGCGGAGCACGCCGCCCGGGGCCGTCCGCTCGTGGTGATGAACGCGCCGTTCGATCTCACGCTCCTGGACCGCGAGTTGCGCCGCCACCGGGCCTCCTCGCTGGACCGCCGGCTGGCGGGCTCCCCGCTGCGCGTGCTCGACCCACGGGTCCTCGACAAGCACCTCGACCGCTACCGCAAGGGCCGTCGCACCCTCACCGACCTGTGCGCGCACTACGGCGTCGCGCTGGACGGCGCGCACGACGCGGCGGCGGACGCGCTGGCCGCGCTGGAGGTCGTCCGCGCGCTCGGCCGCCGCTACGCGGCCCGGCTGGAGCGCCTGACCCCCTCCGAGCTGCACGCGCTGCAGACCGACTGGCACGCGGCGCAGGCCCGTGGCCTGCAGGCCTGGTTCGCACGCAGCGGCACGGAGGAGCAGGTGGACACCTCCTGGCCCCTGCGCCCGGAGCTCCCCGCGGTGGCGTGACCCCGGCGGGCACCACGGCGCGGACATACGCGAAGGGCCGGTCCGCGACGGACCGGCCCTTTCCCGGTGGGCGATACTGGGTTCGAACCAGTGACCTCTTCGGTGTGAACGAAGCGCTCTCCCACTGAGCTAATCGCCCGGGAACGCACTGAACAATACAGGGGCCGAGCGGGTTCCTTCAAACCGCTTCGAGACCGGCGGCGAGCCCGCGCCGTCCGGAGCGCATCATCAGCCGGTGGTTGAGCCGGAACACCGGCCGTCCTGGCACGGCGAACCGCCTGAGCAGCGGCTTGTTCACCTCGACGACCTGGTCGTAGCGGGCGAGGGTGCCGGGCCCGTGCGGGGCGACGGTCCAGCGGGCCCAGCCGTCGAGGTCACCGGACAGCGCGACCTCCAGAACCCCGGCGTCCGGTTCACGGCGCGCCTCGCGGGCGGTGACGACCAGGTCGTACGGGAGGAGGGACCGGATCCGCAGCAGTGCCGTCGTGTCCTCGACCCGTTCGACGGCGCGCACCTGCGGCCACCATCTCGGATAGTCCTCGATCCGCTCCAGTGCCCCGTACACGGCGGCGGGCGGCACCGGCAGGGCCCACAGGCTGCGGAATCGGTAGCGGTTCCAGTCCACGGACCCGAGTCTCGCACCGGACACGGACGCGTTTCCCACGCACACGCGCGCACCCCCGGCACAGTGACGCGGACCACGCCCGCTTCCCCGCTCGGCCGGACGGAGGGTCCGGCGACCGGAGGCCGGGCCACGGGCGACCCGCGGCGGAGGGCGGCCTCGCCGGCGTCGGTGCGCGCATCGCGGATCCCGGGCTGGGCGCCGACCGCGACGACGCCCGTGCGGAGTCGCCGAGGCCCGGGTCGCGCGAGTCGACCGGCGACCTCGGGGCGAGCAGGGCAGCTCTTTTGTCGTACTCCCGGGGAAATATGACGGCGTTTTGAAAAGCAGGCGGGGATTTCCGCCCGGCGCCGACTCCGGGAAGTTCTCCCGGAAAGGGACTTGGTCTCGTAAGTCCGCCTTCGGCTCGATCTTCGTCTTCGGGTACTTCTTCCACAAGAAAACGATGATCCGATTGATGCTCCCGGCCCGCTCCCTGGACTCTCCATCCCTGGTAACGGACCGTCACCGTCCGGCCGCGGGACCACTTGCAGCGCGGCACCCGGCCGTCGCACCCGGTGGTGAGAGCGGCCGTCAAGGCCCCGGCCGCCTTCGGAAGCGGTCCGTCCGCCGGGATTCCCGATGGTCCGCACGCCGGGTCCTGACCACGGCGTCCTGCTTGATCACCGCGAAGAGCCTGATCGCCGGCACACAGCGCGCGATCCGGGGCGACGCCATCCGGGAGGCGGCGGGCCTGGAGGGCCTGGGCATGAACATGCGCACGAGCATGGGCATGACGGTCGGTGCACACGGCCGGAGCGCAAGGGGCCGTGGGGCACGGGGCCGCGCGGCGCGGGGCCCGGGGCCGGAGGGTCCCTAGGGCACGCATGACGGCGGCCCGCCTGCGTGATCGCAGACGGGCCGCCGTGTCCGGGTGGGCGATACTGGGTTCGAACCAGTGACCTCTTCGGTGTGAACGAAGCGCTCTCCCACTGAGCTAATCGCCCGGGCGCAGGAAGAACATTACCCCATGTCAGCCGACGCCCAGGACCACGGGAGGCAGGCCGCTCGCACCGCGCCCGCCGGCGCCCCGGCCACCGGCACCGGCCCTGGTCACTGGTTCTTGATGTTCCAGGGCATCTCGAAGCCGAACTCCCACACGTAGAAGCCGGCCAGCACCCCGACGACCACGAGGCCGACCGCCGTCAGGACGATGTTGCGGCGGCGCACCTTCGGGTCGAAGGCCCGCTGGGCCGCCTCGGTGACCTTGCGCTTGGTCCAGCGCAGGACGAGCTGGGCCCAGACGAACTCGGTCGCCCAGATCGCCATGCCGCCGAAGATCACCACCCAGCCCGGTCCGGGCAGGGGAAGCATCAGGACGCCGGCGGCCACGACCGCCAGCCCGATGATGAAGACGCCGACCTGCCAGCTCAAGTGGAGCACACGTCGTGACCTGATGAAGTCCGGCGCCCTCGAGCCGAGGCCGCGCCGGTCACGGGCCTCCTGGGTCCTCGTCCTGTCAGGTGACACGGCAACCTCGAGCGGTTCGTCACTGCCCGTATTCATACAACTGAACACTACCCGAGAGATTTCGATCACCGGATTGGACGCACCGGGCGAACCGGTTCTCGGCCGGAAGAGTTACGTAAAGCCATGCAAAACCCTCAGAGGGGTTTACAACGGCACCGTAGGTGGCATGTCGATTTCGCCGACGTGCGAATCCCCGAGCGCACACTGAGCGAAAGGCCCTGGCGCTTATGAACACCACGGTCAGCTGCGAGCTGCACCTGCGCCTCGTTGTGTCGAGCGAGTCCTCCCTGCCTGTCCCCGCAGGCCTGCGGTACGACACGGCCGACCCCTACGCCGTGCACGCCACCTTCCACACCGGAGCCGAGGAGACCGTCGAGTGGGTGTTCGCCCGCGACCTCCTCGCCGAAGGGCTTCACCGTCCCACCGGAACCGGCGACGTCCGTGTCTGGCCGTCGCGCAGTCATGGGCAGGGGGTCGTATGCATCGCCCTGAGCTCACCGGAGGGCGAGGCCCTGCTCGAGGCCCCGGCGCGGGCCCTGGAGTCCTTCCTGAAGCGGACGGACGCCGCCGTGCCCCCGGGCACGGAACACCGGCACTTCGACCTGGATCAGGAGCTCTCGCACATCCTCGCGGAAAGCTAACGGAAGGCCCTTCGAGGCCCCTCAGGCTGCCCGGCGCCGTCCACTCGGGGAGACGGCTCGGGCCAGGACATCCGCATATGGGACACACCGGTACCGCGCCCCTGGCATGGGGCGGTGCCGGTGTGCTCGTATGGGCCCGTGACCGGACGGCGGCGGCGACGGCGACGGACGGTCTCCCCCCACGGGCGGGGTCCGGGGGACACGACTGCGCTGCCCGGGTGACGGCTGAGCCACTACCATCGACCGGCATCGGCGGGCGTGTGCCCGATCCCCAGGGCAGGGAGAGCGAAACATGCTGATCACTCACGACACCCGCTGCGCGCTCGACACCGTCGTCGACCTGGTGAACACCGCTCCGGAGGACGACACGGCGCCGGACGCGCTGTCCGACGTGGCAGGGCTCGAAAACTTTGTACGTTCGCACAAGATGAGCGACGTCGGAGTGCTGTCGGAGTTCGACCTGTCGGCGGTGCGCCGGATCCGCGGGCGGTTCGCCGCGGTCTTCGCGGCCCCCGACGCCCGGGCGGCCGCGACGCTGATCAACGAGCTGGTCGCCGCCGCGGGCACCACCCCCCGGCTGACCGACCACGACGGCTACGACTGGCACGTGCACTACTTCGCCCCCGGCGCCTCCGTCGCCGACCACCTGGCCGCCGACTGCGGCATGGCGCTGGCGTTCTTCGTGGTGGCGGGCGAGCAGGAGCGGCTGCGGCGCTGCGAGGCACCGGACTGCCGGCGCGCCTTCGTGGATCTCTCCCGCAACCGCTCGCGGCGGTACTGCGACAGCCGCACATGCGGGAACCGGCTGCACGTGGCCGCGTACCGGGCGCGGCGCAAGGAGGCGGCGGGCTGAGCGCCCGGCGGCCTCGACGGTGGCTCGTGGTCCCCGGCGGGTGGCGCCGAGGACCCACGGTACGGCTCACAGCAACAGCAGATCGTGCAACGAAGCCATGAGCAGCAGGCACCCGATCACCGCAAGGAAGATCATCAGCGGTGGCTGGGAAAGGGCGAAGAGGCACCCGCGCGGCTCGTCCTTGGGAGGCGCGGCCTCGCTCTGTGTCGTGTCCACCATCTCGCGGGCGATGATGGCGCAGGTGAGAGGGCGATGCGATCAACACGCCCGCCACGCACGGTCCTTCGCCGGTTTCCTCGACGTCCGGTTCGGAACGCGTCCGTTGTTGATCGTTTCGGGACCGCAGGCGCTCCCGGCCGGACTCCTCCCGGCCGGATCCCGGGTCGGCGCCGGCCGTCAGATGCCGTGCTTCTTCAGGATGGCCTCGATGTCGCTGAAGTCGTCGTCGCGGGACGCGGCCTTCGGGCGGGCCGCCGGACGGGTCCCCCGCCCCTCGCCCAGGGACGGCGCGGACGGCGCCGGGGGCACCGCCTCCTGGCGCGCCGCCCTGGCCGCCGCCCTGCGCTCCTTGCGCGTGCCGCCCCGGCGGCGCTCCACCGCGCGGGTCGCCAGGAACACCGCCCAGGCGGCGCCGAGCAGGGCGAAGCCCGCCCAGGCCGTGGGGCTGAAGGCGGTGTTCGCCGCCCAGCCGACGACGCCCGTCATCACCAGGCCGATCGGGATGAGGGAGTAGGCCGCGACGCGGGCCGCCGTGAGGAAACGCTTGCGGTAGGCCGTGACCGCGGCGATGCCCAGGCCGGCCGCGGAGAGGGCGGAACAGACGGTCTCGGCAATCATCCGGTCCTCCAGGCGGGGTTCGCCGGGTCGGGGCGGTTCGTCCCTTCCATCCTGCACCTCCGCCGCCGCCCGCTGCCATGCTCCGCGGGAACATCAGGGAGATGTCCGGGTCGCCTCCTCCGCGGGTGCCGGCGGTCGTCCTCCCGCTCGCGCCCGATCCCCATGGGGCCGGGCGGAGGGCGGGCTGGGAGACTGGCCGCATGAGCGACTCCTCCCCCGCGTCCGCGTCCGTCCCCGTCCCCGTGCTCGACGTGTGGTGCGAACTGCAGTGTCCTGACTGCCACAGCGCGCTGGACGACCTGCGTGCCCTGCGCGCCCGTTACGGCGACCGGCTGGAGCTGCGGCTGCGGCACTTCCCGCTGGAGAAGCACCGGCACGCCTTCGCCGCGGCGCAGGCCGCCGAGGAGGCCGCGGAGCAGGGGAAGCTGTGGCCCTACGTGGAGGCGGTGCTCGGCCGGGTGGCGGAACTGGACCGCGGGGGCGAGGCCTTCCTCGTCGAGGTCGCCCGGGAACTCGGGCTGGACGCCGAGGAGTTCGACACCGCGCTGGTCGACGGCCGGCACATCCTGATCGTCGACGCCGACCAGGCCGAGGGCAAGGCGATCGGAGTCACCGGCACCCCGACCTACGTCGTCGGCGGCGAGCGCCTCGACGGCGGTAAGAGCCAGGAGGGGCTGCGGGAACGGATCGAGGAGATCGTGGACGGGCTGCTGGCCGGGCGGGAGGGCTGACCGGCTGCCCGGCTGCCCGGCTGCCCGGCCGAGCGGAAGCCGACTGCCGGCCGGACGGGAGCGAGCCTGCCGGCCGCCGGACAGGAGTGCGGAACCGCGCCCGGCCCGCAAGCGGACCGACCGGCGATCGGCGGGGCAGGGGCCGGCCCGAAGCCCGTCGCAGGCAGCCCGGGGTCCCGCTGCAGCAGGGTCTTCCAGAGGGCCCTGCCGGCGGCCGGGCAGGAGCGCTCACCGGCGCCCGGCGGCGGGCGGCAGACCGGCGGCCGGCCGCGCGGGAGACCCGCTGTCAACCGGACGGGAGCGAGCCTGCCGGCGACCGGGCGGGAGCACTGACCCGCGCCGGCCCGGCGGGCGGGCAGACCGGCGGCCGCGCGGGAGACCGGCTGCCGCCCGAACGGAGGCGAACCTGTCGAGGGCCGGCCCGGCGGGCGGCCCGCGCCCGGCCGGGCAGATGCCGCCCGGGCAGGGCCCGGCCCGAAGCCCGTCGCGGGCCGCCCGGGCAGGGCCCGGCCCCGTCGCAGGCCGCCCGGGGGTCCCTACAGCAGGGTCTTGTACAGGGCGTGCTGCACGGTCCGGTAGCCGAGCGACTCGTAGAGCCGCTCGGCGGGCGTGTTGCCCGCGAAGACGTTCAGCCCGATGACGTCCTTGCCCGCGGCCACCGCCTGTGCCTCGGCCAGCAGCATCAGGGAGCGGCCGTGGCCCCGGCCGCGGAAGTGCTCGCCGGTCTCGACGTCGAACACGAAGGCCCTGTCCTCGGCGACCGACAGCCACAGGGTGCCCACCGCGGCGCCCTCGTGCTCCAGGACGCTCAGCAGCATGCCCGGCGTCGCGATCCCCTGCGGCAGGAGCCGGGCGTGGTCCCGCTC
This sequence comes from Streptomyces sp. NPDC046831, assembly GCF_040645305.1. Lineage (NCBI taxonomy): Bacteria > Bacillati > Actinomycetota > Actinomycetes > Kitasatosporales > Streptomycetaceae > Streptomyces > Streptomyces sp. NPDC046831. The sequence goes on along the minus strand of NZ_JBEYXZ010000005.1, from coordinate 154,384 downwards.
GGCCTTCGCCCGGGCCTCGTCCTCCGGCACACCGCGGTCGATCCAGCTGCGGGCGTAGGCGGCTTCGCCCTCCTCCCGCCACGGCCCGTACTCGGCCTCCGTCATGGGACGGCCCCGGGTGCCCTCCGGCAGGGCGGGCGCGGTGGTGCCGAGCCGCTTCTCCATGCCGCGGTTGCGCGGGACGTAGCCGAGGGCCGTCGCGAGCCGCAGCGCGGCCCCGGCCGGCACGGTGACCTCGACCCGCCTGCAGCCCCAGTCCCGCGCCACCTCCTCGGCGGCGAGCGCGGCGACCGTGCCGCGGCCCCGCCCGCGGTCCGGCTCGTCGATGCGCAGATCGAGGATCCGGGCGACGGCGGGACCGAAGACGGGATGCGTGGCGAGCTGGACGGCGCCGACGGGGCGGCTGTTGACACACACCTGGTAACGGCGTGAGCGCGTTCCGTCGGTGTGGTGCTGAAGCGGCTCGGCCGGCCGCAGGGTCGTGGTCATCACGGGTGTTCTACCCGCACCCCCGACCCCGCGTCAGCCCCCTTTGCCCCGGACCGGGCGCGGAGCGCGCCGCCCCGGGGCGGTCACGGGTCCAGGTCGTCCCCGGACCGCTCGGCGAAGATGCGCATGGCCTTGGCGGTCACCGGTCCCGGCGCGCCCGGCAGGTCGCGGTCGTCGACGCGGTGCACGGCCTGGACGTCGCGCAGCGTGGAGGTGAGGAAGACCTCGTCCGCCCGCAGCAGCACGTCCAGCGGCAGGTCGGTCTCCTGGGCGCCCGTCCACTGCACCGTCAGCTCCCGCGTGATGCCGGCGAGGCAGCCGGAGGCGAGCGGCGGGGTGTGGATCTCGCCGTCGAGGACCACGAAGACGTTGGAGCCGGTGCCCTCGCACAGCTGCCCGACCGTGTTGGCGAAGAGTGCCTCGGAGGCGCCCCGGTCGTGGGCCCGGGCGAGCGCGACGACGTTCTCGGCGTACGAGGTGGTCTTCAGGCCGGTCAGCGCGCCGCGTTCGTTGCGGGTCCACGGCACGGTGATCACGGCGGTGGAGTCGGGGCGGCGGGTGGTCTCGCCGACGGCGACCACGAGGGTGGGCCCGAGGTCGCCGCGGTCGGAGCCGAGCGGGCCGTGGCCGCCGGTGAAGGTGATCCGCAGGCGGCCCAGCGGCATGGGGTTGGCCTCCAGGACGGCGGCGCAGGCGCGGCGGACCTCGTCGTGGTCGGGGTCCGGCAGCCCGAGGCCGCGGGCGGAACGGGTGAGCCGGTCCAGATGGCGGGTGAGCGCGAACGGACGGCCGTCCACCGCCTTCACCGTCTCGAAGATGCCGTCGCCCACGGTCAGCCCGTGGTCGAGGACGGAGACGCGGGCGGACTCGAGGTCCTGCAGCCCGCCGTCGAGCCAGATCTTCACGTGAGGGTCCCTCCACTTTCCTCGTACACCCCTGACGCTACCGCGAGCAGGCGCGACGCCTTCAGCTCGGTCTCCCGCCACTCCCCCTCGGGATCGGAGTCCCAGGTGATGCCCGCGCCGGCGCCGAAGCGCAGGACGGCCGCGCCGCCGGCGGTCCGGTCGATCCAGAAGGTGCGGATGCCCACGGCCAGCTCGCCCACGCCCCGGTCGGCGTCCACCCAGCCGATGCCGCCGCAGTAGGGCCCGCGCGGCGCGGTCTCCAGCGCGTCGATGATCCGCAGGGCGCTGGACTTGGGGGCGCCGGTGATCGAGCCGGCCGGGAAGGCGGCGGCCAGGAGCTCGGGCCAGCCGGCGTCCGGGCGCAGTTCCCCGCGGACGGTGGAGACGAGATGGACCAGACCGGGGTGCTTCTCGACGGCGCACAGGTCCGGGACGGTGACGCTGCCGGTGACGCAGACCCGCCCGATGTCGTTGCGGACCAGGTCGACGATCATCACGTTCTCGGCGCGGTCCTTGTCCAGCAGCTCCGCCTCCGTGCGGGCCGTGCCCTTGATCGGGCCGGAGGAGACGGCCCGGCCGTCGCGGCGCAGGAAGAGCTCGGGGGACGCGGTGGCGATCTCCACCCCGTGCCCGGGCAGGCGGATCGTTCCCGCGTACGGCGCCGGGTTGCCGCGGGCCAGGACGGCGGTCAGCGCGTCCACGTCGGCTCCGGGGGCGACCGGGGCGGACAGGACGCGGCAGAGGTTGACCTGGTAGACCTCGCCGGCCGCGATGCGCTCGCGTATGCGCCGCACGCCCGCCGTGTACGCGGCGCGGTCGAGCGACGACGTCCAGTCGCCGGCCGCCGGGCCCCGCCAGCCGCCCGGCACCGGCGCGGGCACCGGCACCTCGCGCACGTCCCGGAAGCGGGCGCAGGTCAGCCGGCCCTCGTAGTCCGCGGCGACGGCCCAGAACCCGCTGGAGTCGAGGGCCGCGGGGTCGGCGGTGACGTCGATCAGTCCGGTGGCGAGACGGTCGCCGAAGCGGGCGAGAGCAGGCAGGTGGGGCACGCGGCCGAGTCTATGGCGGGGCTCCCGCGGTGGGCCGGGGCGTGCCCCTCCGGACCTCCCGCGGTGGGCCCGGGGCGTGCCCCTCCGGGCCTCCGGCGGGGTGCCCTGGGGACACAGCGCAGCACGCTGCACAAACGCGTTTTTGTACTGGCCCGGGAATCCGCTAGAGTTCAACACGTCGCCGGGACGCGGAAGCGGACCGAAACGACAGGCGGACGTAGCTCAGTTGGTAGAGCGCAACCTTGCCAAGGTTGAGGTCGCGAGTTCGAGCCTCGTCGTCCGCTCGCAGGAAGCAGGGGAGCATCCCGTCCCCTGGACTCCTGGTGGAGTGGCCGAGAGGCGAGGCAACGGCCTGCAAAGCCGTCTACACGGGTTCAAATCCCGTCTCCACCTCCAAGGACGATTAGCTCAGCGGGAGAGCGCTTCCCTGACACGGAAGAGGTCACTGGTTCAATCCCAGTATCGTCCACTGGACCCCCGGGTCCGACCGGATCTCCGGATCCTCGGCGCGATTAGCTCAGCGGGAGAGCGCTTCCCTGACACGGAAGAGGTCACTGGTTCAATCCCAGTATCGCGCACGCGTCACCCACGGCCGTCTCCTCGGCGCGGTGGTGGTCCCGAGGACGATTAGCTCAGCGGGAGAGCGCTTCCCTGACACGGAAGAGGTCACTGGTTCAATCCCAGTATCGTCCACACCGAGAAGCCCCCGGCCCTGCGGCCGGGGGCTTTGGCGTGCTCCGGCTCAGCTGGAGAACAGCATGTGGCCGAAGCTCTTGTGGCGGTGGTGGCCGCCGTAGTGACCGTGCCCGCCCTGCGGGGCGCCCCAGGCGGGGGCGGCGGGGTAGGCCTGCGGGGCGGCCGGAGGCGGCGCGGGCTGGGACCACTGGGCCTCCACGCGGGTCAGCGCCTCCAGTTCGCCGTAGTCGAGGAAGATCCCTCGGCAGCCGCTGCACTGCTCGATCTGGATGCCGTTGCGGTTGTAGGTGTGCATGGGCGCGTGACACTTCGGACACTGCATGTCGGCTCAACTCCTCGCCGGTGGGTCCTGCTTCGGTTGCCGCCAGGACAGACTCCGTCCGCCCGCGGTCGGTTGCACCCTACGTCGTCGGGCCCTGCGCGAACTGCTGCGGGAGGGACCCCATTCGGCCACAGGCGTCGACGACCGCCTGTTCCACCTCGTCCAGGGCACGGCCCTCCCCGGCCGCCTTGGCGACCGCCCGGGCGGCGGTCTGCACGGTGAGCGCGCGGGCGGGCACGTCCAGGGCGGGCCAGGGGTCGCCGGCGGCGGGGACGGCCGGGCCGCCGGCGGCGCGGTAGGCGGTCAGGAAGCGGCTCCACTCCTCCGGCGGGAGCAGGCCGCAGGCGTACCAGGCCGCCGGGCGGGCGAGGTCCCAGGCCGGCACGCCGGTGCCGAGGTCGTCGACGTCGATGAGCAGCCAGGGTCCGCAGGGGAGCGGGTGGCGGACCAGCTGTCCGAGGTGGAGGTCGCCGTGGCAGAGGCTGCCGGGGCCCGGGAGGGGCGCGTCGGCGCGGGCCCAGGCCGGGAGGGTGGTCCAGGCACGCAGGACCTGGGGCGTGGCGGGGTGGTCGGGCGCGGCGGCGCGCAGGCGCGCGAGGGCGTGGGCGGCCTTGGCGGGGCCGCGCATGGGGGGCGGTGCGGGGCGGAGGGACTCGACGGGGGTGCGGTGGAGGCGGGCGAGGAGGGTGGCGGCGGCCTCCCACGGGGCCGCCTCCGGGGTGCCGGGGTCCACGGGGGTGCCGTACGGCCAGCAGGTGACGAGGCGGCCCCCGACCGGGGTCGGCGCCGGGGTGAGCGGGGGCAGCAGGATGCCGGGGAGGCGGGCGGCCGTGACGAGGCGGAGGGCCAGCTCGGCGGGGTCGGTGCCGGGGGCGTGCGCCTTCACGACGGTGCCGGCGTGGCGGACGACGGTGGTGTCGGGGCGGTCGGCGAGGGTGACCGTGGCGGTGGGGCCGCAGGCGCAGGAGGCGGGGGCGGGGTGGGCCGCGGAGGCGGCGTGGGCGGTGAGGTGGGGCAGGAGGGCGTCGGCGGTCACGGGGCTCCCGGGTGGTACGGCGGTGAGGGTGAGGGTACGGGGGTGCCCTTGCGGGGTGGGGTTTGGGTGGGCGAGGGGCGGTTGCCGGGTGACCCTCGACGGGTGAGGTGCCCCTCGCCGGGTGAGGTGCCCCTAGCGGGGTGAGGTGCACGCGTGGGTGGGGTCGGTCCGGGGACGGAAGGGAGCGGCGGGGGGCTGCAGCCGCCGGGGGGAAGGCAGGCCGGGGTGTGGGGAGTGGCCCCGGTGACCTGGGGGGCGTGGGGGTCGCGGCCCGGCGCTGACGGGGTGCCGTCCGCGCCCACCCGTGCCGCCCCAGCGGCACGACTGCCCGCGGGGACGCTGCCCGCGGGGACGCTCTCCAGCGATGCGACGGCCCGCGGTAACGCTGCCCAGCGGCACGACGGTCCGCGGGAGCGGTCCCCGGTGGCGGGGCTGTCAGGGGGGAGCCAGTTGCCCAGGAGGGGGGCGGGTGTGCGGTCGGTGAGAACGGCGATGCCGGCGCAGCTCCCCAGCTGCGCCGGCAATCTGCCGTCCGCCGTACCCCCGTCCCCACGGGGTTTCATGGGTGGGATGTCCCCGCCCGGACCGCTCTTCCGGGCCTGGGGTCGCCGCTCAGCGCCCCAGCATCACGCCCACGGACGACGCCTGTGTGGCCACCGTCTCCCAGCCGTCGAAGACGAGCAGGAGCAGGGCCGCCAGGGGAAGGGCCATGAGCGTCGCCACCACGGGGTGACGGCGGCCCTGCCGGCCGGGGCGCGGGGCGGTGTGTGCCGCGCGTCCGCCCGTGCGGACCAGCGTCCGCGGTGCCGTGTGGGCCATGGTCCCTCTCCTGACCGTTGTCGGTTTGTGCCTGGCAGCGGCGGGTGCCTGACCTCGGGGGACGAGTGCCGCACCCGCCGCTTGACCTCAAATCTAGAGGCGCGCGGAGATCCCCGCGTCATGCCCTCGTACCGATTGGCGGGCCTCCCGGAGGATGAGCCGTGACCTGGGGACTACTCCCCTGGGTGGAGACGCGCTCCCGGGTCTCGGGGTGTTCCCGGAGGGGTGGCCGCACCGGCCGGTCCGCCACGCCGGGGCGGGTGAGACTTCGCTCACGTCCCCCGCTGCCCCGTGCCGGGCCTCCTTCCCCGGCCCCGCCGCCCCGCCCGCCGCAGGTCCGCGCCCGTGCGCCGTCGCCGCCGTGTCCACGGCCGCCACCAGGACGTCACCCGTGCCGGGCCCAATCGCCCCTGTGTTGACGGAGGTTGGGATCTTGGTCGTCCTGGTGTCCCGTACTGCGCGGACGGGCTGACCGGGCCTCAATTCGCCCACCGGGCACGGACAATCGATCGGGTCGAGAGGGCGCGGCCTCTGCGCGCGGGCGGCCGTGGGTACGTAAGCTGTGGCACGTCACAGGGACCGGGCAGCGGGGATGAACATGGCGATGATGCGCCTGAGGCGCGAGGACCCGCGCGTCGTCGGCTCGTTCAGGCTTCACCGACGGCTCGGCGCGGGCGGGATGGGCGTGGTCTACCTGGGCTCCGACCGGAAGGGCCAGCGGGTCGCGCTGAAGGTCATCCGGCCGGATCTGGCGGAGGACCAGGAGTTCCGGTCCCGGTTCGCGCGCGAGGTCTCGGCGGCCCGGCGGATCCGGGGCGGCTGTACGGCGCGGCTGGTGGCCGCCGATCTGGAGGCGGACCGGCCGTGGTTCGCCACACAGTACGTTCCCGGGCCCTCCCTGCACGACAAGGTGGCCGACGAGGGCCCGCTGAGCGCGGCGGAGGTCGCCGCGGTCGGCGCCGCCCTGTCGGAGGGGCTGGTCGCGGTGCACGAGGCGGGGGTCGTGCACCGGGACCTGAAGCCGTCCAACATCCTGCTGTCCCCCAAGGGGCCGCGCATCATCGACTTCGGCATCGCCTGGGCCACCGGCGCCTCGACGCTCACGCACGTCGGCACCGCGGTCGGCTCGCCCGGCTTCCTGGCTCCGGAGCAGGTGCGCGGCGCGGCGGTGACCCCGGCGACGGACGTGTTCTCGCTGGGCGCGACGCTGGCGTACGCGTCGACGGGTGACTCGCCGTTCGGGCAGGGCAGCTCCGAGGTGATGCTGTACCGCGTGGTCCACGAGGAGCCGCAGCTGCACGGTGTGCCAGACGCGCTGGCTCCGCTCGTGCGGGCCTGCCTGGCCAAGGACCCCGAGGACCGGCCGAGCACACTGCAGTTGTCGCTGCGGCTGAAGGAGATCGCGGCGCGGGAGGCGCACGGCATGGGCGAGGTGCGTCCGCCGTCTCCGCGCGCCGCCGAGGCGGACCGGCCGACGGGGCGGCTCGTGGACACCTATCCCGACCAGTACCGCGCCGGCCACCCGGATCAGCGCGGCCGGCGCCGGCCGCAGGGAGCGGCCGGTACGCCCACGGAACGCGGGGCCGGGCCGTCCGCGCGCGGCGGCGTGCCCTCGCGTGCGGGCGGTGCGTCCCGCGGCGCCGCCGCTCCGCGCGAGGGCCGTGCCCCTTCCCGCACGGGCGGGGGACGGACGACTCCGGCGTCACGCAGGGGCACGCGTCCGGGCGGCGGCCGGCCCGCCCCGCGCGGCGGCGCCGGGCGGCCGGGCCCGCGCACGACGGGGACGCGGCTGCGGCCGGCCAATCCGCGCCTGCTGAGGCAGCGGCTGTTCGTGTTCGTCGTCGTGACGCTGCTGGTCGCGCTCGGCATCGCGGCCGCGCAGGGGTGCCAGGGCCCGGCACGGGGGCTCGGCGGTGACGGCAGTGACGTGCGGACGGGACCGGACAGCGTCCGGGAGCGCGTGGCGGCACCGCGCGTACCGGCGCGGCCGGCGCAGGGGGACGACGGGCGGCCGGAGCGGGGCGGCGTCCGGCCGGCGGCTGAAGGCACCACGCCTCCGACGGAGCAGACCGCCCCGACGGGGCACTGAGGCGCCGGACCGGCGCGTCGGGACGTGCGTCGCCTCGGCGGCGCAGGACGCCTGGTCAGCGACGACCGCCCCACCGCCTCGCGCGGCATCGCACACCCGCGCCCCGGTCAGCCCCGGACGCCCGTCGCCACCGCCTACGTGACGACGGCAGCCGCCATCCCCGCACAGCGACGACCGCCCCACCGCCTCGCGCCGCATCGCACACCCGCGCCCCGGTCAGCCCCGGACGCCCCGTCGCCACCGCCTACGTGACGACGGCAGCCGCCATCCCCGCACAGCGACGACCGCCCCACCGCCTCGCGCCGCATCGCACACCCGCGCCCCGGTC
>NZ_JBEYXZ010000005.1:128685-146555 GCF_040645305.1 Streptomyces sp. NPDC046831 | reverse complement strand
GGTCAGCCCCGGACGCCCCGTCGCCACCGCCTACGTGACGACAGTAGCCGCCATCCCCGCACAGCGACGACCGCCCCACCGCCTCGCGCGGCATCGCACACCCGCGCCCCGGTCAGCCCCGGACAACCCGCCGCCACCGCGCACAAGCGACGGCAGCCGCCATCCCCGCACAGCGACGACCGCCCCACCGCCTCGCGCGGCATCGCACACCCGCGCCCCGGTCAGCCCCGGACGCCCGTCGCCACCGCCTACGTGACGACGGCAGCCGCCATCCCCGCACAGCGACGACCGCCCCACCGCCTCGCGCGGCATCGCACACCCGCGCCGTGGTCACGCCCCCGGGCGGCCCGTCGCGACGGCGTAGAAGGCGACGGCGGCCGCGGCGCCCACGTTGAGGGAGTCGACGCCGTGGGACATGGGGATGCGGACCCAGATGTCGGCGGCGGCCAGGGCCCGGCGCGACAGGCCCTGGCCCTCGGCGCCGAGCATCAGGGCGACCCGGTCCATCGTGTGCGGGGCGACCTCGTCCAGGGCCCGGGCCTGCTCGTCCGGGGTGAGGGCCAGCAGCGTGAACCCGGCCTCGCGGACGGCGTCCAGTCCCCGGGGCCAGACGTCGAGGCGGGCGTACGGGACGGAGAAGACCGCGCCCATGGAGACCTTGACGCTGCGGCGGTACAGGGGGTCGGCGCAGTCCGGTGAGAGCAGGACCGCGTCCATGCCGAGGGCGGCGGCGGAGCGGAAGATCGCGCCGATGTTGGTGTGGTCGTTGACCGACTCCATGACGGCGACCCGGCGGGCGCCGCCGAGCAGCTCCGCCGCCGCGGGCAGCGGCTTGCGCTGCATGGAGGCGAGGGCGCCGCGGTGCACGTGGTAGCCGGTGACCCGCTCGGCGAGGTCGGGTTCGACGACGTACACGGGCGCCGGCGAGGCGTCGATGACGTCCCGCATGACGTCGACCCACTTGGCGGACAGCAGCATGGAACGCAGGGCGTACCCGGCGTCCAGGGCCCGGCGGACGACCTTCTCGCCCTCGGCGATGAACAGGCCCTCGGCGGGTTCACGCCGGCGGCGCAGCTCGACGTCGGTCAGGCCCGTGTAGTCGTGCAGGCGCGGGTCGTCGGGGTCCTCGACGGTGATGGGATCGGCCACGGGGTGATGCTGCCTTGTCCTGGAGGGGTGCCTACGGCTCGGAAAAGGGGAGGTCGCCCGGGTCACCCGGCGTCCGGGCCGACCCGGACGACCTCGCCGACGACGATGACGGCCGGCGGCCGCACCTCCTCGGTGCGCACGGTCTCGGCGACCGTCGCGAGGGTGGCGTCGACCCGCCGCTGCGCGGCCGTCGTGCCCTCCTGGACGAGGGCGACCGGCGTGTCCGCGGGCCTGCCGTGGGCGACCAGCGTCTCGGCGATCTTCCCGATCTTGTCGACGCCCATGAGGATCACGAGCGTGCCGGTGAGCTTCGCCAGGCTCGGCCAGTCGACCAGGGAACGCTCGTCGTCCGGGGCGACGTGCCCGCTGACCACGGTGAACTCGTGGGCGACCCCGCGGTGGGTGACCGGGATGCCGGCGGCGCCGGGGACCGAGATGGAGCTGGAGATGCCGGGCACGACGGTGCAGGGGATGCCGGCCTCGGCGAGCGCGTGCAGTTCCTCCATGCCCCGGCCGAAGACGTAGGGGTCGCCGCCCTTGAGCCGGACGACCGACTTGCCCTGCTTGGCGTGCTCGACGAGGGCGTCGTTGATGGCCTCCTGGGCCATGTAGCGCCCGTAGGGGATCTTCGCCGCGTCGATCACCTCGACGTGCGGCGGCAGTTCGGCCAGCAGGTCACGCGGGCCGAGGCGGTCGGCGATGACGACGTCGGCCTCGGCGAGCAGCCGGCGTCCGCGGACCGTGATCAGGTCGGGGTCGCCGGGACCGCCGCCGACGAGGGCGACGCCGGGGGTGCGGGTGCGGTGGTGCGGGGCGACGAGGGTGCCGTCGCGCAGCCCCTCGACGACCGCGTCGCGGATGGCGGCGGTGCGGCGCGGGTCGCGGTCCTTGGCGTCGGAGGTCAGGACGGCGACGGTGACGCCCTCGCTGTGACCGGTCGCGGGGGTCCAGGCGGTCGCCGCGTCGGCGTCGTCGGAGCGGACGCACCACACGCGGTGGCGCTCCGCCTCGGCGGAGGCGGCGGCGTTGGCCCGGGGGTCGCTGGTGGCGATCAGCGCGTACCAGGCCTCGGCCAGGTCGCCCTCGGCGTAGGGGCGCCGCTCCCAGGTGATCTCGCCGGCGTCGGCCATGGCCTCGACGGAGGGGGTGGCCTCGGGGGAGACCAGCAGGACGTCCGCGCCCGAGGCGACCAGGGCCGGGAGGCGGCGCTGGGCGACCTGGCCGCCGCCGAGGACGACCACGCGGCGGCCCAGGAGGCGGAGGCCTACGGGGTAGGCAGGGTGTTCGGCCATGTGAGGTGGGCTCCTCGTCGCGGCGGTACGCATGGGCGCTACGGCTCTGGAGCAGCCCTGACGTGCGCATTCTAGAGATTGCTTCAGGGTACGGCGGGGCGGGGGTGGGGCGGGGCGCCCAGTGGCGCACCCCACCCCCGCCGCGGACTACTTCTCGGTGACGCCGGCCGAGTCGAACGTCGCCACCTCGTGCATGGCGCGCGCCGTGCTCTGCACCAGCGGCAGGGCCAGCAGCGCGCCGGTGCCCTCGCCCAGCCGCAGGTCGAGGTCGACCAGGGGGCGCAGGCCCAGCTTGTTGAGCGCGGCCACGTGCCCGGGCTCGGCGCTGCGGTGGCCGGCGATGCAGGCCGCGAGGACCTCCGGGGCGATGGCCCGGGCGACCAGCGCGGCCGCGCCGGCGCTGACGCCGTCCAGGATCACCGGCGTGCGCAGGGAGGCGCCGCCGAGGAGGAGGCCGACCATCGCGGCGTGCTCGAACCCGCCGATCGCGGCGAGGACGCCGATGGGGTCCGCCGGGTCCGGCCGGTGCAGTTCGAGGGCGCGCCGGACGACCTCGGTCTTGCGGGCGAGCGTCTCGTCGTTGATGCCGGTGCCCCGGCCCGTGACCTCGGCCGGGTCGGCGCCGGTGTAGACGGCGATCAGCGCCGCGGACGCGGTGGTGTTGGCGATGCCCATCTCACCGGTCAGGAGCGCCTTGTTGCCCGCCGCGACCAGGTCGCGGGCGGTCTCGATGCCCACCTCGATGGCCTTCTTGGCCTCCTCGCGGGTCATCGCGGGACCGGTCGTCATGTCCGAGGTGCCGGCCCGGACCTTGCGGGGCAGCAGGCCCGGTGTCGCGGGCAGGTCGGCGACGACACCGACGTCGACGACGCACACCTCCGCGCCCACCTGCCCGGCGAAGGCGTTGCAGACCGCTCCCCCGCCGAGGAAGTTGGCCACCATCTGGGCGGTGACCTCCTGCGGCCAGGGGGTGACGCCCTGGGCGTGCACCCCGTGGTCGCCGGCGAAGATCGCGACGGCGGCGGGCTCGGGGATCGGCGGCGGGCACTGGCGGGACAGCCCGGACAGCTGCGCGGAGATGATCTCCAGCATGCCGAGCGCGCCCGCGGGCTTGGTCATCCGCTTCTGCCGTTCCCAGGCCTCCCCGAGCGCCTTGGCGTCCAGCGGGCGGATGCCGGCGACGGTCTCGGCGAGCAGGTCGTGCGGGTCCTCGCCGGGCAGGGCGCGGCGGCCGTACGTCTCCTCGTGCACGACCCACGACAGCGGGCGGCGCTTGGACCAGCCGGCCTGCATCAGCTCGGGCTCGTCCGGGAACTCGTCGACGTACCCGACGCACAGGTAGGCGACGACCTCCAGGTGCTCGGGCAGGCCGAGGACGCGGACCATCTCGCGCTCGTCGAAGAAGCTGACCCAGCCGACGCCGAGGCCCTCGGCGCGGGCGGCGAGCCAGAGGTTCTCCACCGCGAGCGCCGAGGAGTAGGGCGCCATCTGCGGCTGCGTGTGGCGGCCCAGGGTGTGCCGGCCGCCGCGGGTCGGGTCGGCGGTGACCACGATGTTCACGGGCGTGTCGAGGATGGCCTCGATCTTCAGCTCCTTGAACTGCTTCGCCCGGCCCTTCGGCAGCGACTTGGCGTACGCCTCACGCTGACGCATGGCCAGCTCGTGCATGGCCTGCCGGGTCTCGGCGGAGCGGATGACGACGAAGTCCCAGGGCTGGGAGTGGCCCACGGACGGGGCCGTGTGGGCGGCCTCCAGCACACGCAGCAGCACCTCGTGCGGGATGGGGTCGCTGCGGAAGCCGTTGCGGATGTCGCGGCGCTCGCGCATGACCTTGAGCACGGCCTCGCGCTCGGCCTCGTCGTAGCCGGGCGCGGCCGGACCGGTGGACTGAGGTGCTTCTGCCACGGCGGCCGTGCTCTCTTCCTGGTGGGCGACCTGTGTGTCGAGGTCGTCCGCGCGCTGCTCGACGACGGGTTCGGGCTCCTCGCCGGGGGCGGCCGGAGCGGTGTCGGCCCCGCGGGGCGCGGGGACGGCGGCCACGGGCTCCCGGGCACCGTCCTGCTGGGCGGCCGGCTCCGCCGGCACTGCGGGGGCGTCGGCGGGCTGGTGCTGCCCGGGGACGGTGACGGGGTGCGGCGGGGTGGGCGCCAGGTGCGGGGTGGTGGGCACCGAGCCCTCCACCGGCACGAACCGGCCGAGCGTCCGACCGGGCTCGGGCTGGAGCGGGAGACCGCCGGGCAGCGGGGCTGTCCGGCCCGGGTCGCCCGGCAGGGAGGCCGTGGGGTCCGGGTGGCCCGGCGCCTGACCGGCCGTCACCGCTTCCGGTTTCCCGGGGGCGGGGGCGTCGGCCGCGGGCGCTCCGGCTCCGGCGGCGGGGTCCGCCGGATGCACGGCGGCGGGGCCCGACGAGTCCACGGCGGCGGGGCCCGACGGGTCTGCTGCGGCCGGTTCGGAGGGCTCGTCCGGCGCCGCTGCCGGTTCGGCGGGCTGCGGGTCCGCGGCGGTCCGGTCCCCGGGGTGCGGGGCGTCGGCGGGGAGGGCGGCCAGCGGTTCACCGGGCTCGGTGCCGGGGGCTGCGGCGGGCGCCGGGCCGGGCTCCCCCGCGGGCACGGCGGCGGGCTCCGCTCCGGGCGCGGGGGCGGTGGCCTCGGGCGTGGCCTCACCCTCGGCGGCGGTGGCCTCGGGCGTGGCCTCACCCTCGGCGGCGTTCTGCTGCACGGGGCCGGTGCTCGCGTCCGCGGAGGCGGGCGCGGCCTCCGCGGCCGCACCGTTCGCGCCCCGGAGGGCGGGGTCGACGACGTGGGGCTCGGGGGCGCCGGGAAGCGGCGCTGCGTCCTGCGGGTTGGCCGCCGGCGGCTGTGCCTCGGGCGCGGGCGCCTGCTGCGCCGCGAGGTCCACCGACCGGGCCTGCGCGAGCTGCGGCCCCTGGGCGACGGCGTGCCCGGCGTCGGCCGCCGGGTGGGTCGGCTGGACGGCCACGGCTCCCTCGCCGGCGGGCGGCGCGACGCCGCCGGCAGGGACCGCGTCACCGGCGGCGGCCGGGGCCGGCACGGCGTCCGCCGCCGCGGTCCCGGCCTCGGGGGCGGGGTCGGCGGAGGAGACGGCAGTGGCCTCCGCCGAAGCGGGCGCGGCCCCGGGCACCTCGGGGTCGGCGGAGGAGACGGCAGTGGCCTCCGCCGAAGCGGGCGCGGCCCCGGGCACCTCGGGGTCGGCGGAGGTCTCCGCGGCCCCGGGCCCGGCAGCGGCCTCGACTTCGGCGGCGGCCTGGGGCTCGGTGACGGTTTCGGACTGCTGAGCCCCGGCGGCCTGCACCACGGTGCCGGCGCCGTGTGTCTGCCCGTCCCCGGTGGCCGGGTCGGCGGGTGCCACGGCCGGAAGCTCGCCGGCCTCCAGGACGTGACCGGCCTCCGGGGCGCCGGCCGGCTCGCCCGCGTCGGCGGCGGGAGCAGGGGCGTCCTCCGCGTACGTGCCCTCGTTCCCGGCCTCGGGAGCGGGTGCCAGGACTGCTCCGGCGGCCTGGGCCTGCCCGGCCCCGTCAGCCGCCCCAGCCGCCTCCGCGGCCCACGCCGCGTCGTCCTCGGACCGTCCGGTCGCGGCGACTTCACCGGCTTCCTCGGCCACGAAGGCGTCCTGCGCGACGTGCCCGCCCTCGGGCACCTGACCGTCGGCGACCGTCAGCGGCGCCTGACCCGCGGGCTCCTGGCCCACCGTCAGCGGGAGGGCTCCCCCGAGTCCCTCGGCCGGCTCGGGCACCTGACCGCCCGTCGGGTCGTGGGCGTCCTCCGGCGCGTGGCCGGGCGCGGCGGCCGATCCGCCGTCAGCCGCCTGTGCGCTCCGGGCCGCTTCGGGCTCCTGCGGCAGCGGACCGCCGTCGGCGGCGTACGGGGCCACGGGGGCCGGCCCGCCGGTCCGGGCGGTCAGCCGCGCCACGGCGGCCTGGGCGGCTCCGCCCGGGCCGTCGGCGGGTACGACCGCTTCCGCGGCCGGATCCCGCCGGTCCGCCGGGGCGGCTGCGGCCGTCGCCGCCGGGGCCTGGGCGCCCCAGGGCGCCGCGCCCCGCGGCGCCGTCTCGTACGCCTGCGGGACGTCGAGGTACTCGGGGCCGGCGGCCGGCGGCGCGGCGTGGCGTACCGGCGCACCGGCGGGGCCGCGGTCGGCGAGGGAGCGGACCGGGCTCGCGGAGGTGTCCGGGATGGGCGGGCCGAGGTGCAGCGGCCGGCGCGGAGGCGTGGGCGCCGCGGGAGTGACGGGCGGTGTGGGCGCCGGGGTGGGGTGGCGGACGGCGCCGAGGTCGACGGCCTGGCTGTCACGGCCGGACACCTCGTGCGGGCCCGGCTCGTGGACGGCCTCGACGACGGGCTCCGGCGCGGGCGGGGCCACCTCGTTGCCCCACGCGCCGTGCGAGCCCGGCAGCAGCAGGTCCTCGTCCTCGGCGGGAGTCTCGGCGAGGTAGGTGTACACGCCGTGTGCGGGGACGCTCGGCTGTTCCACCATGCCTGCGTTCTCCGGCAGCCCGTCGCCCGGGACCTGGCCGGTGTCGGTCATGCGTACCCCTCGCCCATCGATTCAGTGCTTCCACGACCAGCTCACCGGGAACGGCGCACCGACCGCCCCGCAGTGAAGAACGAGCGTCCGTCCCCAGCGGCACGAACGACCCGGCGTAAAAAGCGACAAAGCCATTGAGTGGCATTCTCGCGGTCGTTCCGCCGCCGCGACACCTTGATCCGCGACGGCCCGCTGTGGACTGCGCCACGTTGCGCGTCCTCCGGTTGTGCCGTACCGCAGCACCCCCACCCGTAACGGGCGCGCTTTTTCGGACATTGCCCGACGAAGCACCGGGTGCCCGGTGCGGTACAACGATCGGCCAGCCTACCGCGCGCAGTACGACAAACCGATCACGGGGCACGATCCGGTAGAACCCCGGTGAGCAGGAACGCGACGCTCCGCTCCGTCTCCGTCCAGGCCCGCGTGTCGAGTTCCACGGACTGCAGCAGCGCGCACTCGACCCGGTAGCCGTGCTCGGTGAGGTCGCGGCCGACGAGTTCGGCCACGTCGCGGTTCACCGCGTGCGCGACGATGCGCTGCGGGCGCCGGTCGGCGACCGCGGAGACGACGACCGCTCCCCCGCCGCCGACCCGGACGACGTCCGGTTCGGGCAGGTTCTCCAGGACGTGCGGGGCGGTGCCGCGCACGATCTGGAGGTGGACGCCGAAGCGGCGGGCGGCCGCCTCGGTGCGGGCACAGGCCTCCGCGTCCTGGTCGACGGCGATGACGGCGGCGCCGCCGCGCGCGGCCTCGGTGGCGAACGCGCCGCTGCCGCAGCCGATGTCCCACACCAGGTCGCCGACGCGCGGCCCGAGGCGGGCGAGCTGGGCCGCGCGGAGCAGGTCCGTCTCGCCCTCGCCGAGGCCGTCGCCGTACACCTCGGCGGGCTGGGTCCAGCCGCGTGGTCCGGCGCCGGGGTCGCGGCCGGCGATCCAGCCGCCGTCCTCGGCGCCGGGGACGGGGCCGCCGATGACGATGACGACGTTCGGGTCGCGCCAGGTGTGGTCGGCCGCCTTGTCGGAGGTGACGACGCTGACCTGCTCGCGTTCGGTGCCGAGTTCCTCGCAGATGACGAAGGTGCGATGCACCCCGTCGAGGAGGAGGCCGAGTTCGGCCGGCCCGGCACCGGGGGCCGTCAGGACGGCGACCTTGCTGTGGGCGCGGCACACGTTGACCGCGCGCCGCAGGGTGCGCGGGTGGGCGACGACCACCTGCGCGTCGTCCCAGGGCATGCCGGCGCGGGCGAAGGCGGCCGCGACCGAGGAGACGGCGGGGACGACCTCGACCTCCAGGCCGAACTCGGGGGCGCGCAGGGTCCGCACCACCCCGAAGAAACCCGGGTCGCCGTCGGCGAGCACCACGGCGGTGCCGCGGTGGGCGGCGATGCGGCGCGCGGCGAGGGCGGGGCTGCCGAGGCGGACGCGCTCTGCGGTGCCGGGGATCTCGGGGAGCGCCAGGTGGTGGGCGGCGCCCGCCACCAGGGTCGCGGCCGAGAGAGCGGAGCGCGCCGCGTCGGTCAGCGGCGAACCGTCCCAGCCGATCACCGTGACCCGGTCGGCCATCGTCGTCAGTCTCCCAGGGGTTTTCGCAGGTCGTCAGGGACAGCGCCCGCACCGGGCCTCGTGAGAGTACCTGGTCGGGTTGTACGACTCGGCGCAGGGCGGGCGCGCGCCGCGTCCGGACGTGTCGGCGCCGGTCCCGGCCCCGGTTCAGTTCCAGTCGGAGAACGAGGTGAAACCACCCGTGTCGGCCAGTTGCTCACCCACGCCCTCCAGGTCCTCGGGCAGCAGGCTCCAGACGATGAGGTCGGTGCGGACGTCGGTCCACCGGCCGTCGCGGCCGCGGGCGCGCGCTATCCAGGCGCCGCGCAGGACTCCCTCGCTGATGCAGCCGATCTTCTGGGCGACCTGCTGGGAGGCGGTGTTGTCGGCGGCGGTGCGCAGTTCCAGGCGTTCGAACCGCTGGTCGTGGAACAGCCACCGGGCGGTGGCCAGGGCGGCCTCGCAGGCGTAGCCCTCGCCGCGGGCCCAGGGGGCGACGACGTAGGCGATCTCGGTGGAGCGCACCCGCCAGTCGGTGTGGCGCAGGTGGACCGTGCCCACCAGGCGCTGGGTGAGGAACTCGGTGACCGCGAAGACGATGCCGCGGCCCTCGGCGCGTTCGGCGGGGGCGAGTTCGGTGATCCAGGCGCGGGCGTGGGCCTCGGTGTAGGGCTGGGGGACGGCAGTCCACGCGGTGACGAGCTCGTCGTTCATCATCTCGGTGAACGCCTCGACGTCCGGCTCCTCGAAGGGGCGCAGTACCAACCGCTCCGTGCTGATGGAGACGTTGGGGAAGGTGCTCGTCATGCGCCGCTCCGTAACCTTCGGAATACCTGCAGTCCTGCTGAACTGCCCAGCATGCAGCATGCAGGCACTTGGCCGCACCACGGGGCCCTCCCCGCCGCCCCGGCGGGTGGGGGTGCCCCCACCCGCCGGGAAGCGGACCGGCGTGGGCCGCCTCGCGGGGGATCAGAAGGCCGGGACGACCGCGCCCTGGTACTTGTCCTCGATGAACTTCCTGACCTCGGGGGAGGTCAGCAGCTTCACCAGCTTCTCGACCCGCGGGTCGTTCTCGTTCCCCTTCTTCACGGCGAGGAAGTTGGCGTACGGGTTGTTCGTCGCGGACTCGGCGGCGAGGGCGTCCTTGGCCGGGCTGAGCTCGGCCTCCAGGGCGTAGTTGCCGTTGATCACCGCGGCGTCGACGTCACCGAGGGAACGGGGCAGCTGCGCCGCCTCCAGCTCCTTGAAGGACAGGTTCTTCGGGTTGGACGTGACGTCCTTCGGGGTCGCCGCGTACCCGGCGCTCGTCTTCAGCTTGATCAGGCCGTTGGCCTCCAGCAGCTTCAGCGCGCGGGCCTCGTTGGTGGTGTCGTTCGGCAGGGCGACACTGGCGCCCTTCTTGAGGTCCGCGAGCTTCTTGACGCTCTGGGAGTAGACGCCGAGGGGCTCCAGGTGCACGGTGCCGCCCGGGACCGGCACGATGTCGGTGCCGTTCTTCTTGTTGAAGTCGTCGAGGTAGGGCTTGTGCTGGAAGTAGTTGGCGTCGACCTGGCCCTGCTGGACGGCCGTGTTGGGGGTCACGTAGTCGGTGAACTCCTTGACCTCCAGCTTGAGGCCGGCCTTCTTGGCGAGGTTGTCCTTCACGTAGGTGAGGATCTCGCCGTGCGGGGTCGGGCTGGCGGCGACGGTCAGGGTGGCGTCGGCGTCGGCCTTGGCGGAGTCCGAGCCCGAGCCGCAGGCGCTGAGCCCGAAGGTGAGGGCTCCGGCGGCGAGGACGGCGGTGGTGATCTTGGCGGTGTTACGCACGAAAAGTGCCTTTCCTTGGGTGGTGCGGCCCCGTTGTGGGTGAACGGGGAGTCGGGGGGTGCGGGAGGCTCAGGCGACCTTGCTGACGTCGGCGGCGGCCGGCTCCTTCGCCTTCAGCAGCCGCAGCTTCGGCGCCGGGCCGGAGCGGCCGCCGCGGTCGTGCAGCGAGCGGGCCGCCCAGTCGCCGGCGAACTGGATGAGCGAGATGACGACGGCGAGGATCGCCACGGTGATCCACATCAGTCCGGTCTCGAAGCGCTGGTAGCCGTAGCGGATGGCGATGTCGCCGAGGCCGCCGGCGCCGACGGTGCCGGCCATGGCGGAGTAGCCGATGAGCGCCACGATCGTGGTGGTGGTGCTGGAGATCAGCGACGGCAGGGACTCGGGGACGAGCACCTTGCGCACGACGGTCCAGGTGTTGCCGCCCATGGCCTGCACGGCCTCGACGAGCCCGCCGTCGACCTCGCGGACGGCCGTCTCGACGAGCCGTGCGAAGAAGGGGATGGCCCCGATGGCCAGTGGCACGATCGCGGCCTCACGGCCGATGGTCGTCCCGGTGACCGACCGGGTGAAGCCCATCAGGGCGACCATCAGGATGATGAACGGCATCGAGCGGGCGATGTTCACGACCTGCCCGATGACCTTGTTGGCGGTGAGGTTCTGCAGCAGGCCGCCCCGGTCGGTGAGGACGAGCAGGACGCCGAGCGGCAGGCCGCCGACGACGGCGACCAGCGTGGACCAGCCGACCATGTAGAGGGTGTCCCAACACGCCTGGGCCAGCAGCGGCTGCATCGTCGCGAAGTCGGTCGAGGTCACTTGGCGGCCTCCTTCACCAGAGGGGCGTCGTGGGCCGGGTTGCCGACGACGTCGATCTGCAGTCCCTGTTCGCGCAGGAAGCCGATCGGCACGACGTTGTCCTCGTAGCGGCCCGGCAGTTCGATGCGCATGCGGCCGACCTGGAGGCCGCCGACGGTGTCGATGGCGGCGCCGAGGATCGAGATGTCGATGTTGTAGGTGCGCGACAGCTGCGAGATGACCGGCCGGGTGGCGGCCTCGCCGTGGAAGGTGACGTCCACGACGGTGCGCTCGGCGCCGGTGGCCTCGCCGCCGACCGGGAACAGCGCGGAGGCGAGCTGGGATCCCGGGGTGGCGAGCAGCTCGCCGACGGTGCCGGACTCGACGATGCGGCCCTTCTCCATCAGGGCGGCCGAGTCGCAGATGCTCTTGACGACGTCCATCTCGTGGGTGATGAGCAGGACGGTCAGGCCGAGCTGCCGGTTGAGGTCGCGCAGCAGCTGCAGAATGGAGCGGGTGGTCTCCGGGTCGAGGGCGCTGGTGGCCTCGTCGGACAGGAGCACCTGGGGGTCGCCGGCGAGGGCGCGGGCGATGCCGACGCGCTGCTTCTGCCCGCCGGACAGCTGGGCGGGGTAGGCGCCGGCCTTGTCGGCGAGGCCGACGAGGTCGAGCAGCTCGAGAGCCCTGCGGGAACGTTCCTTCCCGGACTTGCCGAGGATTTCCAGCGGCAGCTCGACGTTGTCCTTGACCGTCCGCGAGGACAGCAGGTTGAAGTGCTGGAAGACCATGCCGATGTGGCTGCGCGCCCGGCGGAGCTCCTTGCCGGCCCGCGGGCCGCGCCCGGCGAGGGCCGTCAGGTCCTGGCCGGCGACGGTGACCGTGCCGGAGGTGGGGCGCTCCAGCAGGTTGACGCAGCGGATGAGGGAGGACTTGCCGGCACCGGACTGGCCGATGACGCCGTACACCTCGCCTTCGCGGACGTGCAGGTCGACGCCGTCCAGGGCGGTGACCTCGCGGCCGCGGGAGCGGTAGACCTTGGTCAGGCCCGATGTGGTGATCACGTGGGTTTCCGTCACTGTCGAGTGCGCGGCGCGTCGTGGGCGCCGGCACGGCGTTCATGGTCGTGGCAGCCAGAACGCAGCACGGCTTCCTCGCCGGCGGACAGTCCGGGAGAAGCGTGCGCGCGGGGCGGGGGCTCGACCGCGCGCCGGCCGGACGGCCGGACGCGTGGCGGACACGAGCGGGCTCTCGCTTCGGGGCGCGAGGCTCAGGTGGTGCAGGGGCCCTCTAGCAGGCGCACATTCGACGCGCAGGACACAGACAACGAGCACCGGGCGTCATGGTCGCCTCGGTCGCAGGGGTGCGGTCACTCGTCGTGGTCATGCGCATCAGTAAAGCAGACGGACGGTCCTGACCGAACCCGGCCGTCCGCATGCTGGACAGCCGTGGACACCGCTCAGCGGCGGACGGAGATCTCGATCTCCGCGCCGTCGACCAGCGCGGACAGGACCGACAGGTCCTCCACCACCAGGTCGGCGTCGAGTTCGCCGGCCCGGTGGGTTGTGGCCAAGGCCACGGTCGTCATGCCGGCTGCGCGCCCGGCGCGCAGCCCCGCGGGCGCGTCCTCGAAGACCACACAGCGGGCCGGGTCGGCCCCCAGCGCGCGGGCGGCGAGCAGATGGGGCTCGGGGTCGGGCTTGCCCCGGGTGACGTCCTCGGCGGCGACGAGCGTCTTGGGCAGGATGCCGACGGCGTCGAGGCGGGCCTCGGCCAGCCGCCGGGTGGCCGAGGTGACGACGGCCCACCGGTCGGCGGGCAGGGAGTCGAGCATGGTCGGACAGGACCTGGGACGCCCGGCCGGGGGCGGACGCGTCGGGTCTTTTGGCCCGTAATAAGGTCGCCCCATGCTTGCTGTCCTGACGCTGGTGACCGGCGTCGCCGCGCTGCTGCTCGCCGCCTGGTGCGGCTGGGCGGCCCACCGTGACCAGCCGACCAAGGACTGGCACTTCATCGGCATGGCCGTGGTCACCCTGCTGGCCACGATCCAGCTGGTGGTGGGGATCGTGGCGCTGGCGCGGGGCCAGAGGCCGGAGCAGGGCACGACGATCTTCGTGGCGTATCTGCTGGGCGCGTTCGCGTGCGTCCCCGCGGCCGGGTTCATGTCGCTGGCCGAGCGGACCCGGTGGGGCTCGGTGACGGTCGCCGCCGGCGGTGTCGTCCTCGCGGTGCTCCAGGTACGGCTCTACGACATCTGGGGAGGGTGAGATGGCCACCACCGGCGAGAAGCCGGCGAGGACCCGGCTCGTCAGCGGTCCCGGCATGCTGCTCGTATGGCTGTACGGGGTGATGGTCGTCGGCGCGGTGTCGCGCTCCGTCGTCCAGATCGCCACCGACTTCGGCCGGGCGCCGCTGGCGTACACGCTGTCGGCCGTCGCCGGCGTCGTCTACGGCTTCATCACGTACTCCCTGGTCCGCGGCGGTGAGACCGCGCGCAGGGCGGCGCTGGTGTGCTGCGCGGCCGAACTCCTCGGCGTGCTGACGGTGGGGACGTGGACGCTCGTCGAGCCGTCCGCCTTCCCGGACGCCACCGTCTGGTCCGACTACGGCATGGGCTACCTCTTCATCCCGGTGCTGCTGCCGGTGTCGGCGATGTACTGGCTGCGCACGGCGCGGACCGGGCGGGCGGAGACGACCGGCTGAGGGCTTCCGCCCGGGCCGGGGCGGCCCGGTCCGGGACGGGCCCCGGGCGTCGTACGGCCGTGCGGCGCTCAGGCGGTCGCGACGTACGTGCCCGCCGCCTTCTCCAGGACGATCATCGGGACGCCGTCCGCACCCTCGGCCGTGCCCACCCTCTGGTAGCCGACGCGGCGGTACAGGCGGAGGTTGTTCTCGCTGCGGTGACCGGTGTGCAGACGGAACCGGGTGGCACCGTGCTGCCCGGCGAGGGCGGACTCGGCGGCGTGCAGCAGGCGGGCGCCGATGCCGTGGCCCTGCAGGCGCGGGTGGACGCAGAGCTTGCCGATGGAGGCCGCGCCGTCCTCAGCCACGCGGCCGCGCACCGAGCCGACCACCTCGTCGCCCAGCCGCGCCACGAACACGCAGTCCTCGGCGACCTCCCGGCGGACCGAGTCCAGGCTCTGCACGAGCGGGTCGATGCGGTAGTTGCCGTACAGCGCGGCCTCGCCCTGGAAGCACAGGTACTGCAGCCTGAAGATCTGCTCCGCGTCCTGCGCGGTCGCCGCAGAGATGGTCACGCTCATGCCCATGTGCGCATGCCTCCCGCTCACCTGATCACCTGTCGTCCCCACTCCTATCCCCGCGCCTCGCCGGCCGCAACCTCCTGGGCGAGCAGCCGCCGCAGACATCCCAGACATCGGGAGCGTTCCGGTCCGAGACTGCCCTGTGAGATACCCAACTCCCCCGCGATCTCCCGGTACGTGAGGTCGCTCGGCGACAGCAGGGCCTCCAGCAGCCGGGGGCACCGGCCGGGCAGGCGCCGCACCGCGGCACGCAGCGCGCGCCCGCGTGCGGCGGCCAGGGCGAGGGGTTCGGGGCCGCGCTCACCGTCGTCGGCGGGCTCCGCGCCGTAGGGCCGCTCCCGCCGGGCGGTGCGGCGTGCGCGGCGCGCCTCCGAGCGGACCGCCCGGCGCAGCCAGCCGTGGGGGTCGTGCGGCAGGTCGTCGGCGGCCAGGCGTTCCAGCAGGCGGAGCCAGACCGCCTGCTCCAGGTCGCCGGGCTCGGACGCGGTGGCGTGCGCCTCCGCCGTGGCCTCGGCGGCCAGCAGCGGACGCAGGCTGATCAGCAGGTCGTGCGTCATGTGCAGCACGACGCGGCCGCCCCGGCGCGGGTTGCCGGGGCGGCCGTCGGTTCACCGGGAGCGGTGAGGGGCGGTTCAGCCGTTGACGAAGTCCTCGCGGGCCAGCAGGCCGGTGTCCGGGTTGTCGGTGAAGATGCCGTCGATGCCGGTGGCGAAGTACGCCCGGAACAGGCCGAGGACGTCGCCGTAGGCGTCCGCGTCGCCTCCCCTGCGGTAGGCCGGCGGCAGGAACGGGTTCTCGTTGCGCACGGTGTAGGGGTGCACGACCAGGCCCGCGGCGTGCGCGTCGCGCACGAGGGTGCTCGGCTTCGTGAGGTTGCCGTCCGCGCCCCGCGGGATGACGAGGTCGACGGTCGGGCCGATGCCCTGGGCGTACGTGGCGATCTCCCGCAGGCCCGCGGGGGTGACGAGGTCGGCGACCGTGCGCGGGTCGCCCGCCTCGACGAAGTCGTAGGGGCGGCTGCCGGCGTCGGACAGCAGGACGGCGAGGGGGTTGCCGACGAGCCTGTTCAGCCGCTGGATGCTGGTCGGTTCGAAGGACTGGAGGATGACCGGCGAGTCCTTCCTGTCCTTGCCGTGCCGGCGCAGCACCGCGGCCACCCGCTCCTCCACGCCGAGGCCCAGCTTGCGGAAGTACGTGGGGTGCTTGGTCTCGGGGTAGATCCACACCTGCCGGCCGCGCCTGCGGGTCTGCTCGTCCTGCCAGCGCAGCACCTCTTCGAACGTGGGGATCTCCCAGCGGCCGTTGTAGAGGGTGTTGTGCGGGCGGTTGGCCGGGATGCGCTCGACCGCGCGCAGGGTCTTCAGCTCCGCGAGGGTGAAGTCCTCGGTGAACCAGCCGGTGGTGCGGACGCCGTCGAGGACCTTGGTGGTCCTGCGGCCGGCGAACTCCGGGTGGTCGGCGACGTCGGTGGTGCCGCCGATCTCCGGCTCGTGCCGGCAGACCAGGTGGCCGTCCTTGGTGGGCACCAGGTCGCCGGCCTCGACGACGTGGGCGCCCATGTCCAGGGCGAGCTGGTAGGAGCCGAAGGTGTGCTCGGGGCGGTAGCCGCTGGCGCCCCGGTGGCCGATGACCGTGGGCACGGGCAGGCTGCTCAGGCCGCCGCGCCCGCGCCGGGCACTCCCGCTCTCCGCCGCGGCCGCCCCCTGCGGCAGGCCGAGCACCGCTCCGCCCGCCCCGAGCACTGCGGCCGAGAGCAGGGCCCGGCGCCCGGTTCCGCCCGACTGCTCGTCCGACTCCTGCGTTGCCATGAGCGCCTCCTGCCGTGGTGTCCTCCGGTGCGCGCCGATCGTAGGGGCGTGAGCATGACGAACGGGAGACCCCGGCCGGAACACGGGGGTGACACCGGATGTCGTGAGGGGGAAGGGAGGTGACGCGGCGTCGGCGCGGCAGCGCGCGGGTGACGGGGTGCCGGGGCATGGCGGCGCCGGCTCGGGGAACACGGTCCCGTGGACGCGGCCGGCCCGGTGCGCGCGACCTCCGTCACACGTTCCGTCCCGGTCACCGGGATGCGACGACGTGGCGTCGCAGGTGAACCTGGGTCAACACTGCGTAAGACGCGGTGTGCCCGATGTGCAATCCGCCCCGGGCCGCGAGTATCGTCCTCACCTGCACAGACTCATATCGGCTCCCTTGACCCCGGAGGGCACGTTGTCCCGGTTCGCGCTCATCAAGGCAGTGCTCGGCCCGATCATGCGCCTGATGTTCCGCCCACGGGTGGAGGGCGCGGAGCGTATCCCGGGCGACGGTCCGGTCATCCTGGCGGGCAACCACCTCACGTTCATCGACTCGGTGATCCTGCCCGTGGTGTGCGACCGTCAGGTGCTCTTCATCGGCAAGGACGAGTACGTCACCGGCAAGGGACTCAAGGGCCGGCTGATGGCCTGGTTCTTCACCGGGGTCGGCATGATTCCGGTGGACCGCGACGGCGGGAAGGGCGGTGTCGCCGCGCTGATGACGGGCCGCCGGATCCTGGAGGAGGGCAAGGTCTTCGGCATCTACCCCGAGGGCACCCGCTCCCCCGACGGCCGCCTGTACCGCGGGCGCACCGGCATCGCGCGACTGACGCTGATGACCGGGGCGCCGGTCGTCCCGTTCGCCATGATCGGCACCGACAAGATCCAGCCGAGCGGGGCGGGCATCCCGCGGCCGTGCCGGGTCACCGTCCGGTTCGGCGAGCCGATGGAGTTCTCCCGGTACGAGGGGATGGACCGGGACCGCTACGTGCTGCGGGCCGTCACCGACTCGGTGATGGCCGAGGTGATGCGGCTGTCGGGGCAGGAGTACGTGGACATGTACGCCACGAAGGCGAAGGCTGCGTAGCGCCTCCGGCGGCTGCTTCGGCGGCTGCCCGGGGTGCTCCGGTGGCGAGGCCCGCTGCTCGACCGCGCGCCCGCCCCGGGCCGGGCGCGGCCCACGCTGCGTCAGCCGCTGCCGGCAGGGCCCTCGCTCACGCGGGGGCCTCGCCCGAGCAGGCTCACTCACGCGGCCTGGGTCGCCCCCTGATGGCGGGCCCCCGCCGCACGGGGCCGTCCGACGCGGCATCGGCCCCCGCTGTACGGGCCGTCGACGCGGCACCGGCCGCCTCCGCAGGGCCTTCACCGGCGCAGGTCCTTCACCCGTGCGGCACCGGCCGCCGCCTGTACGGCCCGTGCCACACGGCATGGGCCGCCTCCGGCAGGGTCCTCGCCCACGCGGTGGCCCTCACTCACGCGGCCTGGGCCGCCCCCTGTAACGCCCCTCCCACACGGCACCGGCCGCCTCCGCAGGGCCTTCACCGACGCAGGTCCTTCACCCGTGCGGCACCGGCCGCCGCCTGTACGGCCCGTCCCACACGGCATGGGCCGCCTCCGGCAGGGTCCTCGCCCACGCGGTGGCCCTCACTCACGCGGCCTGGGCCGCCCCCTGTAACGCCCCTCCCACAC
>NZ_JBEYXZ010000005.1:2381-128586 GCF_040645305.1 Streptomyces sp. NPDC046831 | reverse complement strand
CGGCACCGGCCGCCTCCGCAGGGCCTTCACCGACGCAGGTCCTTCACCCGTGCGGCACCGGCCGCCCTCTGTCCGGCCCGTCCGACGCCGCGTCAGCCGCCGGCGGTCCGTGCCGCGCCCCGGTGGCGCTCCCCGTGCGGCGTCTCAGAGTCTCTGTTCCCTCAGCAGGCCCCGCTGCGGAGGGGTCGCGGCTCAGTGCCAGGGAAGCTGACCGCGCCGCTCCCAGTAGGCGCGCGGATCCTCGGCCAGTCCGGCGAGGCGGGACAGCTGCTCCTCGTCGAGGCCGACGGCCGCGGCGTGCAGGTTGGACGCGAGCTGGTCCGTGGTGGCCGCGCCGGAGAGGACGACGCCCGACCACGGCCGGCGCAGGACCAGGGCGAGGGCGACCGCGTCGCAGCCGACGCCGGCCTCGCGGGCCACGGCCCTCAGGACGTCCGGCGCGTACGGCTCGGCGAGCCGCCCGTTGGCCATGCCCTCCTTCACGATCACGGTCAGTCCGGCGTCGTGCGCCTCGGCGAGGGCGGGACCGGCGGAGGTCTCCAGGGCGTTGTACGTCGCCTGGACGGTGCGGAACAGCGGCCGGCCGTCGACCGTCACGGCGAGCGCGGCGCGGACGGCGTCGGCCTGCGCCGGGCCGCTGGTGGAGAAGCCGATCGTCAGCCCCTCGGCCGCCGCCTCGGCGAGCCGGTGGTGCAGTGCCCGGTCGGTGAGGGCGGGGCTGTCCGGGGTCAGCGAGTGGATCTGGTACAGGTCGAGCCGGCCGCCGAGCAGGGCGGCGCTCTCCGCGCGCTGCCGCTCGTAGGTGGCGAGGCCGTGGTCCTTGACCTCGTGCCGCACGGCGTCGGCGCGCCACTCGGCGGTGTAGGTGTAGCCCCACTTGCTGCCGACGACGACGTCGGAGGCGTCCGGCCGGGCCCGCAGCCAGTCGGCCAGGAACTCCTCGGAGCGGCCGTAGGAGCGGGCCGCGTCGACGTAGCGGACGCCCTGCGCGTAGGCGGCGTCGAGGAGTTCGTGGGTGCGGGTGCGCAGCGCCTCGACCGTGCGGTCGGCCGGGAGGTCCCGGTCCCGGCCGAGGTTGATGTACCCGGGGCGCCCGACGGCGGCCAGTCCCAGACCGATGTGGCAGGGGGCGGTGGTCGCCGAGGCGAGTCGTGCGAAGGACATCGGGAGCTCCGTCCGGTCGGGCTGATGATCCTCACGGATGGGGACCAAGGTATCCCGTGGGGGTCCCGGCGGACGGGGCGGCGCCGCCCGGGCGGGACGGGCCGACGGAGGCGGGCCTGCCGTCGCCGGCCGGCCGGTCCCGCGGGGCCTCGCTCGGTGCCCACCAGGTCAGAAAGGTGCCGGTGAGCAGCAGCAGCGCGAGGCCACGGCACGGGGTACGGCCGCGGGCCGGCGGGCGGCCCGCAGCGCCGGGGCGGCCTCGCAGCCGTCCACCGGTCCGTGGCACCGGTGGATGCCGGCCGGGGGCGCCGTGACCGCTCCGGTGCCCGCCGGCGCGGCCGGGGCCAGCCGGAGTCCCGGCAGGGCCGGGGCCGGTCCGCCGCCGGCCGGTGCGGTGACGTCGGCCCGCCGATCCGGCCCTGCGGGCGCCGTTCCCGCGCAACGGACCGGGAGTCCGGCGTCCGGCCCGGCACCCCCGGCCCTCCGGGCGGCCGGAGGCGCCGTCACTTCTTCCGCTTGGCGGTGGCCCACGCGTGCTGCGCCGCCACGTCCGACTTCACCTCGGCCAGCTGGACGGCGACCGCGCTCGGCGCCGTGCCGCCGCGGCCGTTGCGGGAGGCGAGGGCGCCGGGGACGTTGAGGACGCCGCGCACCTCGGGGGTCAGGTGTGCGCTGATCTCGGCGAACTGCTCGTCGGTCAGCTCGTCGAGCTCCTTGCCGTCGGCCTCGGCGGTCTTGACGCACTCGCCGGCGACCTCGTGCGCGACGCGGAACGGCACGCCCTGCTTGACCAGCCACTCCGCGATGTCGGTGGCGAGCGAGAAGCCTGCCGGCGCCAGCTCCTCCATGCGCTCGCGGTGGACGGTGAGCGTGGCGATCATGCCGGTGAAGGCCGGCAGCAGGACCTCCAGCTGGTCGCAGGAGTCGAAGACGGGCTCCTTGTCCTCCTGCAGGTCGCGGTTGTAGGCGAGCGGGAGGGCCTTCAGGGTGGCCAGCAGGCCGGTCAGGTTGCCGATCAGGCGGCCGGACTTGCCGCGCGCCAGTTCGGCGATGTCCGGGTTCTTCTTCTGCGGCATGATCGACGAGCCCGTGGAGAAGGCGTCGTGCAGGGTCACGAAGGAGAACTCCTTCGTGTTCCAGATGATGATCTCCTCGGCGATCCGGGAGAGGTTCACGCCGATCATCGCGGTGACGAAGGCGAACTCGGCGACGAAGTCCCGCGAGGCGGTGCCGTCGATGGAGTTGGCGGCGCTGCCGTGCTCGAAGCCGAGGTCCGCGGCCACCGCCTCCGGGTCCAGGCCGAGGCTGCTGCCCGCCAGGGCGCCCGAGCCGTACGGGGACACCGCCGTCCGCTCGTCCCACTGCCGCAGCCGCTCGGCGTCCCGGGACAGGGACTGCACATGGGCGAGGACGTGGTGGGCGAACAGCACCGGCTGGGCGTGCTGGAGGTGGGTGCGGCCGGGCATCGCCACGTCCGGGTGGGCCTCCGCGAGGCCGATCAGCGCGTCCTGGAGCTCGGCGATCAGCCCGCCGATGATGCGGGCGTGGTCGCGCAGGTACATCCGGAAGAGGGTGGCGACCTGGTCGTTGCGGGACCGGCCCGCGCGCAGCTTGCCGCCGAGGTCCGGGCCGAGGCGCTCCAGCAGGCCGCGCTCGAGGGCGGTGTGCACGTCCTCGTCGGCGAGGGTGCCGGTGAAGGCGCCGGAGGCGACGTCCGCCTCCAGCTGGTCGAGCCCCGCCAGCATGCGGGTCAGCTCGTCGTCCGTGAGCAGCCCCGCCTTGCGCAGCACACGCGCGTGGGCCCGCGAACCGGCGATGTCGTAGGGCGCGAGCCGCCAGTCGAAGTGGACGGACGCGGACAGCTTCGCCAGGGCCTCGGCGGGACCGTCGGCGAACCGGCCGCCCCAGAGCCGGACGTCACCGCTGTTGCTGCTCACTTGCTGCGCTCCTCGGGAAGGGGGGTGGATGTGCCACCGCCTCCTCACGGCGGGTGAGGAGGCGGTCGTCAGGCTGATGCGGGGTGAGACGGCCCGGCACGGCACGCGAGGCCCCGTGCCGGGTGGTTCGCAGTTCTAGCCCTGCAGGTCGCGCTTCGCGGCGATCTTCGAGGACAGGCTGTAGATGTCGATGAAGCCCTTGGCGGCGGACTGGTCGAACGTGTCGCCGGTGTCGTACGTCGCGAGGTTGAAGTCGTACAGCGACTCCTGCGAGCGCCGGCCGGTGACGACGGCGCGGCCGCCGTGCAGGGTCATCCGGATGTCGCCGGAGACGTGCTGGTTGGCCTCGTTGATGAAACCGTCCAGGGCGCGCTTGAGCGGGGAGAACCACTGGCCGTCGTAGACCAGTTCGCCCCAGCGCTGCTCGACCTGCCGCTTGTAGCGGGCCAGTTCGCGCTCGACGGTGACGTTCTCCAGCTCCTGGTGGGCGGTGATCAGCGCGATCGCACCCGGGGCCTCGTACACCTCGCGGGACTTGATGCCGACCAGCCGGTCCTCGACCATGTCGATCCGGCCGATGCCCTGGGCGCCGGCGCGCTCGTTGAGCTGCTGGACGGCCTGCAGGACGGTGACGGGCCTGCCGTCGATGGCGACCGGGACGCCCTCCTTGAAAGTGATGACCACCTCGTCGGGCTCGCGCGAGAGCGCCGGGTTCTGGGTGTACTCGTAGATGTCCTCGATCGGGGCGTTCCAGATGTCCTCGAGGAAGCCGGTCTCCACGGCGCGGCCGAAGACGTTCTGGTCGATGGAGTACGGGGACTTCTTGGTGGTCGCGATCGGGAGGTTCTTCTCCTCGCAGAACGCGATGGCCTTGTCGCGGGTCATCGCGTAGTCGCGGACCGGCGCGATGCACTTCAGGCCGGGGGCGAGGGCGACGATGCCGGCCTCGAAGCGGACCTGGTCGTTTCCCTTGCCGGTGCAGCCGTGGGCGACCGTGGTGGCGCCGTGCTTCTGCGCGGCGGCGACGAGGTGCTTGACGATCGCAGGCCGGGACAGGGCGGAGACCAGCGGGTAGCGGTCCATGTACAGGGCGTTGGCCTTGATCGCCGGGAGGCAGTACTCGTCGGCGAACTCGTCCTTGGCGTCGGCGACCTCGGCCTCGACGGCACCGCAGGCGAGCGCGCGCTTGCGGATGACGTCCAGGTCCTCGCCGCCCTGGCCGACGTCGACCGCAACGGCGATGACCTCGGCGCCCGTCTCCTCGGCGATCCAGCCGATGGCGACGGAGGTGTCCAGACCGCCCGAGTAGGCGAGTACGACGCGCTCGGTCACGGGTTTCTCCTCACAGTGCATTCGCTGATATGCATGAGTATGCAGAACTCTGCATGGTTCGTCAATCTCATCGGGAGCGCCGAGGCTGTGCCGTTCGAACCTGCCGTGCGGACCGGACCGGACCGGCTGCCGGGTGCGGTGCCTTCCGGCCGCAACGTGCCGTCCCCCGCGACGCCGGGGATCCGG
Organism: Streptomyces sp. NPDC046831; assembly: GCF_040645305.1. NCBI lineage: Bacteria > Bacillati > Actinomycetota > Actinomycetes > Kitasatosporales > Streptomycetaceae > Streptomyces > Streptomyces sp. NPDC046831. The sequence goes on along the minus strand of NZ_JBEYXZ010000005.1, from coordinate 123,967 downwards.
CCGACAGTGCCCGGGGTGAACGGGCGCGACCGCTCGTCCGTATCCGCGGGGGCCGGGCCCGCCGGCCGCCTGCGGCCTCACCCGATGAGGCGCCAGGCAGCCGCGGCCGCCCCGAGGAAGCGCCGGCCGGCGCGGCCGCGGTGGGGCCGGAACGTCCGGGTGTCCGCGCGGGCGGGTGGCCCGGGGGCCCAGCTGTCACCGCGATGACCTGTCCGCAGGAGAACCCGCGCGACCAGGAGATCAACGGCTACGGCGTCCCCCGGCTGCGGCGGGAGGTCCCCGACGCGCAGAGCGCCGGGATCGACACCGCGTGGGGAGCCACGTACACGGGCGATGGTTACCGCCAGTCACTCCAGTCCGCGCCGGACTCGGCGGGACTCTGAACGCACGGGCGCCGTGGCACGTATTCCAGGGCCAAGGGATCACGCCACCCCCCTTGCCCCCGTCCACGGAGGAACCGTGACCACCACGCTCGCAGGAGGCCGCGCCGCCCGGCGCCAGACGATGCGCCGCATCCAGCCGCGCCGCTCCCCCGCCGTCCCGCTGCTGCTCGCCGTCTGGGCGGGCGCGGCGGGCGTCCTGTGGCTGTGGTGGACGAACACCCCGTCCATCGCCGACACCGGCGGCAGGATCCTCAACGCGGGCCGGATCACCGGCCTGCTCGCCGGCTACCTGATGGCCCTGGTCGTGCTGCAGATGGCGCGCGTGCCCGCCCTGGAACGCCGGGTGGGCTCCGACCGGGTCGCCCGCTGGCACGCCATGACCGGCCGCTACACGCTCTGCCTGGTCCTCGCGCACGTGTTCCTCACCATGTGGGGCTACGCCCTCCAGGCGGGCTCATCGCTCGGCGGGATCGTCCAGCAGACCGTCGACTCGGTCCAGCAGCTGCCGGACATGGGCAAGGCGGCCGTCGGCACGGCGCTGCTGGTGGTCATCGGCCTGGTCTCCGCCGGGCCGGTGCGCCGCCGGATGCCGTACGACACCTGGTACCACGTGCACCTGCTGACGTACGCGGCGGTGTTCCTGACGTTCTGGCACCAGATCACCACCGGCAACGACTTCGCCGTCGAGCCGGCCGCCAAGACCTTCTGGTACGGCCTGTACGGCGCGGTGACGGCGCTGCTGCTCTGGTACCGCGTCCTCACCCCGGTCCGGCTCAACCTGCGGCACCGGATGCGGGTCGAGGCGGTCGTCGAGGAGACCCCGGGGATCGTGTCCGTGCTGATCGGCGGGAGGCGGCTGCACCGGATGGGCGCGGAGGCCGGGCAGTTCTTCCGCTGGCGGTTCCTGGCGCCGGGCATGCGGTTCAGTTCCCACCCGTACTCGCTGTCGGCGGCGCCCCGTCCCGAGATGCTGCGGATCACGGTGAAGGCGATCGGCGACCACAGTTCCCGGCTGCGCGAGCTGACGCCCGGCACCCGGGTGTGGGCGGAGGGACCGTACGGTGCGCTGACCGCGTCCCGGCGCAGCCGCGGCAAGGTCCTGCTGGTCGCGGGCGGTGTGGGCATCACCCCGATGCGGGCGCTGTTCGAGACGCTGCCCGGCGCGGCCGGCGACATCACGCTGCTGTACCGGGCCAACAGCACCCAGGACCTCGCGCTGTGGGACGAGCTGGCGAAGATCGCCGACGAGCGCGGCGCCCGGCTGATGTACGCGGTCAACAGCCCGGACGGGGAGCGTCCCGACATCTCCGCCGAGTCGCTGCAGCGGAAGATCCCCGACATCGAGCGCCACGACGTCTTCCTGTGCGGGCCGCCCGGCTTCGCGCAGTCGGTGTACGAAGCGCTGCGCGGCGCGGGGGTTCCCGCCCGCCGCATCCATCACGAGTCGTTCGAGATGTGAGTGCCACCGGCTCACGCGTCCTACGACGGGACTCACGGGAAATCAGGAGCTCAGGAGCGATGAGGAAGAGCCACCCCATCCGCCGTGCCGTGCTGGCCGGTGCCGCCACCGTGTCCGGCATCGTGCTGCTTTTGTCGCTGAAGCCGGCGTCCGACCCGGCCGCCGCGTCGGCGGCGGGCGGTGCGGCACCGCCGCAGAGCGCGGCGGCGCAGGAGTCGCCCCAGGGCGGCGCCCGGGCCGCCGGGACCAGCACGGTCACCGGAAGCGTGGCCCAGACCCAGTACGGGCCGGTCCAGGTCCGCCTGACGGTCGCCGACGGGAGGATCGTCCAGGCGGAGGCCGTGCAGGCGCCCAAGGGCGGGCTGAGCGGACAGAAGACCGCCCAGGCGGTGCCGAAGCTGAACGCGGCGGCGGTCGCCGCGCAGAGCGCGCGCATCGACGCGGTCTCCGGGGCGACGTACACCAGCGGCGGCTACCGGCAGTCCCTGCAGTCGGCCCTGGACCAGGTGAAGGCGGACGGCTCCTCCTCGCCGGCCGACGGCGGCTCCCCGTCCGCCCCCACCGGCCCGGGCTCCACCGGGTCGTCGTCGACGGGCTCGGGGTCGTCCGGTGCGGCGCAGGCCCGGACCGTCACCGGGAAGGCCGCGGGGACCCAGTACGGGCCGGTGCAGGTCCGTATCACCGTGGTCGACGGGAAGATCACCAAGGCGGAGGCCGTGCAGGCGCCGGAGGGCGGGCTCAGCGGCCAGAAGACGGCCGAGGCCGTGCCGAGGCTCAACGCGGCGGCGGTGGCGGCCGGCAGCGCGGACATCGACGCGGTCTCCGGGGCGACGTACACCAGCGGCGGCTACCGGCAGTCCCTGCAGTCGGCCCTGGACCAGGCCGGTGGCTGAGGCCGTGACCGGGCCGGCGGAGGCTCCCGCCGCGGTGCGGCACGCGGAGGAGGTCATGGGGACGGTCTTCTCCTTCGACGTCCGCGGCGGGGAACCGGACGCGGTGCGGGCCGCGCTCCGGGACGCGGTCGCCGGCCTGCACCGCGTCGACGAGGTGTTCAGCACCTACCGCGACGACAGCCAGATCTCCCGGCTGCTGCGGGAGGAGCTCACCGTCGGGGAGTGCGATCCGGACGTCGGCGAGGTGCTCCGCCTCGGCGCCGAGGCCGAGCGGGTCAGCGAGGGCTGGTTCAGCCTGCGCTACGGCGGGCGGCTGGACCCGACCGGGATCGTCAAGGGCTGGGCGGCCGAGAGGGCCGCCCAGCGGATCGCCGCGGCGGGGCCGGACGGGGTCAGCGTCAACGGCGGCGGGGACGTGCAGCTGCTCGGCGCGCCCGAGCCGGGGCGGCCGTGGCGCGTCGGGGTGTCGGATCCGCTGCGTCCGGGCGGGCTGGCGGCGGTGGTCTCCGCGGCCGGCGCCGAGGAGCTGGCGGTCGCCACCTCCGGGACGGCCGAGCGGGGTGCGCACATCGTGGATCCGCGCACCGGACGGGCGGCGGTGAGCGACCTGGTGGCCGTGACGGTGGTGGCCCCGTCGCTGACGTGGGCGGACTGCTGGGCGACGGCCGCGTTCGCGCGGGGCTCGCGGGAGGGCCTGGCCTGGCTGGAGTCCCTGCCCGACGTGGAGGCCCTGCTGATCACGACGGACGACGAGGTCCGCTGCACCGGGGGCCTGGCGGCGCGACTGGGCTGAGGCCCCACGGACCCCGGAAACCCCAAAAGGGCACATTTCCCGCCTTTATCCCACAGGGCCATCCCGCCGCGCCCCTGAGACGTATCCCCTGTGCAGTCCATCTCCGGAGCTCTCAGGAGGAACGCGATGGCCATCTTCAGCAGTCTGCTGCCCGCCAAACACCGGGACCACGGGAAGGACCGGTCGAGCAGCGACGACACGTCGAGGCACGGGCACCGTCACGGGCACGGCCACCACCGCGACCGCAGCGGGCGCCACGGCCACAGCGACCACCACGGCCACGGCGGCTACTGACACCGCACACGGGGCCGAGCGGACCGGAGGCCGGGGGACCCGGTCCGCTCACCTCCTGGCTCCCCTCCCCTCCACCTCCCCGAGGAACGCATGCCATGGCGCAGCTCCTGCGGCGGCTGCTGTCGGTGGGCGAGACGTCCGACGCCGTGGTCGCGGCCGCACCCCCGGTGGCCCCGCGCGAGGTGTTCCGGCGGTTCTGGCCCTACACCCGCGGCGGCCGCCGCTGGTTCGTCCCGGTCGTCCTCTTCAGCCTGATCGGCCCCGCCATCGACGCCGCGGAGATCTGGCTGTTCAAGATCGTGGTGGACGACGTGCTCGTGCCCCGCGACCTGGGGCCGCTGGTGTGGATCGCGCCGGCCTATCTCGGGCTCATCGTCGGCTCGGGCGTCCTGGGGTTCGCCGACGACGTGACGTCCACCTGGGTCGGCGAACGCTTCCTGCTCGCCCTCCGCTCCGACGTGTTCCGGCACGTCCAGGGGCTGTCGCTCGGGTTCTTCGAGCGCCGGCGGCTCGGGGACGTGCTGTCGCGGGTGACGGGCGACGTCGACGCGGTCGAGACGTTCCTGCTGTCGGGGGTGGCGGACGCCCTCTACTACGTGATCCGCCTGGGTGTCTTCCTCGCCCTGCTGTTCTCCCTGCAGTGGGACCTGACCCTCCTCGCCCTCGTCATCGTGCCGCTGTTCTGGAGCTCCGCCCGGCACTTCTCGCGGCTGACGAAACAGGCCTCGCGCGAACGCAGGCGCCGCAGCGGCTCGATCAGCGCGATCGCCGAGGAGTCGCTGGGCAACGCCGCCCTGGTCCAGGCCTACAACCGGCAGGACTGGGAGGAGCGCCGGTTCGAACGGGAGAACGTCGGCAGGTTCCGGGCGGCGATGGCCGCGGCCCGCATCCGCGCCGTCTACGGATCCGTGGTGGAGGTCATCGAGGTGTCCGGCGCCCTCGCGGTCATGGGGCTGGGCACCTGGAAGCTGGCCCAGGGACAGCTCACCCTCGGCGGGCTGCTGGTCTTCCTCGCGCTGATCGGCAAGCTCTACAGCCCGGTCCGCGGCCTGTCCCGCCTGGGCACCACCTTCTACGCGGCGTCCGCCTCGGCCGAACGCATCATCGAGCTGCTGGACCAGCGGCCGCAGGTCGCCGAGGCCGCCGGCGCCCGTCCCCTGGGCCGGGTGCGGGGCGACGTGGAGTTCGCCGGCGTCTCCTTCCGCTATCCCGACACCTCCCGCTGGGCGCTGTCGGACGTGTCCTTCCACGTGTCGCCCGGGGAGACGCTGGCGCTCGTCGGAGCCAGCGGGGCCGGCAAGTCGACCGTGGCGAAGCTCCAGCTGCGCTTCTACGACCCCGACCGCGGCGCGGTCCGCCTCGACGGAATTGACCTGCGCGACCTCCGGCTGTCCGACGTGCGGGACAACGTGGCGGTGGTCCTGCAGGAGACGCTCGTCTTCCACGGCACCGTGCGGGACAACATCGCCTACGGCCGGCCCGGGGCCACCGACGCGGAGATCGTCGCGGCGGCGCGCGCCGCGGACGCGCACGAGTTCATCGAGCTGCTGCCGGAGGGGTACGACACGATGGTGGGCCAGCACGGCCGGACGCTCTCCGGCGGACAGCGCCAGCGCCTGGCGATCGCCCGCGCGATGATCCGGGACGCGCCCGTGCTGCTGCTGGACGAACCGACCACCGGGCTCGACGTGCGGTCCGGCCGGCGGATCATGGACCCGCTGCGCCGGCTCATGGCCGGGCGGACCACCGTCGTCATCTCCCACAACCTGCTGACCGTCCGGGACGCGACGCGCATCGTGGTGCTCGACCACGGCCGCACGGTCGAGCACGGCACCCACGACGAGCTGATCCGGCACGGCGGGGTGTACGCCCGGCTGCACCGGCTGCACACCCTGACGGGTCCCGCCCCGTCCAGGACCGCGCCACCGCCGGGGACGATGCTGTCATGAGCGCCGGCACCGCCCGGGCGGCCCCGCCCCTGGCGCCGGGCACGAGACCGGTCCCGGGTTACGAGATCCTGGCGCATCTGACGCGCACCGGCTGGCTCGACGTCTACGACGCCTGGAGCGAGGAACGGGACTGCCGGTGCGTGATCAAGGTCGTGCGTCCCGACCGCCGGGACGAGCGGCGGCTGCGCGAGCGGCTGCTGTGCGAGGGCCGGTGGCTACAGGCCTTCACCCACCCGCACCTGGTCCGCGCCTACGAGACGTTCACCTCGCCCGAGCCGCTCGTCGTGCTGGAGACGCTGACCGGCGAGACGCTCTCCCACCTGCTCCACCGCCTGCCGCGCCGGCCCGCCGCGGCCGACGTGGCGCTGCTCGGCGTGCAACTGTGTTCGGCGATGCACTACCTGCACGGCCAGGGTCTGCTGCACCTGGACCTCAAGCCGTCCAACGTGGTCGTGGACTGCGGTCGCGCGAAGGTGCTGGACCTGAGCGTGGCGCGGCCCCCGGGGCCCGCGCCCGCCGGGGTGGGCACGGTGCGCTACCTCTCCCCGGAGCAGGCGCGCGGCGGGCCGCTGTCGGCCGCCGCCGACGTGTGGGGCATCGGCGTCACCCTGTACGAGGCCGCCTGCGGTGAGGCGCCCTTCGACCGGGCGGATCCCGGCGAGGCAGCCGGGCCTCACGACGGGCGGACGCCGGACCGGGGGGACGGGCCGGGCGGCGGGGGGTTCCCGGACCGGGCGGACGGACCCGGCGCGGGCGCGCTCCCGAGCCGGGCGGACGGGCCGGGCGACGGCGGGTCCGCGGACCACGCGGACGGGCCTGCCGACGGGCTCCCGAGCCGGGCGGACGGGCCCGGCGCGGGCGGGCTCGCGGACCGGGCGGACGGGCCGGGCGACGGCGGGTCCGCGGACCGGGCGTACGGCGGCGGCACCACGGGCGGCCGGGAGGACCGGTACCCCCAACTGGAGGGGCCCGCCCCGCCGATCGGCTCCCGGCGGCGCCTGCCCCGTGCCCTCGCGGCCGCCATCGACGGCTCGCTCAGCGCCGATCCGTCGTCCCGGCCCGCGCTGACCGAACTGGCCGCCGCCGTCGACGCGGCGCTGCCCGGCCCGCGGCGCCGCACCGCCCGTCCTTGACGCGCCGCTCCCGGGCGCCCGGCCACTGGCGCGGGCCGTTCCCTCGTGCCGGCCGTTCCCTCGTGCCGGCCGTCTCCTCGTGCCGGCCGTCTCCTCGTGCCGGCCGTCCCTCCGTGCCAGCCGTCCCCCCGTGCCGGCCGTTCACTGGTGCGGGCCGGTCTCGAAGCGGGTGGTGGCGAGGACGGTGCCGTCGGAGGCGGTCAGGCGGGCGCCGGTGAGCTTCGCGGGGTCGACGGCGGCCCGCGTGACCCAGTCGCCCCGGCCGCCGCGCAGGTCGAACGAGCCGAGCGGGACGGTCGTGCCGTCCGCGTGCTCCAGGACGCAGGAGACCCTGCCGCTGTACGGGGTGCCGGCGGCGGCCAGGTCCACGGACATCCAGATCCAGCCGGGCCACCCGGGGTCGGCGTAGATCTCGCCGGCCTGCCGTGCGGGATCCTTGGCCGAGGTCAGCTCTCCGGTGAGCAGCGTCGACTCGGCGGCCGGCGGAGGCGAGGTGGTGGCCTCCTCGATGGCGGTGCCGATCCCCCAGCCGGCGAACCCGACGGCGAGGGCGAGGCCGGCCACCGCCGACGCGGCCCGCAGCCTGGCCCGGCGGGCGCTGCCGCGAAGGCCCCGCGCGAAGCCGGAGACACGTGCGCGCGGGCGGCCCTCGTTCGCCGGCGCGGCCCGGGTCAGCCTGCGCGCCACCCGGGTCTCGAACCCCAGCGGCGGCTCGCTGGCCGGCAGCAGGCCGATCAGCCGGTCGCCGACGAGGGTGAGGTGCTCGACGTACTCCCGGCACTCCGCGCACCGGTCCAGGTGGGAGAGCGCCTCGGCCCGCCGGCGGCCGGACAGCACGCCCAGCGCCAGTTCGGCGCCGATCTCCCGCAGCTTCTCGCAGGTCGGGTCACTGGGCATGGTCGCCTCGCTTCGGAGCCGCGAGTGTGGTCCTGAGCTTTCCCATGGCCGACCTGATCCGCGTCTTGGCGGTGCCCAGCGGGATCTTCTCCCAGTCCGCGATCTGCTGGGCCGTCATCCCGTAGATGCCCGCCATCACCAGGGCACGGGCCTGCTCCTTCGGCAGCCGCGCCACCGCGGCCCGCAACCGGGACGAGGCCTCGTCCTCCAGCACCCACTGCTCGGGGGTCTCGGTGACGACACCGAGCAGCGCGTCGAGGTCCTCGGGCGCCACCGGGTCCGTCCGCCGGGCGCGGACCGCGTCGATGGCGAGATTGTGGGCGATGGTCGTCAGCCAGGTCGTCACCGAACCGCGCCGCGAGTCGTAGATCTGCGCATGACGCCACGCACGCTCGAACGTCTGCTGGGCGATGTCCTCGGCGAGCTGCGGATCCCCGGTGACGGCGATGGCGACGCCGAACACCGTGTGCTGGAACCTGCGTACGAAGGTGACGGCGAGTTCCGGGTCACCGGTGGCCAGCCCGGACAGCAGAGCCTCGTCCGGGAGACGGCCCACGGGGAACCGGAGACTGGACACATCCCCATGTACGGTCCGGCCCCGCCGGGGGATTGCCCGGCCGCTGCGGAAGGGCACATCCCCAGTCTCCGCCGACGCGGCCGGGCCCGCAGCCGGGTCAGTGCCCGTTCTGCGCGAGCCGCAGCAGGTGGTCCGCCAGCGCCTGCCCCCCGGTGGGGTTCCGGCTGATCAGCAGCACCGTGTCGTCGCCGGCGATCGTGCCCAGGATGTCGTGCAGCTCGGCCTGGTCGATCGCCGAGGCCAGGAACTGGGCGGCCCCCGGCGGGGTGCGCAGGACGACGAGGTTCGCGGAGGCCTCCGCGGAGATGAGGAGCTCCTGCGACAGCCGCCGCATCCGCTCCTCCTTGGCCGACTCCCCGAGCGGCGCCCGCGGGGTGCGGAAACCGCCCTCGCTCGGCACCGCGTAGATGAGGTCGCCGTCGTTGTTGCGGATCTTCACCGCGTTCAGCTCGTCCAGGTCCCGGGACAGCGTCGCCTGCGTGACGCTCAGCCCGTCGTCGGCGAGCAGTTTCGCCAACTGGCTCTGCGAGCGGACCGGTTGCCGGTTGAGGATGTCCACGATCCGGCGGTGGCGTGCGGTGCGGGTCTGCGGCACGGCGGGTCCGCCGGCTCCGTTCCCGTGGTCCTGCGCCTGACTCATCGTCGTCTCATTCTCCGGATCGTCCGTCCCCTTCGGCCACGTCCAGGATGCCGGGCAGCGCCTCGAGGAAGGCGTCCACCTCGTCGTCGCCGAGGTTCAGCGGTGGCATCAGCCGTACGACGTCGGGGGCGGGCGCGTTCACGAGGAAGCCGGCGTCCTGGGCCGCCTGCTGCACCATCGGCGCGAGCGGCCCGGTGAGCACGATACCGAGGAGCAGTCCGGCGCCCCGGACTCGGTCGATCAACGGATGGCGCGGGCTGCCGCCGGTGCCCTCGATGCCCACCCGCAGCCGCTCGCCCTGCCGTTTGACGTTCTCCAGCAGTCCCTCGTCCGCGAGGGTGTCGAGGACGGCGAGACCGGCGGCGCAGGCGACCGGGTTGCCGCCGAAGGTGGTGCCGTGCTGCCCGGGCCGCAGCAGCTCGGCGGCCCGGCCGAAGGCGACGGTGGCTCCGAGCGGCAGTCCGCCGCCGAGGCCCTTGGCGAGGGTGACGACGTCGGGCAGGACGCCCTCGTGGGCCTGGTAGGCGAACCAGTGGCCGGTCCGGCCGACCCCGGTCTGCACCTCGTCGAGGACCAGCAGCGCGCCGGTGGCCGCCGTGATCGCCCGGGCCGCCTTCAGATAGCCGGCCGGGGGCACCACGACGCCGTTCTCGCCCTGGATCGGCTCGATGACGACGAGGGCGGTCTCGTCGGTGACGGCGGCGGCCAGCGCCTGCGCGTCGCCGTAGGGGACGTGGGTGACGTCGCCGGGCAGTGGCGCGAACGGCTCCTGCTTGCCGGGCTGCCCGGTGAGCGCGAGGGCGCCCATGGTGCGGCCGTGGAAACCGCCCCGGGTGGCGACCATGTGCCGCCGGCCGGTCAGCCGGCCGATCTTGAAGGCGCCCTCGTTGGCCTCGGCGCCGGAGTTGCAGAAGTAGACCCTGCCGTCCCGGCCGAAGAGCTGGAGCAGCCGTTCGGCGAGGGCGACGGGCGGTTCGGCGACGAACAGGTTGGAGACGTGGCCCAGGGTGGCGATCTGCCGGCTGACGGCCTCGACGACGGCCGGGTGGGCGTGCCCGAGGGCGTTGACGGCGATGCCGCCGACGAAGTCGAGGTACTGATGGCCGTCGGCGTCCCACAGCCGGGTGCCCTCACCGCGCACCAGGGGCAGCCGCGGGGTGCCGTAGTTGTCCATGAGCGCGCCCTGCCAGCGCCGGATCAGCTCCTGGTTGTCCGTCATGCCGCGCCCCCCTCGCTCCCCTGAGCGGTCTCGTCGGGCACGACCATGGTGCCGATGCCCTCGTCGGTGAAGATCTCCAGCAGGATGGCGTGCTGGACCCGGCCGTCGATGACGCGGGCGGTGCGGACGCCGCCCCGCACGGCGTGCAGGCAGCCCTCCATCTTCGGCACCATGCCCGAGGACAGCTCCGGCAGGAGTTTCTCCAGCTGGGAGGCGGTGAGGCGGCTGATCACCTCGTCGCTGTGCGGCCAGTCCTCGTAGAGTCCCTCGACGTCCGTGAGGACCATGAGGGTTTCGGCGCCCAGTGCCGCAGCGAGTGCCGCAGCCGCCGTATCAGCATTGACGTTGTAGACATGTCCCGCATCCCCGTCGTCCTTGCTCCGGGCGATCGAGGAGACGACCGGGATGCGGCCGTCGGCGAGCAGGGCCTCGATCGCGCCCGTGTCGATCTCGGTGATCTCGCCCACCCGCCCGATGTCGACGCTTTCGCCGTCGATCTCGGGCGTGTGCTTGGTGGCGGTGATGGTGTGCGCGTCCTCACCGGTCAGGCCGACGGCCAGCGGTCCGTGCCGGTTGAGCAGTCCGACCAGCTCCCGCTGCACCTGCCCGGCCAGCACCATCCGTACGACGTCCATGGCGTCCTCGGTGGTGACGCGCAGTCCCGCCTTGAACTCGCTGACGATGCCGTGCCGGTCGAGTGCGGCGCTGATCTGGGGGCCTCCGCCGTGCACGACGACCGGCTTGAGGCCGGCGTGCCGCAGGAACACCACGTCCTGGGCGAAGGCGGCCTTCAGCTCCTCGTCCACCATGGCGTTGCCGCCGAACTTGATGACGACGGTCTTGCCGTGGTGGCGGGTCAGCCAGGGCAGCGCCTCGATGAGGATGCGGGCCTTGGGAAGGGCGGTGTGCTTACGGGTCGTGCCCGTGCTGCTGTCGCTCATGAGGAGTAGGCGCTGTTCTCGTGGACGTAGTCCGCGGTGAGGTCGTTGGTCCAGACGGTGGCCGTCTCGGTGCCCGCGGCGAGGTCGGCGACGATGTGCACCTGCCGGTAGCGCATGTCGACGAGTGCGCGGTCCTCCCCGACCGCGCCGTTCTTGCACACCCAGACGCCGTTGATGGCGACGTTCAGCTGGTCGGGCTCGAAGGCGGCCCGGGTGGTGCCGATCGCCGACAGCACACGGCCCCAGTTGGGGTCCTCGCCGTGGATGGCGCACTTGAGGAGGTTGTTGCGGGCGACGGAGCGCGCGACCTCGACGGCGTCCTCCTCGGTCGCCGCGTTGATCACCTCGACCCTGATGTCCTTGCTGGCGCCCTCGGCGTCCCGGATCAGCTGCTGCCCGAGGTCGTCGCAGACGGCGCGCACGGCCTCGGCGAACTCCGCCTGGGCGGGGGTGACGCCGGCGGCGCCGGAGGCCAGCAGCAGGACGGTGTCGTTGGTGGACATGCAGCCGTCGGAGTCGACGCGGTCGAAGGTGACCTTCGTGGCCGCGCGCAGGGCGGCGTCCAGCGTCCCGCTGTCGACGTCGGCGTCCGTGGTGAGGACGACGAGCATGGTGGCGAGGCCCGGCGCCAGCATGCCGGCGCCCTTGGCCATGCCGCCGACGGTCCAGCCGTCCTTGGTCACCACGGATGTCTTGTGGACGGTGTCGGTGGTCTTGATGGCGATGGCGGCCTTCTCGCCGCCGTGCTCGGAGAGCTGGGCCGCGGCCTGCTCGACGCCCGGGAGCAGCTTGTCCATCGGCAGCGGCACGCCGATGAGCCCGGTGGAGCAGACGGCGACCTCGATCGCGCCGACGCCCAGGACCTCGGCGGCCTTCTCGGCGGTGACGTGGGTGTCCTGGAAGCCCTGGGGGCCGGTGCAGGCGTTGGCGCCGCCGGAGTTGAGGACGACGGCCGACAGCCGGCCGGTCTTCACCACCTGCTCGGACCACAGCACCGGCGCGGCCTTGACGCGGTTGGAGGTGAAGACGCCCGCGGCGGCGCGGCGCGGCCCGGTGTTGACCACGAGGGCCAGGTCCGGGTTGCCGTTCTCCTTGATCCCGGCGGCGATGCCCGCCGCCGTGAATCCCTTCGCTGCCGTGACGCTCACTGCATCTCCCTGTTCGCTTCTCCGCCCGCGCGGCGCGGCGGTGCGGCTGTCTTCCCCAGTGCCGTGCCGGCCTGGGCGGGTTCCCCGGTCGCCCGCGGCCCGGTGGCCGCGCGCGCTCCCCCGGCCGGAGCCGGCGGGCGCCCCGGGCTCACGGTGCGACCCCGGTCGCGGGGAGCCCGGTGCCCTCGTCGAGCCCGAGGGCGATGTTCATGCTCTGCACGGCGCCGCCGGCGGTGCCCTTGGTGAGGTTGTCGATGGCGCTGACCGCGACGATGCGGTGCGCTGCCTCGTCGTGGACGACCTGGACGAGGACCGCGTTGGAACCGTGGACGGACGCGGTGGCCGGCCACTGCCCCTCGGGGAGGAGATGGACGAAGGGCTCGTCGGCGTAGGCCTTCTCGTAGGCGGCGCGCACGGCCTCCGCGGTGACGCCCGGCTTCGCCTTCGCGCTGCAGGTGGCGAGGATCCCGCGGGGCATGGGCGCCAGGGTGGGCGTGAAGGAGACCGTGACGCGCTCCCCGGCGGCCGCGCTGAGGTTCTGGACCATCTCGGGGGTGTGCCGGTGGACGCCGCCGACGCCGTAGGGGGACATCGACCCCATCACCTCGCTGCCGAGCAGGTGCGGCTTGGGCGCCTTGCCGGCGCCGGACGTGCCGGAGGCGGCGACGATCACGGCCTCGGGCTCGGCGATCCCGGCGGCGTAGGCGGGGACGAGCGCGAGGGAGGCGGCCGTCGGGTAGCAGCCGGGCACCGCGATGCGCCGCGCCCCCTCCAGCGCGGCGCGGCCGCCCGGCAGTTCGGGCAGGCCGTAGGGCCAGGTGCCGGCGTGCGGGGAGCCGTAGAACCGCTCCCAGTCGGCCGGGTCCCGCAGCCGGAAGTCGGCGCCCATGTCGATGACGAGGACGTCCGGGCCGAGCTGCTCGGCGACGGCGGCGGACCGGCCGTGCGGCAGGGCGAGGAAGACCACGTCGTGCCCGGCGAGCGCCTCGGGGGTGGTCCGCTCCAGCACGCGGTCCGCCAGGGGCAGCAGGTGCGGCTGCAGCGCGCCGAGCCGCTGTCCGGCGTTGGAGTTGCCCGTCAGCGTGCCGATCTCGGCCTCCGGGTGCGCCAGGAGCAGGCGCAGGACTTCACCGCCCGCGTATCCACTCGCTCCGGCGACCGCCACGCGTACCGTCATGGACCCTCCTCTCGATGGCATGACTATACGTCGCGCTGCACGTTTATGCAATGCACGCGATCGGCTCGCAGGCACCGGGCTTCCTGATCGCGCTTCGCCCGGCGCGGTGGAGGTGGGCGGGAGCGGGACGGGCGATGGACGGCGACGGGGCGGACTCCGGCCGGTGCCCTCCGCCCGGTCCGCGCAGGGGGCGTATCGACGTCACGCCCCACGTAACCTCTTGCCCGTGTCCGCCTCCCGCCTGCACCGCGTCGCCGTCCTCGTGCTCGAAGGTGCGAAGCCGCTCGACGTCGGCATTCCCGCGCAGGTCTTCACGACCCGCGCGAGCATGCCGTACGAGGTGCGGGTGTGCGGGGCCGCGCCCGGTCTCGTCACCGGCGGCGACGGCCTGTCGTACTCCGTCGCCCACGGCCTGGACGCGCTCGCGTGGGCCGACGTGGTCTTCGTCCCCGGCTACCGGTTCCCGGACCGCGAGGACCCGCCGCGGGCCGTCGTCGAGGCACTGATCGCCGCCCACGGCCGGGGCGCGCGGCTCGCCGCCATCTCCACGGGCGCCTTCGCGCTCGCCGCCACGGGCCTGCTCGACGGCAGGCGCGCCACGACGCACTGGCACTACGCGCGGGCGCTCGCGGCGAAGCACCCGCTCGTCCGGGTCGACGAGAACGTCCTGTTCGTCGACGAGGGCAGCGTGCTGACGTCGGCCGGCGCGGCGTCGGGCATCGACCTGTGCCTGCACATCCTGCGCGGCGACCTGGGAGTGGCCGCGTCGAACCACGCGGCCCGGCGTCTGGTCGCGGCGCCCTACCGCAGCGGCGGTCAGGCGCAGTACGTGCCGCGCAGCGTGCCGGAGCCGCTCGGTGAGCGGTTCGCCGCCACCCGGGAGTGGGCGCTGCACCGGCTGGGCGAGCACCTCACTCTCGAACTCCTCGCCCGGCACGCCGCGGTGTCGCCGCGCACCTTCTCGCGGCGCTTCGTCGAGGACACGGGATACACGCCGATGGAGTGGGTCATGCGCGCCCGCGTCGACCTGGCCCGTGAGCTGCTCGAACGGTCGGAGCGGCACGTCGAGCAGATCGCCGCCGACGTCGGTCTGGGCTCCGGCGCCAACCTGCGCCTGCACTTCCACCGCATCCTCGGCACGACACCGAGCGAGTACCGGCGCACCTTCACCCGGGGCGAGTAGCCCACCGCCCACCGCCCCTGGCGCGATCCTTGCGAACCCTGGCGATCACGCCACTGTCGGGGGCGGACGCGGCGCGGGAGATTGACGGCGAACCGAAGGGACACCATTCATGACGCGCATCGCCATCAACGGATTCGGCCGCATCGGACGCAATGTGCTGCGGGCACTGCTGGAACGTGACAGCGGCCTGGAGGTCGTCGCGGTCAACGACCTCACGGAGCCCGCCACCCTCGCGCGGCTGCTCGCCTACGACACGACGGCCGGCCGGCTCGGCCGCCCGGTGACCGTGGACGGGGACGCCCTCGTCGTCGACGGACGCCGCATCACGGTCCTCGCCGAGCGCGAGCCGGCGCAGCTGCCGTGGGGCGAACTCGGCGTGGACATCGTCCTGGAGGCGACCGGCCGCTTCACCTCGGCCGGGGCCGCCCGCGCCCACCTCGACGCGGGCGCGAAGAAGGTGCTGGTCAGTGCACCGTCGCAGGGCGCGGATGTCACGCTCGCGTACGGTGTCAACACGGACGCCTACGAGCCGGGCGCGCACACGATCGTCTCCAACGCCTCGTGCACGACCAACGCCCTGGCACCGCTGGCGGCGGTGCTCGACGACCTCGCCGGCATCGAGCACGGCTTCATGACGACGGTGCACGCCTACACGCAGGAGCAGAACCTGCAGGACGGTCCGCACCGCGACGCCCGCCGCGCCCGGGCCGCCGCCGTCAACATCGTGCCGACCACCACGGGCGCCGCCAAGGCGATCGGCCTGGTGCTGCCGAACCTCGACGGCAAGCTGTCGGGCGACTCGATCCGTGTGCCGGTCCCGGTGGGCTCGATCGTCGAGCTCAACACGACCGTCACCCGCGACGTGACGCGCGACGAGGTGCTCGCGGCGTACCGCGCCGCGGCGGAGGGGCCGCTCGCCGGCATCCTCGAGTACTCGGAGGACCCGCTCGTGTCGTCCGACATCACGGGCAATCCGGCGTCGTCGGTCTTCGACTCGGCCCTCACCCGCGTGGACGGCCGTCACGTCAAGGTGGTCGCCTGGTACGACAACGAGTGGGGCTTCTCGAACCGCGTGATCGACACGCTCGAACTCCTCGCCACCCGCTGAGCGGCACGGGCCCTACGCCGCCCCTGCCGACCGCGTGGCCCAGCGGCCCCCCGAGCGCTCCGGCCGGGCCGGCCGGAGCGCTCGGCCGCCCGACGACCGGCACGCGGCGGCCGGCCGCCGCGCACCTGTCCCGCTCCGGGAGGCCCCGGGCAGATCCGCTGCGGAGGGCACTCCGTCCCGTACCGGAACCGGCCGGGAACGGGGCGGCGGTAGGGCCGTCCCGGTCACCGGCCGCCCGCGTCCGCCCGGCCGGGCACGCACCACCAGGCGAGGGCCGCGGCGGTCAGGTAGGCGAGGGCCCCGACGGCCATGCTGGTGCGCAGTCCCGCGCCGTAGCCGGTGCCGGTGCCGGTGGCCAGCAGGCTGCCGCCGAGTGCCACGCCGGTGGCACTGCCGATCTGGCGGGTGGTGTTGAACAGGGCGGAGGCGGCTCCCGAGTACGCCGGGGGCGCGGCTCCCATCACGGTGGCCGTCGAGCCGGTGAGCGCGAAGGACGTGCCGAACCCGGCGGCCATCATCGGCGCCACCAGCAGCGGATAGGGGGCGTCCGGTCCCGCGGCGGCCCAGCCGGCCAGCCCGAGGGCGCCCAGGAGCATGCCGGACGTCACCAGCGGGCGATCGCCCGTGCGGCGGGTCAGCCGCCCGGACAGGACGGACGCGAACGTGGTCATCGCCACCGCCGGGAACAGCGCCAGCCCGGTCTCCAGTGCGCTGAAGCCGCGCTGGTGCTGGAAGTCCAGGCTGGCGGTGAACACCATGCCGTAGAAGCCGAAGTTGAACAGCAGCCCGATGACCGCGGCGCCGCTCGTCGCGCGGGCGCGCAGCAGGCGCAGCGGGAGGGCGGGCGACCGGGCGAACCGCTCGCGTGTCAGGAACGCCGCGACGGCCGGCGCGGTCAGGCCCAGGCCGGCGAGAACGGCGGGATCGGACCAGCCGCGTCGTCCGGCCTCGTTCAGCGCGGCGGTCAGCAGGGCCACCGCCGCCACCACGGCGCACTGCGCCGGCCAGTCCAGGGCCCGGCCGGCGTGCCGCGGCGAGGGCGCCACGTACCGCGAGGTCAGCATTAGGCAGGCCACGCCGACGGGCAGGTTGATGAGGAAGACCCACCGCCAGCCCACCGTGGACACCAGCAGCCCGCCCAGCAGCGGCCCGGCCGAGGCCGCGACGCCCGCCATCGACCCCCACAGCCCGAACGCGCGCGAGCGCGCCGCCGGCACCGGGTAGGCCTCCTGGAGCAGGGCGAGCGAGCCCGGCACGATCAGCGCCGCGCCGAGCCCCTCCACCAGCCGGGCCGCGACCAGGAAGGCGGCACTGGGCGCGAGGGCGCACGCGGCGGAGACGACGGTGAACACCACCACGCCCGAACAGAAGACGCGCCGGTTGCCCAGCCGGTCGCCCAGCGCGCCACCGGTCATCAGGAACCCGGCGAGGACCAGGGTGTAGCCGTCGGTGATCCACTGGATGCCGGTGAGGGAGGCCGGCAGTTCCCGTCCCACCACGGGCACCGCGACGTTGATGATCGTGACGTCCAGGATGACCATGAAGTACCCGGCGCACACGGCCACCAGCGGCGCCGCGGAGCCGCGCGCGGCCGTCGGGGACGACCCGGGGGACCCGGGATCACCGCCGGCGGCCGGCTGAGCGAAGGGCACGTCGCCCACTCCGTCCTGTGCGTCCGGTCCGTCCGGTCCGTCCGGTCCGCGGAAGCGGTGCGCGGCCGGCGTGCCGGGGAGGACGGGACGGGGCCGGTCCGGAGCGCGCGGCCGGACAGCCCCGGGGAGCGCGGGAGTCCGTGTGCGGGGGAACGGCGCGCGGCGCGTCCGACCGTCCCGTGGGCCCGCGGACGGGCGACCGGCCGGGTGCGCTGTCGCGGCCCGGCCGGTCGCGGGAGTCGCTACGAATGCGCCACGACCTCGCCGGCCGTGATCTGGGGCGGGTTGGGGAGGAGGGAGGCGAGGCGGTCCCGGACGAAGTCGGCCGCGCTCTCGGTCGACCGCTCGGCGCCGGACCGGTCCTGGAAGACACTCGTCGAGAGCATCACCCCGTTCCCGGCGTCGACCCAGTAGTAGGCCACGAAGCCCTCCACCTGCTGGAGGATCGGCAGGAAGCCCTCCTCCACCTGGCGTCCCGCCTCGGCCGGGTCGGTCACCCCTTCGTACCGCCGGACCACTGCGTACATGGCTGATCTCCTCGTGGATCGCGGGCCGCCGTCTGCAGGGACGGCGTACCCGCGACGGCCCGCGGGCCCTGCGCCAGGCGTGCGGCAATCACCGGAAGAGCCCCCACGGGTGACGCCAACGGCGGCATCGGGCCAGGCCCGGAGCGCCCCTGCGCGGGGCCGGCCGCCGCGCACGCCCGTGCGGCGCGGCGGGCGGGGTCAGGTGGCGCTCCGCGTCCCCGGCAGCATGATCATGCGGGACACGACGAAGGTCACCGGGATCGCGGCCGCCGAGGCCAGCAGCGGGGCGAAGCGGTTCCCCGCGTGCAGCACGTCGACGACGACGTAGACGCCCACCGTGGTGACGAGGAAGTTGGTGACGTTCGTCAGCGGGAAGAGCAGGAACTTCCGCCAGGTCGGGCGGGTCCGGTAGGTGAACCGCGCGTTCAGGAAGAAGGAGCCGATCATGCTGAGGAAGAACGCCAGGGCGTGTGCGGCGAGATAGGGCAGACGCGTGAGGAACAGCAGGTAAAGGGCGTAGTAGGCCAGGGTGTTGACGACGCCGACCATGGCGAAGGTGACGATCTGCCGAACGGTCGCGCGGCCGGGTGCTGTGGGTGCCAAGGAGTGAGTTCCTCCGTCGTGCCGCGCGGGTGCGCGGCCGTCCTTCCGTTCGTCGCCTGTCGCCGCCGTCACCGCGGGAGCGCGGTCGCCCTCCGGCCCCGTCGTGGACCCGGCCGGTCCGCTCCCGCCGCCCCGGAGCGATCCGTCCGGGCGCGGCCGGAGCCGTGACGGCGGGGACGATCGTGACACAGCCGGGTGCCCCGACGCCACGGACGGGGGGCGGCCGCCGCCGTCCCTCGGCGCACGCACGGCACGGTGGGACGGCGCTTCGCGCGGCGCTCGCCGGCGGCCCCCGCCCCGGAGGGCGCGGGTGTCCGGCGGGGCCGTTGTGCGGCTCTCCTCACACGCGTCCGGGATGTACCACGGCCGGCCGCCGCGGCCGGCGCCGCGAACGGCAGGATGGGAAGGACGGGAGGGGGCCGAGAACACGTCGAAGGGGCGTGCGGGAACCGGTGGGGACGGAGAGCGGACCACATGGACGACGACTTCTGGCCAGTGAGCGACGTGCTGGCCCATCTGGCCGGGACCTGGCGGGTGGAGCGGACGGTGCGGGATCTGGCGACCGGCGGCGAGGGGCGGTTCACCGGGACGACCGTCTTCGGCCCGCTGCCGGCCGGCCGCGTGCCGCGGCACCTGCCGGCGGACTTCCCCGAGGACGCGCCGGACGACCCGCCGGCCGGTACGCCCCGCGATCCGCGGGCCGGCCGGCCCCAGGACCCGCCCGGCCCGCCGGACGGCCTGCTGCACCGGGAGTCCGGCACCTTCGTCTGGCGCGGCGTGCCCCGGCCCGCCGAGCGCACCCTGCTCTTCCTGCGCGCCGACCCGCCCGGGACGGCGGACGTGCGGTTCGCGGACGGGCGCCCCTTCCACGACCTCGATCTGCGGTCCGGCCGGCACGTCGCCGACCACCCTTGCGCGGCCGACCTCTACCGCGGCGAGTTCACCGTGCGGGACCGGGACCACTGGCGGACGGTGTGGCGCGTGCGCGGCCCGGCCAAGGACCTCGTGCTGACGACGGACTACGCCCGGGAGGGCTGAGCCCGCGCCCCCTCCAGCCGGAGGTTCCAGTGGCCGGCGCGGCCGGTGACGGTGGTCGTCGACAGGGGGCGGACGTCGATGTTCCAGTACGTCGAGGGCGGCGCCTTGAGGACGTACACCAGGGCGGCCCGGATCACCGAGGGCTCGGCCACCGCGACGACGCGGTCGCCGTCGTCGACCGGCCGGGTGTCCAGCCAGTTGCCGACCCGGGTGATGAAGGACAGCAGCGGCTCCCCGCCGTGGGGCGTGGCGCGCGGGTCGGCGAGCCAGGCGTCCACCGCCTCCGGCTCGCGGGCCATCGCCTCGCCGAGCGTCAGCCCGCGCCAGCGGCCCATGTCGCAGTCGCGGAGGGCGAGCTGGGCGAGCGGGGCGTAGCCGAGGGCGTCCCCGGTGGCGCGGCTGCGCGGGGTCGGCGAGCAGTAGCGCAGCTCGGCGGCCGCCAGCGGCAGCAGCTCGTGCGCGACGCGCTCCACCGCGTCCCACCCGGCCTGGTCCAGCGGCCGGTCGTCCTGGAAGCGCTCGGCGAGCAGCGGGGAACTGCGCGCGGCGGCGACGAACATGACCCGCAGTGCCATGCGGTGATGGTGAAACGCCCCAGGGGGCGGGTCAAGACGTGCGGCCGGGGCTTTACCCACGGAGCGTGAAACCGCGCTCACAAGTCAGGAAGTGCCGGACACGTCACTCGAGGACGAGCGCCATCCACTCACCGGGCCGCTCCAGTGGCCGGAAACCGCACTTCTCGTAGAGGCCGTGCGCGTCGTGGGTGGCGAGCGCCACCCGGCGCAGGCCGTACTGCCGCAGATGCTCGCACACGGCGGCCACCAGCGCCGTTCCGATCCCCTTGCCGCGCACGGAGGGGTCGACGTAGACGTCGCACAGCCACGCGAAGGTCGCCCGGTCGGTCACCACGCGGGCGTACGCGACCTGCTCCCCCGAGGCGGCGTCGTGGACACCGAAGTTGAGCGAGCCGTCGAGGGCCCGGTCCTGCTTCTCGCGGAGCCGTCCGACAGCCCAGTACGCGTCCGTGGCGAGCCAGTGGTGGACGCGGTCCCGGTCGATCCGGCGGGGGTCGGTGGTGAGGTCGTAGCCGTCGGGCAGGCGCGGGGTGTCGGTCATGACGGGAGGCTGGCAGACCGGGGCGGATCGTGTCGAGGCGCCCGCCGGTCACCGGCCGCCCCGGACAGGCCGGACGGCCTCGTCCCAGGCCGACCGCAGCCGCCGCACCCCCTCCGCGATCTCGCCCGCGCCGCCCACCGCGGCGAAGCTCAGCCGCAGGTGACCGGCCGGGGGTTCGGCGCTGAAGTAGGGGCGGCCCGGCGTGATCGCC
The DNA here is from genome assembly GCF_040645305.1 of Streptomyces sp. NPDC046831. Taxonomy (NCBI): domain Bacteria; kingdom Bacillati; phylum Actinomycetota; class Actinomycetes; order Kitasatosporales; family Streptomycetaceae; genus Streptomyces; species Streptomyces sp. NPDC046831. The sequence continues at coordinate 103,026 of NZ_JBEYXZ010000005.1, read as the reverse complement.
ACGCCCGCGCGCAGCGCCGCGGCGGTGAGCGCCGTCTCGTCCGCGCCGTCGGGCAGGCGCAGCCACAGGTGGTAGCCGCCGGACGGCACGTGCGGCAGGGCGAGCTCGGGCAGTTCGCGCAGCAGGGCGGACGTCATGGCGTCGCGGCGCGCCCTGAGTTCGGCCGAGACGGTGCGCAGGTGGCGGGGCCAGGCGGGCGAGCCGACGAGTTCGAGGGCCGCCTCCTGCAGCGGCCGGGGCACGAAGAAGGTGTCGACGACCTGGATGGCCCGCAGCCGCTCCAGCACCGGGCCGCGGGCCGCCAGCGCGCTCACCCGGAAGCTGGGCGAGGTGGCCTTCGTCAGGGAGCCGACGTGCACGACGACGCCGTCCGCGTCGTCGGCGGCCAGCGGCGCCGGCAGCAGCCCGGCGTCCTCGTGCACCAGCCGCCGTACGAAGTCGTCCTCGACGACGAACGCGCCGGCCTCGCGGGCGATCCGCAGCACCTGAGGGCGGCGCGCGGGCGCCAGTACCGCACCGGTGGGGTTCTGGAACAGCGGCTGGCAGACGAAGACGCGGGCGCCCGTCGCCCGGAAGGCGTCGGCGAGCAGGTCCGGCCGCACCCCGTCGGCGTCCACCGGTACGGGCACGGGCCGCAGCCCGGAGGCGCGGGCGATGGCGAGCATGCCGGGGTACGTCGGCGACTCCACGAGCACCGGGGCGCCGGGCGGGGCGAGCGCGCGCAGGGCCGTGGTGAGCGCCGACTGGCCGCCCGCGGTGATCAGGACGTCGGCGACGGTGACGCTGCCGTCCGGCCCGGCGATGCTCCGCGCGAACCACTCCCGCAGCTCGGGCAGCCCCTCCAGCGGGGGCCGCCCCCAGGCGCCTGGGCGGCGGCCGGCGCGGGACAGCGCCGCGGACATCGCCCGCTCCGGCTGCAGCGACGGGTGCAGGTAGCCGCCGTTGAACTCGATCACGCCGGGCGGCGGGGCGGCGAGCGAGACCGTCACCCCGCCGGCGTCCACCGTCCGCGGCACGAGGTCGCCCACCGACTCGGCGCTGAGCGCGACCTCCTGCCAGGAGGTGTCCCCGGCGGGTGCGGCCGCCGTGCGCGGCTGCGCCCGGAACGCGCCGGCGCCGGGCCGGGTGACCACCAGCCCCTCGGCGGCGAGCTGCGCGAGGGCGCGCGAGACGGTCACCGGGCTGACCCGCAGCCGTTCGACGAGGGCCCGGCTGGAGGGGAGCTTCTCACCGGGCGAGTAGCGGTCGAGCTCCCTGCGCAAGTGGCTCGCCAGCTCGGCGACACTGCTACGCTCGTTCATGAGAGCAGAGAGTAGCGCTACTGCGCGCACCCGGAAAGCGGTCGGCACCCCGGGCACCGGCACCGCACCGTCGCCGGGCACCGTCCCGCAGGCGGACGCCGCGGCCACCGGGCGGCAGGGCACCACGGCCACCCCGGTGCCGGGCACCACGGCCGGCTCGGGCCGCCCGGCCGCCGCCGCGCCTGCCGCGCCGGAGACCGCCGCCGCCCCGGCCCCGTCCCCCGGCCCACCGCAGACCGTCCGCACCGCCCCGGCCGACCGCCGCCGCGGCACGCTCCAGGCCGCCCTCGGCGTCGTCGCCTTCTCCCTCACCTTCCCCGCCACGGCCTGGGGCCTGGAGAGCTTCGGGCCGTGGACGCTGGTCGCCGTCCGCAGCGTCCTGGCGGCCCTCGTCGCCGGCGGCTGCCTGCTCGCGCTGCGCGTCCCGGCGCCCGCCCGCGGCCACTGGCCCGGCCTCGCGGTGGTGGGCGCGGGCGTGGTCCTCGGCTTCCCGCTGCTGACCACCCTCGCCCTGGAGACCTCCACCACCGCGCACGCCGCCGTCGTCGTCGGGCTGCTGCCGCTCACCACGGCGCTCTTCTCCGCGCTGCGCGTGGGCACCCGTCCGTCGCGGACGTTCTGGGCGGCGGCCCTGGCGGGCGCGGCCGCCGTGGGCGCCTTCACGGTGCAGCAGAGCGGCGGCGGCCTGAGCGCCGCCGACGGCTACCTCTTCGGCGCGCTGCTGGTGTGCGCCGCGGGATACACCGAGGGCGGCCGGCTGGCCCGGGTGATGCCCGGGTGGCAGGTCATCGGCTGGGCGCTGGTGCTCTGCCTGCCCCTCACCGTGCCGGCCGCCGCACTCGCCCTCTCCCTCGAACCGGTGCGCCTCGGGGTGCACGGCGTGGCCGGGCTGCTCTGGGTCGCGCTGGGCTCGCAGTTCCTCGGGCTGGTCGTCTGGTACCGGGGGATGGCGGCCGTCGGCATACCCAAGGCCAGCCAGTTGCAGTTGGCCCAGCCGCTGCTCACACTGGTGTGGTCGGTGCTGCTTCTCGGCGAGCACCCGGCGGTGGCGGCCCCCCTGACCGCCGGCGCCGTGCTCGTCTGCATCGCCGTCACGCAGCGGGCGCGCGGCTGACCGGCCCGCAGACTCCGATCCGGCCCCGCGTACCGCCCCGTCAACGCACCGCAGTGAGTCCGGGATCCGGGAGCGCTGCTCCCGCACCCGGTGAGGAGGCCGGCAGATGCACGCGTCCGTGGGTGACCACCTCGTCCAGCACGGCAGGGTGGTCGGTCAGCACGACCAGGTCACCGAGATCGTCGAAGTCCTGGGCACCGAGGGCAGTCCGCCGTACCGGGTCCGTTTCCCGGACGGGCACGAGGCCGTGATGTCCCCGGGGCCCGACTGCGTGGTCCGGCACATCGAGCGTCAGGCCCGGGGAGAACGGATCGGCGGGTAGTCCGGCGCGGAGGCGGCGGGCGGAGCCGGAGCCGGGGCCGGCTGGCGGTAGTGGTCGGCCACCACCCGCGCCATCGCGCCGGCCGGATCCGCCGCCACCTCCCCCGCCGCGAAGAAGACGTGCCCGCGCACCTCGGGACACCGGCGGGTGAGGGTGAGGTGCCGGGACAGCTCGGCCGGGTCCCGCCAGGCCGCGCCCTGCGCGGGGTCGCCCGCCTTGTACAGCGCCTCGCCCACGTACAGCCTCGTACGGCTGCCCCGCGCCACCCGCGCCCACCACGACACCAGCTCCGCGTAGTCCGCGGCGGCCAGGCCGATGTTCCAGTACAGCTGCGGGACGACGTAGTCCAGCAGGCCCTCGCGGACCCATCTGAGCGTGTCCGCGTACAGGTTCGTCGTACGTCTGGACGCCCGCGCTCGTGGCCGAACCCCGGCTGTCCGTGGAGGCGTTGCGCCACACCCCGAAGGGGCTGACGCCGAACTGCGCGCCGGGCCGCGCCTGCCGCACGCCCGCGGCCGTCTCGAGGATCAGCCTGTCGACGTTGTCGCGCCGCCAGGCGGCCCGGCTCGCGAAGCCGCCGCCGTGCCGGGCGAAGGCCGCGTCGTCGTCGAAGGACCGGCCCGCGACCGGATACGGGTAGAAGTAGTCGTCGAAGTGGAGCCCGTCCACGGGGTACGCGCGCACCGCGTCCAGCATCGCCTGCCGTACGAACGCGCGGACCTCCGGCAGCCCCGGGTCGTAGTACAGCCTGCCGCCGTAGGGCACCACCCAGTGCGGGTTCCGGCGGGCCGGGTGGGAGGCGGCGAGCCGGTCGCGGTCCGCGTGCACGGCGACGCGGTACGGATTGCACCAGGCGTGCAGCGCCAGGCCGCGGGCGTGCGCCTCCGCCACGGCCGTGCCCAGCGGGTCCCAGCCCGGGTCCCGTCCCTGCACACCGGTCAGGAACTGCGACCACGGCTCGTGCGGCGAGGGCCACAGCGCGTCGGCCGCCGGGCGCACCTGGAAGAACACCGTGTTCAGACGGCGGCGCACCGCCTCGTCGAGGAGGGCGGTGAGCTCGGCACGCTGCCGGGCCGCGGTCAGTCCGGTGCGCGAGGGCCAGTCCCGGTTCAGCACGGTCGCGAGCCACATGCCGCGCATCTCGGCGGCGCCGCCCCCGCCGGGCGTGCCACCGGGCTCCCGCCGCCGGGCCGGCGCCGCCGCGGCCCCCCGCGCCGGTGTCAGGCTGGACAGCGCCGCCACCGCGAACGCCCGCCGTGACACTCGGCCCATCCGGGCCACCTCCCTACGAAGCGGACCCGGTACGTCACGGATCGTGCCCGGCTCAGCATGCCGGACCCGGACGATCGATCATCGTCACGACGGGGGTAACGTGCACGATCGGAGCAGGCACCCACACCATCGGGCCGCCTGCCACAGCCGTAGATCAGCGAAAGGGACGATGTGACGGACATCGAACGCGTCGGAGTGGTGGGCTGCGGCCAGATGGGCGCGGGCATCGCCGAGGTGTGCGCCCGGGCGGGGCTGGACGTGAAGGTCGCCGAGACCACCGGCGAGGCCCTGGAGATCGGCCGTACCCGGCTGTTCAACTCCCTGGCCAAGGCCGCCGAGCGTGGCAAGATCACCGAGGAGGAGCTCGCGGCGACGCAGGCGCGGCTGAGCTTCACCACCGACCTCGGCGAGTTCGCCGACCGCGACCTGGTGATCGAGGCCGTCGTCGAGAACGAGCAGGTCAAGACCGAGATCTTCCAGGTGCTGGACCAGGTCGTCACCCGGCCGGACGCGATCCTGGCGTCCAACACGTCCTCGATCCCGCTGGTGAGGCTGGCGGTCGCCACCGCGCGGCCCGACCAGGTCATCGGCATCCACTTCTTCAACCCGGCCCCGGTGCAGAAGCTGGTCGAGCTGATCCCGGCCCTCACCACCTCCGAGGGCACCCTGAGCCGGGCGCAGCTGTTCACGGAGAAGGTGCTGGGCAAGCACTCCATCCGCGCCCAGGACCGGTCCGGCTTCGTGGTCAACGCGCTGCTGATCCCCTACCTGCTCTCCGCGATCCGGATGTTCGAGTCGGGCATCGCCAGCCGCGAGGACATCGACAACGGCATGGAGCTGGGCTGCGCGCACCCGATGGGCCCGCTGAAACTGTCCGACCTGATCGGCCTGGACACGGTCGCCTCGGTGGCCTACTCGATGTACGAGGAGTACAAGGAGCCGCTGTACGCCGCTCCCCCGCTGCTCCAGCGGATGGTCGACGCGGGCCGCCTGGGCCGCAAGACGGGCTCGGGCTTCTACACCTACTCCTGACAGCTTCCTGTGGTCCCCGGTCGGTGAGTCCGGACCGGGGACCCAGTGCTCTTCTCCGGCGTGAGACCGCCCTGGCCGATGGCAGACGGCCGATGACCAATTGGCCGGCAAGGACTGCCAGCACGTTGTCCCTCGCTACGCTTTTCTGTCACACGCGTCCGACTTCTCGACCGCCTTGGTGAAGGAGACGATCAGACGCTTCATGGCGTCGGCGTCCTTGTGGTCGGAAACGTAAGCCTGCACTCCGGTGTAGAGCTCTTGCTTGTATTTTTCGTCGACGCAGGCCTCCGTCTTGCCGAAGGCCTGGGTGCCGGAATACACGTATCGCCCCGCGTCCGCGGTCTTCTCCACCCGGTCGAGGGTCTGGCTGCGGACGAAGTACGCCGTGTCACGGCCGCCCTGCCACCATTTCTGGACCGTTCTGACGGCGAGCTTTCCATCCACGGACACATCGCACCAGGTCGCCGAGGCGGTGACTCTGGGCTTGACGGACAGCTTCTTCCCCGGCGGAAGGAACGGAGTGAGCTCCTTGGTGTCGACCTGTGTGCCGCAAAGGGTGTCCGGTACGGAGTAGTCCCTGGTCTCTTCGTCGGCACCGCATCCCGTGACCATGGGGACCAGGACGGCAAGGACGGCGACGGCGACGGCGACGGCAGGACCGGAGCGTGGTGCGGGGACCGGTCGACGGCGGGTCATGGTGTACCTCTCGGAGGGTGCTTGGTATCTGGGGCCGGCTCGGCGACTTGGTCAGGAAGTTGTCCTGCTGCCCGGGGTACGGCCGTCGACGATCGCCTGGGCGTTGTAGAAGCCCTGTTCGCCGCCTTCCCGGGCCCAGGTCTCGGCGTCGGCGGGGTCGACCATGCGGTGGGCTTCCGCGGCCAGCCGAGCTGCCTGGCCCGAGCGGTTGCCATTGCTTTCCAGGCCCTCCTGCCAGAGCAGGCCCCTCGCGTCCTCGGAGTCCTCCAACGCCGTGCTCTCGAAGTCCTGGAACATGGCCTCGAGAACGGTGCCGGTGACGGTGGTGGCGGCACCACCCACGACGGCTCCGACCCAGGGTGTGGCGACGAGGGACGTTCCTGCGCCGATCGCCGTACCGAGACCACCAGAGATGCCGCTTTTGACGAGGTCCATCGAATCCTGGTACGCCTCGTCCTTCTCCTTACCGGCGGACGCCAGTTCCTCCTGGCGCCCCAGGGTGAGGGTGCCGGAGATCTCCCCCGACTTCTCCGCGATTCGCCGTACAACGCCCTCTGTGTCGTCGTCCACGACCTGGTCGGCAGGCAGATCCGGGTTGAGGTGGTACTCCATCAGCTGGCTCATGTAGGCCTTCTGGCCGACCTCTACCGCCGCGTAGCCGTCCGGGCTCTGGCCCACGGCGAACAGGAGCTTCGTCACGTCCCGCGGATCGAGTACGGCCTCTTCGCCGTACATCGGGTACATCTTCTGCGTCTGCTTCCACGACGTCGACTCGTGATCGGTCCGATCAGCGCCGCTGATGGACCGATTGATGTCCGGCAGGTACTCGGAGGCGATCTGCCCCACGCTGTCGAGCATGTGCCCGTATTTGAGCAGACGCTTGTCGGGGTCCTCACCGATGGACGCCACGAGGCGCTCCATGAGCTTGGTCTGGTCGGCGTTGTGGTGCGGTGTGTCCAACGTCGGCCGCTCACCGGCCGGGTGGCCTGTGGTGGCAGCCTCAAGAGCCATCGCCAGGTTGTTCCGTCCCGCGATGCTCTCCTCGTGTTCGGAGTCGAAGTCGGTGGGCCAGTCACGCTCCTCGAAGAGGTACTCGAAGTTGGTCAGCGACCTCTTGACCTCCTTGCCGTTCTTCTTCTCGGTGAAGTCGTGGTCCTCCTCCTTGGTGAGGAAGGTGTCGTTGAAGAAGGACGTCGCGGCGTCCGGGTTGTTCGCGAGGGCCTTGAGGTAACCCGTCATCGGGTCCCAGCCGCTGTCCGTGCCCGTGTGGTGGAGCGTCGCATCGGGACCCAGACGCTGCCAGGCGCCGTGCTGCCCGTTGCCCGTGAACTTCTTCTCCGTGGCCATGAGCTTGTCGCCGTAGCTGTGCAGGAACTGGTTGTCGTAGTCGCCCCAGCGCATCAGGTTGCTCATCACCTGTCCGCCCAGCGGGAAACCACCGCCGCGACCCACGGGCTGGTCGACCAGGGCCACCATCTTGCCCTTCCAGGAGGTCATCGCGGCGCTGTCGCTCTGGGTGGCGTTGGCGAGTGTGAGGCTCAGGTTCTTCTGGAGGTCGCCAAACTGCTCCCGGCGGTCATGGCGCAGGTCCCACCCCGTGTTCGGGTCGGTGACGCCGGCCCAGAAGTCCACTGTCTTCTGCGGTCCGAGCGTGGTGGCGAAGCGTTCGGCGAACAGCGGGTCGGCGGAGTACTTCTTCAGCCCCGCGTTGAGCCGGTCGAATTCAGCGGTGGAGAGCTTCTCCGGGTCCTTCTTGGCGAGGGCCGCCAGGTCGTCGGCCGTCTTGAGCGCTTCGGCCGCTGCGTTGCGGTCCTTGTAACTGGCGTCACCGAAACCGTAGTTCGTCTGGTCGGCCAGTGCCTTGAGGACCTCGCTGGCGGAGTTGTCGCTCTCGGTGGCCTTGCCGAGGATGCCTTGAATCTCATCGCGCAGGGCGTTGACGTCGCTCTGGGTATGGGAGGGCGGGGTGTGGCCTTCCGCCGCGCGGTCCGGGTGGACGTTCATGGTGACGGTGAAACCGCCGTCACCGGTGTCCATCACAGTCAGGTTCTTCGCCAGGCCGCGATCGATCGCGTCCTTCAGCTGGGTTTGGTAGCCCCTCAGCTCCGCGGCGGTGTCCTTGAGGATGCTGTGGACGGACTCGGCCTGGATGTGGGCGTCCTTGATCTCGCCGGCCGCCTTGCCGATGAACTCCTTGGTGACCTGTGAGTTCTCACCGGTCCAGTTCGCCCTGTCGGCCGCTTGGTGCAGGCCCTTCTCGGCGTCCTCGGCGAGGGTTGCGAGGTTGCGGACGATGACCGACCAGTCCTCGACGGCATCGTCGAGCAGTTTGAGGTTGGCGTGGCGCAGAGTGTCGAGATCCATGAGTGGGGCCCCCGTGGTGCGGTTACTTCTTCTTCTCACCGTAGATCGGGTTCTCCTCCCCGGCCGGTCCGACCCGCTCGTCGAAACCGGCGTCGAGGGTGGCGATGCTGCTCATCTGCCGCAGGATGTAGGCCTCGTCACCGTCATGGATCTTCTTGGTGACCTGCATGTGGTTGGCAATGTGCGCGCAGGCGTCGAGGACGGTGTTCAGCTGCGTGGACCATCGGTTCGACACGTGCCGGAGTCCGGAGCCCAGCGCGAATCCCTGCGCGGCCAGGTCGCCCGCCGCCTCGTCGACGCTCGTGTTGTCCAGACGGGCCTGGTCCCAGAGCCGGTTGTGGAGTGTGTGCGCGCGGCTGCCGATCTTGGTGAGGTCCTGCTGGTCGACGTTGAGGTCACCCGTCCTGCCGGGCGCCGTCGGGACCGGCCCCGGGCCGGAGTCGCCGGGATACTGGTTGAGCTGCATGCGTGTCGCGCCCTGCCGGCGCTCCAACGCTTCAGTCTTCAGTTGGTCCCACTCGTCCCACGCCACTGGCCTGCTCCTTGCTCCCCTACCACCGTCGCCAGCAGGCCGAACGGCCCGGACACGGCCAGCGTAGTCATTCGTAGGGGAGTTCCGGGCTACTACTCCGAGTCTCCTTCGCAGTGTCCGCAGGACGTGACCCGGCCCGTGGGTCTCGTCCCCGGAGCGGGAGCCGTTGGACGGCGTTCTCGCCCTGTGGGCCGGCCTTGTCGACTACGCTGCGTCGATCCGCACGGCTCGCGCGGGCCCGGCACCGCCGTACGGTGCCGGGCCCGTGGCATTCACACACCGTGTGCGCGGCGGACCCGCATATGCCCGTCACACACTCTCCTCAGCCGCTCACCAGGCGAGTTGACTCTCCCTGCGCATGCAAGGGATGGAAGACGACTACGGAAAGGAGCGGCTGGTGACCGCCGATCCCGAGCATCCCGTCCTCAACGGAGAACTCGCAGAGTTACGGCGCCGCCTCGACGTGGCCTACGCACGCGTCGAGGGCGGGCTGGCCCTGCTCAGCCATCGCACCGAGGAGACCGCGAAGGAACTGGACGAACTGCACGCCAGGATCATCTCCCTCGAACACGCCCGCTGGCCGCTGCCCACGATCGCGGCCCTCGCGGCCGTCGGGGCACTGGTCGTGGCGGTCTGGCAGGCCCTCGGCCACTGAACGGCCGGGAGCGGCGGGGGGATCAGGGCAGGATGTCCTGCCCGAGCCGGAGATGGTGCAGGAGCAGTAACGCGGCCGCCATGTTGGCGGCCGGGACCTCACCGCGGGCGACCATGTCGGGAACGAGCTTGAGGGGGACCCATTCCCGGCGGTCGGACTCGAAGTCGTCCACGGGGTGCCCGACGTACTCTCCCTCGTCCGCCCAGTAGATGTGGTGCCGGGCGTCGGTGAGGCCGTTGGACGGCTCCACGCTCATGAGGTGGCGCAGGGGCCCCGGCCGCCAGCCGGTCTCCTCCTCCAGTTCCCTGGCGGCCGCGTCGGCGACGTCCTCGCCGTCCTCCACGACGCCCGCCGCGAGTTCCCAGCCCCAGCTGTCGGTGATGAAGCGGTGGCGCCACAGGAGGAGGACCTCGTTGGCCTCGTTGACCACCGTGGCCACGGCGACGGGCCGCATCCGTATGAGGAAGTGGTCGAGGTGCCGGCCGTCCGGCAGTTCGACATCCGCCAGGTTGACGCTGAACCAGCGGTTCGCATACACAGTCTGCTCGTTCTGTTTCGTCCACTGCACGGTTCTGCCACCTTCCGTCGAGTAAGGGGCAATATCGCAGCCCGAACGGCTCGACAGCAGGCGCACGGTGACCGCTCACAGCGCAGGGGTCGGCGCAGGGGGCCGTGCGGGGGTGCGGCGCGGGCCGCCGCGTGACCGTGCCGCGGCCGGTGTGCGGGGACGTCCGGCCGCGTCGGCGGGCCGGCGGCCCGCGCCGGCGGCAAGGCCGTCCGGCCCGGCAGGCCTCGCCCCCCGGCGGTCGTCGGCCCGGCTCGCGGATCGTCCGCCCGGCAGCGGCCGGCCGCTCGGCTCGGCGGGTCGCGCGAACCCGGCCGACGGCGGGTGGCCCCCTCCGGCGGGCGTCACAGAGGCACGCGCAGGGCCCCGTCGATGAGTTCGGCCGCTTCCGCCGTGCCCGCACAGCCGCTGCGCACCAGGTGCTCGCGCACCGCGCGGAGTCTGTCGCGCATCCGCTGCGACTCCATGCCGCGGGCCTGTTCGGCCATCTGCACCGCCGTGGCCACGGCCTTGTCGGCGTTGCCGCGGCGCAGCTCGATCGTGCTGAGCATGGCCAGCCGGTGCACCCGTCCCCGGTCGTGCGCCGGGGTGCCCACGGCCGCCGCCGCGTGCTGCTCGGCGGCGGCCAGTTCGCCGAGGCTGAGCAGCGCCTCCGCCACCTGCACGTTGACCAGGCCCGGCTGCACGTAGCCGGTCTCGTCGGGTTCGTGCCCGCGCCGGATGCGTTCGGCGGCCGCCTCGGCCCGGCGGATGCAGGCCAGGGCGCCGGTGCCGTCGCCGAGATGGGCGTACGCCTTGGCCTGCATGGCGAACAGGTCGGAGGCCAGGGCGGGGGTGATGTGTCGGCCGGCGGTGCGCAGCGCGGCCTCGGCGAAGGCCACGGCCTGGCGGTACTCCTTCATGAACAGGGACTGGTTGACCAGCAGCGCGATCACGTACGCCCCGAGCCCCCTGTCCCCGCTGGCCTTGGCGAGCCGGAGCGCCTGGTGGAAGTAGCGCTGGGCGAGGCCGTGCGCGTCGGAGTCGTAGGCGCAGATCCCGGCGATCGCCACCAGTCCCCCGGTCGCGCGGTGCAGCTGGCGGCCGGTGGCGTCGGTGTAGCCGCCGCGCAGCAGCGGGGCGGCCTCGGCGTTGAGGAAGCCCACGATGCGGCTGCGCGTCGCCACCCCGCCGGCCTTGCGGTACATCTGCTCGTAGTGGCCGCGGGCGGCACGCAGCATGTCGATGTCGGCGGGCGTGACCCGGTGCCGGCCGCCGCGGGAGACGTCGACGTCCTCGGGTGGGTTCTCCCACTCCCACACGGGCATGACGGCGGGCGTGCCGGTGACGGCGGGGGCGCCGAGCAGGTGCGGGCGCTGCTGTTCGTCGGAGCGCCACAGGGCGGTGGCGCGCTCGACGAAGCCCGACAACGAGGTGGCGTGCGGGGCGGACGGCTCACCGGGCACGCCCAGGCCGATGTCGTCGAGCGTGACGGTGCGGTGCAGCCGGGCGGCGAGCACCTCACAGATCAGGTCGGGCACCTGGCCGCGCGGCCGCTGGCCCTTCAGCCACCTCGCGACGGCGGTGTGTTCGTACCGGAGTGCGAGACCGCGTGCCCGTCCGGCCTGGTTCACGTGCGCGGCGAGGCCCGCGTGCGAGATCCCGGCCTCGTCCAGCATCGCGTCGAGCAGAGTGTTGGGCTGCATGGAGGCCCCCGGGTTGGCTCGGTGCCGATAGCGTAGTGCGTTCGGCTTCACACGGGGTGTGAACCGAGTGCCCGGATCCGGCCGGTGTGCGCGCTGTCGCGGAGCGTGCTCCGGCCGGTTGACTGGAGCACCTCGCAAGAGGCCGGCCGGGCCGCCGGCTCCCCCTCGTTTACAGTGCGGCGGTCCGTTCGCCGTCCGCCCGGCTGCCTGCCCACCATCCGTGGCGGGGCGGGCGGCGCCGGCCTGCCCACCCTCCGTGCCGGCCCTGTCGATCGCGACGTGTGCGGGTCCCCTTCCGGCGGGCCGGGGCAGCGGTTCCGTCGCCGCCGAGCCCGGCCTGCACGGAGGCCCGGCCGACGACGGGCGCGGCGCGGTGCCGGTGCGGGCGTCGCGGACCCCGGGGTACGGGCCGGCGGGTCTACAGGCGGCCGGTCGACTGCGGGTGCGGGGTGCCGTGGCGCGCGGCCGGCACTCCGGCGAGGCCGGCGCACGCGGACCGGCCGCGGTCGTTGCGCAGCACGAGGACGGCGACGTCGTCGGCGGGCCGTCTCCCGGTGTGCCGCAGCAGCCGGGTGAGGACGCCGCGCAGCACGGCCTGGGGCGAGACGGCCAGGTCGCCGGCCGTCTCGGCCAGTGCGGCCGGCAGGGGGAAGAAGCGGCCGTGCGCGTCCCGGGCGTCCTCCACACCGTCCGTGTACAGGACGAGCCCGTCGCCGGGCCGCAGGCGGCCGCAGTCGACGGCCGGCAGGTCGGACGGCAGGGGGAAGGCGCCCAGCGGCGGCAGGGGGTCCGCGTCGGCCAGCGGATCGGCGCGAGCCCCGCTGAGCCGGTACGGCCAGGGATGCCCGCAGTTGAGGGCGCGCACCGCCCCGTCCGCGTCGATCTCCAGCAGCAGGACCGTGACGAACTCCTCGGCGACCGGGCTGTCCGGCGGCCGGCCGTTCGACGGGTGCTCGGCCAGCGCCCGCTCGCGCAGGTGTCTGGTCATCGCCCGGTCGAGCCGCCGCAGCACGCCGGCGAGTTCCACCTCGTCGTGGACGGCCTCGCGGAAGCTGCCCAGGACGGCGGCGACCGTCGCGAGGGCGCCGAGCCCGTGTCCGCGGACGTCACCCATCACGACCCGTACGCCGTACTCGGTGGCGATCACCTCGTACAGGTCGCCGCCGACGGCGGCACCGCGGTCGGCCGAGAGCTGCGCCGCCGCGAGGTGCAGTCCGCCGACGCGGGAGGGCAGCGGCCGCAGCAGCACGCTCTGCGCGGCGCCCGCGACCGCGCGGGCCTGCCGCAACTCGCGCAGCAGGGTCCGCCGGACGTGGAGCACGAGCCCGGTGCCCACGGCGAGGAACACGGCGCTGGAGACGAGGCGCGCCCCGAGAGCGGTCTGCTGCGCGAACGGGCAGGCCAGTTTGTAGGTGACGCCCAGGGCACCCCAGGCCGCGGGCGGCCCCAGGGCGAGAGCCCGGCGCAGCGGCGGGTGCCCGGGCCCGCCGCCCGGCGGGCGGCCGGGGCGGCGGGCGCCCGGCGGCCACGCCGGAAGTCCTTCCCGGGCGGACGCCCGGACGACGCTACGGGACCGCGCGCTGCGCGGGGTCCCAGCCCTGATGCGGATCATGCCGATGGTCCCCCATACAGGCCCCGACAGCGCAGATCGGCCCGAGAAGGCCGGTCCGATTCTGTCCAGGGCCTGCCTCGTCAGGACCGCCTCGGCCCGATTTGCCACCCGAACGAGTGAGAGGTGTTGCCGTTCCCTGCATGAATGCAGAGACGACGAAACGACAAAGCGCCCCGAAAGGGACGCAATGTCGTATCACCATGCGCTCGGCCGACGGCCTTCACTCAAGGACCCGCCGTAGATCGCACAGGGGAGCGCCGCACGGCGACGAGCCGCCTCGCGTACGGGACACCGGTGCACGCGGGGCGGCCCACCACCACGGCGAGAGCCGAGCCCGGCGCTCCTCCCAGCGCGGGCCGGGAGGAGCGCCGCGTGGCCGATCCGGACGGAAGCCGCGGCACGGTCACAGAGGGCATCGTTCAGCCCGGGCGAGCCGGGACCGGACGAGTGTGCCGGACCCCGCGTCCCCGGCACACTTCGCCGGACAGCCCCTACCTAGCTCCGCAGCACCGCGCCCAGCCGCTCCGCCGCCAGCGCCACCGCCGCGTCACGGGCGGCCGACGCCTCGTCGACGGTCAGCGTCCGGTCGGCGGCGCGGAAGCGCAGCGCGTACGCCAGCGACTTGCGGCCCTCGCCGAGCTGCTCGGCGTTCTCGTAGACGTCGAACAGGCGGATCGACTCCAGCAGCTCGCCGGCGCCCTCCCGCAGCGCGTCCTCCACGTCGGCCGCCGGGACCGGCCTGTCGACGACGAGGGCGACGTCCTGGGTGGCGACGGGGAAGGTGGAGATGCTCGGCGCCTGCGGGGTGTCGTCGCCGACCCGCTCCAGGGCGTCCAGGTCCACCTCCATCGCGCAGGTGCGCGCGGGCAGGCCGAGCGCCTTCAGCACCCGCGGGTGCAGCTCGCCGGCGTGGCCCACGACCTGCTCGGCGCCGTCCACGACGACCACCAGCTCGGCGCAGCGGCCCGGGTGCCAGGGGCCGTACTGGCCCTTGCGGACGATCAGGTCCGCGCCGGCCTCACGGGCCACGGCGCGCGCCGCCTCGGCCGCGTCGGCCCAGTCGGCGGGGCGGCCCTTGCCCCACCAGCCGGCCTGCTCGCGCGCGCCGGCGAGGACGACGGCCACGTGGCGCGGCTGCTCGGGCAGCGCGGCCGTCAGCTCGGCGATCTCGCCGTCGGTGGGACGCCGGTCGACGGGCAGCCGGACGGCGACCCGCTGCTCCTCGCGGGCGGGGGCCTCCCCCGCCTCGGCGGAGCCGGCGGTCCGGGGCAGGAAGACCAGCCCGGTCTCGAACAGCGCCAGGTCGTGGCTGCCCCGGCCGTCATTGCGGCGCAGCGCGGCCAGCAGGCCCGGCAGCAGCGTCGTGCGGAGCGCGGGCTCCTCGTCGCTGAGCGGGTTGACCAGCCTGACCACGCGGCGGGCGGGGTCGTCGGCCGCCAGGCCGAGCTGGTCGAAGACCTGCTCGCTGACGAACGGGTAGTTCGGCGCCTCGACGTAGCCCGCTCCGGCCAGCGCCCGGCCCACCCGGCGGTGCAGCCGCTGCCGGTGGGTCAGGCCGCGGCCCGCGGGCAGCTTGGGCAGCCGGGAGGGCAGGTTCTCGTAGCCCTCCAGGCGGATGACCTCTTCGGCCAGGTCGTTCGGGTCGGTCAGGTCGGGCCGCCAGGACGGGACGGTGACGGCCAGCTCGTCGGTGGCGGGGCTTCCGACGACGGCGCAGCCGATCTCCTGCAGCCGCCGCACGACGGTCTCGCGGCCGTACTGGACGCCCGCGACCTTGTCCGGGTGGTCCGCCGGGATGGTGATGGTGCGCGGCGCGGTGGGCGCGGCGACCTCGGTGACGCCGGCGTCGGCGGTGCCGCCCGCGAGCAGCACGAGCAGGTCGACGGTGCGCTGGGCCGCCGCGGCGGCGGCCTGCGGGTCGACGCCCCGCTCGAAGCGGCGGGAGGCCTCCGAGGACAGCTTGTGACGGCGGGCCGTGCGCGCGACGGAGACCGCGTCGAAGTGCGCCGCCTCGATGACGACCTCGGTGGTGGTGCCCTCGGAGTCGTCGATCTCGGTGTGCGCGCCGCCCATGACGCCCGCGAGGCCGATGGGGCCGCGGTCGTCGGTGATGACCAGGTCCTCGGCGTCCAGGACGCGCTTGACGCCGTCGAGGGTGGTGAGCTTCTCGCCCGGCTCGGCCCGGCGGACGCCGATGGCGCCCTGGATCCGGTTGCGGTCGTAGGCGTGCAGCGGCTGGCCCAGCTCCAGCATCACGTAGTTGGTGATGTCGACCGCGAGGGAGATCGGGCGCATGCCGGCCTTCTGCAGCCGGCGCTGCAGCCAGATCGGGGAGCGCGCCTCGGGGTCGAGGCCGGAGACGGTGCGGGCGGTGAAGCGGTCGCAGCCGCTCGGCTCGGCGATCCGCACCGGGTAGCCGAAGGCGTTCGGGGCGGGCACGTCGAGCAGGGCGGGGTCGCGCAGCGGCAGGCCGTAGGCGATCGCGGTCTCGCGGGCGACGCCGCGGATCGACAGGCAGTAGCCGCGGTCGGGCGTGACGGCGATGTCCAGGACCTCGTCGACCAGCTGGAGCAGCTCGACGGCGTCGCTGCCGACCTCGCTCTCGGGCGGCAGCACGATGATGCCGTGGCTGCCGTCGTCGCCCAGGCCCAGCTCGTCGCCGGAGCAGATCATGCCGTGCGACGTCCTGCCGTAGGTCTTGCGGGCGCTGATCGAGAAGCCGCCGGGCAGCACGCCGCCCGGCAGGACCACGACGACCTTGTCGCCGACGGCGAAGTTGCGGGCGCCGCAGACGATCTCCTGCGGCTCACCGGTGCCGTTGGCCCGGCCGACGTCGACGGTGCAGAAGCGGATCGGCTTCTTGAAGCCCTCCAGCTCCTCGATGGTCAGCACCTGGCCGACGACGAGCGGCCCCTTGAGGTCGGCGCCGAGCTGCTCGACGGTCTCGACCTCGAGGCCGGCCGAAATGAGCTTGGCCTGGACGTCGCGCCCGGTCTCCGTCGCCGGCAGGTCGACGTACTCCCGCAGCCAAGAAAGCGGGACCCGCATCAGATCTCCATCCCGAACGGCCGGGTGAACCGGACGTCACCCTCGACCATGTCTCGCATGTCTTCGACGTTGTGGCGGAACATCAGCATCCGCTCGATGCCGAACCCGAAGGCGAAGCCGCTGTACTTCTCCGGGTCGACGCCGCAGGCGGCGAGGACCCGCGGGTTGACCATGCCGCAGCCGCCGAGCTCGATCCAGCCCTCCGACGAGCAGGTGCGGCAGGGCCGGTCGGGGTTGCCGACGGACTCGCCCTTGCAGACGTAGCAGAGCATGTCCATCTCGGCGCTCGGCTCGGTGAACGGGAAGAAGTTCGGCCGCAGCCGGGTCTTCATGCCCGCGCCGAACAGCGACTGGACCATGTGGTCCAGGGTGCCCTTGAGGTCGGCCATGGTCAGGCCCTCGTCCACGGCGAGCAGCTCGACCTGGTGGAAGACGGGCGTGTGCGTGGCGTCCAGCTCGTCGGTGCGGTACACGCGGCCGGGACAGATCACGTACACCGGCAGCTCGCGCGCGAGCAGGGAGCGGATCTGCACGGGCGAGGTGTGGGTGCGCAGCACGACACCGGACTCGGTGCCGCCCTCGGGGCCCTGCACGAAGAAGGTGTCGGCCTCGCCGCGGGCCGGGTGGTCCGGGCCGATGTTCAGGGCGTCGAAGTTGAACCACTCGGCCTCGGCCTCGGGGCCCTCGGCGACCTCGTAGCCCATGGCCACGAAGATGTCCTCGATGCGCTCCGACAGCGTGGTCAGCGGGTGCCGGGCGCCGGCCGGGACCCGGTCGTACGGCAGCGTGACGTCGACGTCCTCCTCGACGAGCACGCGGGCGTCCCGCTCGGCCTCCAGCTCCGCCTGCCGGGCGGCCAGCGCCTTGTTCACCGCGCCGCGGGCCTGGCCCACGCGCTTGCCGGCGTCGGCCTTGGCGTGCGGGGGCAGGGCGCCGATCTCGCGGTTGGCGAGGGAGAGCGGGGAGGCCGGGCCGGTGTGGGCGACCTTGGCCTCGTGCAGCGCGTCGAGGGAGTCCGCGGCGGCGAAGGCGGCGAGCGCCTCGTCCCGCATGCGCTCGATCTCTTCCGGTTTCAACGCCTCGACCTCGACAGGGTCGTACGACTTATTGGGTGCCGACATCTCTTCCCGTGCTTCCGATTGTCCCCAGCTGACGCTGGGAGGTGCCCCCAGGCTGACGGTCCTCTGACGGTCCTCGTCCCCGACTCGTGGACGAATCGTCTCCGTTTCCGGGACGCAAGGTGCCAAGGGCCGAGTCTAACGGGGCGGGGCCGAGCGAATGCGCCCGTGGGTCCTCGGGCCGGCGGCTACAGCAGGTGCGCCGGGGTCCCCACGGGCAGGGTAAATCGGAACTCGGCTCCCCCGCCGGGGGCCCGCCCGACCGTGATGGTGCCGCCGTGGGCCTCGACGATGCCCTTGACGATGTACAGCCCGAGGCCCGTGCCACCGCGCTTGCTGCCCCGCCAGAAGCGGGTGAAGACGCGGTTCATGGACTCCTCCGGGATGCCGGTGCCCTCGTCGCTCACCGTGACCGACGTGGACGTGCTCTCCTCGCCCTCCCCGTCGCGCGGGGACGGCGAGGCCGTGACCTCAATGGTGACGGTTCCCTCGCCGTGCCGCACGGCGTTTTCGATGAGGTTGCCGAGCACCTGGTCGATCTTGTCCGGATCGGCCCACAGCGCCGGCAGCGGCTGGTCGATGCGCAGCAGGAAGCGGTCGGCGGGCTGTCCGGCGGCGACGTAGGCCTGGATGTGCCGGCCGACCGCCGCGCCGATGTCGACCGGCTGGCGGCGCACCTCGAGGCGGCCGGAGTCGATGCGGGATATGTCGAGCAGTTCGGCGATCAGCCGGGTGACGCGGTCGGCGTCGGCGTCGACGGTCTCCAGCATCAGGCGCTTCTGGTCGTCGGTGAAGCGGTCCCACTTGGCGAGCAGGGTGGCGGTGAAGCCCTTGACGGAGGTGAGCGGCGAGCGCAGCTCGTGCGCCACGGTGGCGATCAGCTCGGCGTGGCTGCGTTCGGTGCGGCGGCGGGCCTCGGTGTCCCGGAGGCAGACGACGACGCGGCGGACCGGGCCGGTGGGGTGGTCGCGCACGTAGCGCGCGGAGACGAGCACCTCGCGCCCGCCGTGCAGCAGCACGTTGCGCTCGGGCTGGCCCGCGCGGATCGCGAGCCCCCCGTAGGGGTCGGTCAGCTGCCACCAGCGCCGGCCCTCGAGGTCCTCCAGGGGCAGGGCCGCCTCGAGCCGCTGTCCGAGGGCCTCCTCGGCGGGGACGGCGGTGATGCGGGCGGCAGCCGCGTTGAAGCAGACGACGCGGCCGTCCTCGTCGGCGATCACCAGGCCGTCGGGCAGGTCGTCGGGGTCGACGCCGAGCGCGGCGGGATCACCGTGCCGGGGCGCGGGCGGCCTGCGCGCGTCCCGCGTTCCCGGTGCGCCGCTCGTGCCCACGCTCATCCCCGTACCCCACCCTTCCGACGGTGCCGGGGGCACCCTGCCGCCCGAGCACAGCGAGAGCCTGGGGGAGCCCCCGAGCTGGCCACCCTACTAGCTCTCGGTGACGGAGCGGCACCCTCCGGAGGCGCGCTGTGCACGGGCCGACGCGTAGAGACATACGGCGGCGGCGGTCGCGAGGTTCAGGCTCTCCGCCTTGCCGTGGATCGGGACGCGGACGACGGCGTCGGCGAGGGTGCGGGTCTCCTCCGGCAGCCCCCAGGCCTCGTTGCCGAACACCCAGGCGGTGGGGCCGCCCATGGTGCCCTTGTCGAGCTCGTCGTCGAGGTCGTGCGGGCCGGCGCCGTCGGCGGCGAGGACGCGGACGCCGGCGTCCTTCAGGCCGCCGATGGCCTGCTCCACGGGGACGCCGACGGCGACGGGCAGGTGGAAGAGGGAGCCGACGGAGGCGCGGACGGCCTTGGGGTTGTACAGGTCCACGGAGGCGTCGGTCAGGACGACCGCCTCGGCGCCGGCGGCGTCGGCGCAGCGCAGGACGGTGCCGGCGTTCCCCGGGTCGCGCACGTGGGCGAGGACGGCGACCAGGCGGGGACGCGCGGCGAGGATCCGCGCGAACGGGGTGTCGAGGAAGCGGCACACCCCGACCAGGCCCTGGGGCGTGACGGTGGTGGAGATGTCGGCGATGACCTCCTCGGCGGCGAGGTGCACGCGGGCACCGGCGGCACGTGCCTCGCCGACGATGTCGGCGTACCTCTCGGCGGCCTCCACGGTGGCGAACAGCTCGACGAGCGTGGCGGTGCCGCCGTCCCGGTGCGCCGCCGCCTCCCGCACGGCCTGCGGTCCCTCCGCGAGGAAAAGCCGCTCCTTGCCCCGGAAGTTCCGCCTGGCGAGCCGGCGGGCGGCGCTGACGCGGGGCGAGCGGGGGGAGATCAGCTCGGGCGTGGCGGGGGGCATGCTCTTCACCTTCGGAGACTCGGTCGCGCCGCCACGGGTGATCGGCCACGACGGCGGATACGGGGGTCGCCCACGCCGTCCAGGCGGTGGGGGCGCCGGACCGGACGGAACGGCGCGCGGCGCGTGACGGGCCGCACGCGGACACAGCAGGACCCGCAGGCCGTCACGGCCTGCGGGTCCGAACAGTCGCGTCGGCGGAGGGCCGGCGCAGCGTCACGCAGCCTTGGGGGCGTTGACGTCCGCCGGGAGCGCCTTCTGGGCGACCTCGACGAGCGCGGCGAACGCACCGGCGTCGTTGACGGCCAGCTCCGCCAGGATCTTGCGGTCGACCTCGACGTTCGCGGCCTTCAGACCCTGGATGAAGCGGTTGTAGGTGATGCCGTTGGCGCGGGCAGCGGCGTTGATGCGCTGGATCCACAGCTGACGGAAGTCACCCTTGCGCTTCTTGCGGTCGTTGTAGTTGTAGACCAGCGAGTGGGTGACCTGCTCCTTGGCCTTGCGGTACAGGCGCGAACGCTGACCGCGGTAGCCGGAGGCCTGCTCGAGGATCGCCCGGCGCTTCTTGTGGGCGTTGACTGCCCGCTTGACGCGTGCCACTTGTTAACTCCTTGTAGCGGGGCCGTGGGTGTCGTCACACGGCCCGGAAACGATTGGGTCCCGGTCCAGACGCGCGGCGCTCGAGGCGCCGGGACGTCACTTGCCGAGAAGCTTCTTGATCTTCTTGGCGTCGCCCGGGGCCATCTCGGCGTTGCCGGTGAGGCGACGCGTCAGACGGGACGACTTGTGCTCGAGCAGGTGGCGCTTGCCGGCGCGCTCACGGAGCACCTTGCCGGAGCCGGTGACCTTGAAGCGCTTGCTGGCACCGCTGTGCGACTTGTTCTTCGGCATGGCGCCGTTCTCTCCTCGTCGGTGGCGCTCCCGTGCCCGGTCGCAAAACCGGGCACGGTGGTGGGAGCGTCGCTCTTGTGTCGGTTACATCCTGGGACGGGCGTCCCCGGTGGTGGTCCGGACGTCTCCGGACGTCGTGCCGTTCCCGAAGGGACCGGACGTCCGGTCCGTCCGGTGTCCCGGGGCCGTGGAGCCCCGGGATCAGGCCTCGGCCGGGGCCTCGGTGTCAGCGTCGGCGTCGGCGTCGGTGTCGGCGGGATTCTGCGAGCGGCCGGGGTTGGCCTTCGCGTCCGCCTTGCGGGCCTCCTGCGCCTGACGGGCCTCGGCCATCGCCTCGGTCTTCTTCTTGTGCGGACCGAGAACCATGATCATGTTGCGGCCGTCCTGCTTCGGGTTCGACTCGACGAAACCGAGGTCCTGGACGTCCTCCGCGAGGCGCTGCAGCAGCCGGTAGCCCAGCTCGGGCCGGGACTGCTCGCGGCCGCGGAACATGATCGTGATCTTGACCTTGTCGCCCTGCTTGAGGAACCGGACGACGTGACCCTTCTTGGTGTCGTAGTCGTGCGGGTCGATCTTCGGCCGGAGTTTCATCTCCTTGATGACCGTGTGCGCCTGGTTCTTGCGCGCCTCACGGGCCTTCATGGCCGACTCGTACTTGAACTTCCCGTAGTCCATGAGCTTGCACACGGGCGGACGGGCGTTCGCCGCGACCTCGACCAGGTCCAGGTCGTACTCCTGCGCAAGCTCCAGTGCCTTGGCCAGGGGGACGATGCCCACCTGCTCGCCACTGGGACCGACAAGTCGCACCTCGGGAACGCGAATCCGGTCGTTGATGCGGGGCTCGGCGCTGATGGATCCTCCTCGGTAGCACCACGCGACGGTCTGGCGGACAGCCGCGTAACGTCTGTGTTCGTTAGACCTAACCGCGCCGAAGCAGAAAAAATGCCCCGGACGATCACAGGCGGGGCTCCTCGAACTACCGGAACAACCGCCGCGGTGACCGCGGGGCGTACTATCGGGCGGACCGCCGTCGCGAGGACGGAGCCGCCTGACCGGTGACCCGCCGCCCCTGGGAGCGGTCAGGTGGGAGTTCGAAAGCCTCCACTTGTGGGCCGGGCCCGTATGTCCGGGACATGCGCGTCCGGCCGGTCGTCACACAAGGTTAGCAGCTCGCCGGGGGTGGTGCGAATCAGGCCGCGGGGCCCTCCCGCGGCCGGGCTGCACCTATGGTGAGGGGCATGAGTGACACTCCCCCCTCGGACCGCACCGAGACCGCCTCGGGCCCCGCCGAGACCCCCGACTTCGACGCCATGACCCGCGACATCGCGGAGGTCCCGGCGGTCGAGGTGATCGTGACGGTCGCCGTCAACCTGATGAGCGCCGCCGCCGTGAAGCTCGGTCTCGCCCCCCAGGAGGACGGGGGCGACGACCACAAGGACCTGGACGAGGCCCGCAAGCTGATCACCGCCCTCGCCGGCCTGCTGGACGCGAGCACGACCGAGATCAGCTCCTTCCACGCGGCCCCGCTGCGCGACGGCCTGAAGTCGCTGCAGCTGGCGTTCCGCGAGGCGTCGGTCGTCCCCGACGAGCCGGGCCGGGGGCCGGGCGAGAAGTACACGGGGCCGGTCTACGGCTGAGCGGCCACCGGCCTCACCGGGGGGCGGCGACGCGGCCGAGGACGGGGCGTGGCCGGCTGCACGGACCGGCGGCCGGCCCGTGACCGTCCCGCACGGCTTGCGGCCGGCGGCCCGCCGTGACGGTCCCCCGGGGCACGCGGCGGGCGAGCCGGCCGGCGGTCCTGCGCGGGGCCGTCTCCCCCGCCCGCGGCCCGGCCGGGCTGCCGCCCGGTCGCCCCGGAGGTCATCCGCGCACGTACACGGGCTCGCCCGGAGGCGTGGTCCCGGCCGGCAGAAGTGCCAGGTCGAGACCCCGCACCAGGCGGGCCCTCAGCGTGTCGCTGGCGGCGAGGCGCTCGGCGACGGCACGCGCCGCCTCGGCCGGGGCGGCGGACGGATCGAGGACGACGGCGAGGGTGCCGTCGGCCCGTCCCGGCCCGAGGTGGGCCCGGACCACGGCCGGCTCGGCGGCCAGGGCGCCCCGTACGGCCTCCCGTACGGCGGGATCGGCGAGCGGGTCGGTCGACGTACGGCCCTCGGCGAGCGCGAGCAGCGCGGGCCCGGTCAGTTCGAACGGGACCGGGCCGGCCACGTCCAGCACCACCGTGTCCGCCTTCTCGTGCGCGGCGGCCTCCAGCGCCCGGTGCAGGGGGACGGCCACGGGGCGGGCGGCCGGGTCCCAGCGGGCGAGGGAGTCGGTGGAGGTGAAGGCGGGCAGGGCGGTGCGGCCGCCGGCCTTCAGCGTGGGTACGGCCATGTCGCTGGTCTTCTCGCGGCGCAGCCCGCCGGCGTCCTCCTCGACCTCGCCGAGCACGGCCACGACGGGGACGAGCAGCCGGGTGCCCTTGAGCGCCCGCAGGACCGGCTCGACGGCCGTGCGGTCCTCGGCCCAGGCGGCGAGCGCCGCGCTCAGCCGGGGGTCGGCGGAGCCGTCGTCGTCGGAGAAGCCGGAGTCGGGAATGTTCTTCTTCGCCACGGTCCCGACCCTATCCGGGCGACTCGGCCGCGCCGGTCCGGGGCCGTCGGCCCGGGGCCGGTCGGCCCGGGACCGGTCGGCCCGGGACCGGTCGGCGATCGCCCGGGCGCCGGGGCGGACCCGGGCTCGCCCGCCGTATCGTCGTCGGCGACGCCGTCGTCCGCGGCGCCGTCCGCGAGCGGGGAGACATCGGTGGGGGCATCGAGGGAGGCTTCGACAGGCTCGGCGGCCGGCCGCCGGGCGCTGCCGGCCGCGGCCATGCGCGCGGTGCCGGTGGCGCAGGGCGCCGCCGTGTCCGTGGCGGTGCTGGGTCCCGGCTCCGCCGGGAGTGCCGTGTACGGCGAGGCCGGCTTCGAGACGGCGAGCATCGTGAAGGTCGACATCCTGGCCGCGCTGCTGCTCCGGGCCCAGGACGCCGGCCGGCGTCCGACCGCGTGGGAGAGGACGTACGCGACCGCGATGATCGAGGACAGCGACAACGACTCCGCGTCGGCGCTGTGGCGGGCCATCGGGGGGGCCGAGGGGCTCGACGCGGCGAACGCGCGCTTCGGGCTGACGGACACCACCGGCGGGGACGGCGCGCTGTGGGGCCTGACCCGGACCACGGCGGCCGACCAGCTGACGTTGCTGCGGCAGGTGTTCGGGCAGGACTCCGAGCTGAGCGCGGCCTCGCGGCGGTACCTGCAGGGGCTGATGGAGCACATCGCCGAAGGTCAGGACTGGGGGGTGTCGGCCGCGGCCGACGACTCGGCCTGGGCGTTGAAGAACGGCTGGCTGCCGCGCGGTACGACGGGGCTGTGGGTCGTCAACAGCATCGGGCGCGTGACGGCGGGCGGCGAGGACTACCTGCTGGCGGTGCTGTCGAACGGCAACGCGACGAAGGAGCGGGGCGTCGCGCTGGTCGAAGCGGCGGCACGGGCGGCGGTGTCGGTCCTCGCCGGTGAGGCGGCGGCGCCGTCCGCGACGGCCTCGCCGGCCGGCTGACCGGACCGCGCCCGCGACGGCGACCGGCGGACCCAGGGCACCGCCGGACCCTACGAGGGCCGGGTCAGTTGCCCTCGGGGGACGCGCGGCGGCCGCGCCCCCTCGCCCGTGACCCGGCGGCGCCGTCCGCGACGGCCTCGCCGGCCGGCTGACCGGACCGCGCCCGCGACGGCGACGGCGACCGCGACCGGCGGACCCAGGGCACCGCCGGACCCTACGGGGGCCGGACCCTGCCGGCGCCGGACCCTGCCCGGGAGCCGGGTCAGTTGCCCTCGGGGGACGTGCGGCGGCCGCGCCACAGGGCCACCGCCGTGACGAGCAGCACTCCCCCCGCGCCGCCCGCGAGGACGCCCGCCCAGTGCGAGGCGTCGTCGTGCTCCACGGGGTCGGGACCGGGCCCGAAGTACTCGTCGCCGTAGGCCGCCACGTGCAGGCCGTCCGGCTTGAGGCGGGCCGCGGCCGAGATCGCGGCGGCCGGGTCGACGAAGCCGAAGCCGCGGGAGTCGTCGCGGCCGTCGGCCGGCGCCTCGCGGGCGGTGTCCTCCAGCAGCTTCTTGATCTGCGCGGGCGTCAGGCCGGGGTGGGCCGCCTTGACGAGGGCGACGGCCCCGGAGACGAACGCGGAGGCCGCGCTCGTGCCCCAGCCCTGGTAGTACTTGTGGTCCGGGTCGGCGATCACCACGTCGACACCGGGCGCGCTGACGGTGGCGTACCACCGGCGGGTGGAGAAGGACGCCCGGGTGCCGTAGCGGTCGACGGCGGTCGCGGCGATCACGCCCGGGTAGGCGGCCGGGTAGGAGATGTGGTCGCCCTTCTCGCCGCCGTTCCCGGCGGAGGCGACCACGACGGCGCCCTTCCTCAGCGCGTACTGGACGGCCTCGTCCTCCGCCGGTTCCGGGTGCGCGGAGGCGGAGTCGTCGCCGAGGGAGAGGTTGATGACGTCGGCGCCGTGGTCGGCGGCCCAGCGGATGCCGTCGGCGAGGGCGCTGCCGCGGGTGCTGCGAGCCTGGGCGCGGGCGGAGTCACCGTCCTCGAGTATGACCCGCACGGGCAGGATCTTCGCCTCCGGAGCCACGCCCAGGACGCCGTCGGCCCGGCCCGGCCCGTGCCCGTGGCCGGCGATGATGCCGGCCATGGCGGTGCCGTGGCGGGCCCAGGCCCGGTCGCCGCGCCGGGCGCCGAAGCCGATGAGGTCCTTGCCGGGCAGGACGTTGCCGGCCAGGTCGGGGTGGTCGGCCTCGACGCCGGTGTCCAGTACGGCGACGGTGACGCCCTCGCCCTTGGTGGTGCGCCAGGCCTGCTGGACGTGCAGGGCGTCCAGGGCCCACTGCTGGGCGCGGATGCCGTCGGCGTACGCGGTGGAGGGCGGCACGAGGGCGAGGCAGGCGGCGACGAGCAGGCTCAGCGCCCCGGTCCTGCGGGTCACGAGGGGTTTCACGACGTCTTCTCCGGGGCCGGGCCGACGGTCCTGCGCAGGCCGCGCTCGATGCGGTCGGCGAGGCCCTGCGCCTCGTGCCCGAGGCCCGCCTGGGCGGGGGCCGTGGTGGCGCCGGGCCGTACCGCGTCCGCCGCGGGCTGCGGGTCGTCGACGGCGCGGCCGTCGGCCCAGCCGGACACCGCGTAGACGACCACGGGGGCGTCCGTGAGCACGGAGACCGTCCAGGAGGCGCGCTGCCGGGCGCCGAAGTGCGCGGCGGCGGTGCCCTCGTCGGGGTACGGACGGGGCATCAGGTCCGCGCGCCGTTCGAGCCGTTCCTTCTCGAAGCGCCTGTCGAGGGCGTCCATGGCGGCGGCGTCGGCCTTGGTGAACAGCAGTCCGACGGTGGTGACGTGGCTCTGGGTGGCGTCCGTGTAGGTGGCCCGCAGCAGGCGTGCGCAGCCGGCCGGCGCGAGGACCTCGCGCAGCAGCGGGTCGAAGGCGTCCTCGCAGCCGCTGTCGGGCGCCACGGCGACGCGCGTCCAGGTGCGGTCCGCGCCGCCGGGTCCGGCGCCGCGGCCCGCCACGGTGGGCGGGAACAGCTGGTCGACGGGGACGCTGTGCCACAGGGCGCCGGCGGCGGCGAACGTGCCCGCGGTGTCCGCCTCGGCGGAGTCGCCGGTGAGCCAGCTCCCGGTCACGGCACCGCCGATGAGCCCGAAGCCGAGCACGACGCAGGCGGCCACCGCGGCCGACCGCGGCCGCAGGCGCGCCCGCGCTCCGAGCGCCCGTCCCCGCCCCCGCTCGTCGTATCCCTCGGGCTCGCCGAACCCCACGACGGGCCGGCGGGTGTACGGGTCGGCGGTCGGCGCCGCGGACGCGCTCCACGAGCGGGACGGATCGGGGGACACGGCCGTGGCGGCCGTGCGGGACGGCGTGGCGGCGTTCGCGGGGCGGACGGGACCCGGCTGGTGGGAGGGGTCCCCGGGCGCGGGGGTCCAGGCGGCGCGCCCGGGACGGGCGGGCGGTGCGCCGGACGGCGTGCCCGGCCCGCCGCCCGCACTGCCCGCACGAGTTCCGGTACGCCCGGATCCGGGTCGGCTCCCGGCGGGTGGGGCCGGGGCGTCCGGGTGGGACGGCCGGGTGACGGCGTCGGACCACACGGACGGGGCAGCGCCGCCGGAGCGGACGTCGGGGCGGGAGGTCGGGGCCGCCGGGCGCGGCGGCGCGCCCGGCGCCGGGGGCCGGTGAGCGGGCAGGGGCCGCAGCCGTCTGGTCGTCTCCGCCGGGCCCTCGGCGGGGATCGGGCGCAGGCGCCGGGTCGTCTCCGACGCGCCCTCCGCGGGGGCGTCGCCGCGCCCGGCCACCGGCGTCCGGCGCCCCGCCGACGGCTGCGGACCGTACGCGGCGGGCTCGCCGCCGGTACCGGTGACGGCGCCCGCGGGCGTGCCGGGGAATCGGCCCGCGGCCGAACCGGCCGCGTCCGGCGCGGTGCGGCGTCCTCCGCCAGGCCGCTCCGCGGCGGCCCGTTCACCGGCCGGCCGCCCCGGGGTGCCGGCATGCGGAGCCTGGCGGCCGCCGGTGAAGGACCCCGGGGCCGCGCCGGAACCGGCCGTCGATGCCCTCTGACCCGGGCCGGACGCCTCCGCCGGCCCAGGACGACCGGGCGCTGCGGCACCGGCCGACGGCGGACCACCCGCAGGACGGCCCGAACCTTCACCGGAACCGACACCTGACCTGTCGCGCCCCAGGCCGGACGCCTCCACCCAAGCGGACCCGCCGGCCGTCCCGCCGGGTGCCGCGGCACCGGTCACCGGCGCCGCGCCGCGGAGGATACCCGGCGACTCACCGGGAACACCCGCCGAACTCTCGCCCCCCACACGGGACTTGTCCGCCCGCCCAGGACGACCGGGCGCCGCGGCACCGACCGACGGCGGACCACCCGCAGGACGGCCCGAACCTTCACCGGAACCGACACCTGACCTGTCGCGCCCCAGGCCGGACGCCTCCACCCAAGCGGACCCGCCGGCCGTCCCGCCGGGTGCCGCGGCACCGGTCACCGGCGCCGCGCCGCGGAGGATACCCGGCGACTCACCGGGAACACCCGCCGAACTCTCGCCCCCCACACGGGACTTGTCCGCCCGCCCAGGACGACCGGGCGCCGCGGCACCGACCGACGGCGGACCACCCGCAGGACGGCCCGGAACGTCACCGGAACCGACACCTGACCTGTCGCGTCCCGGGACGGGTGTCTCCGCCGGAGCCGGTCCTCCGGTTCCTCGTCCGGGCGTGCCGGGGCCGGTCGGGGGCGCTGTGTCGGGGAAGCGGGCCGACGCCGGGGGTGGGGGCGGGCTCGCCGGGTCGGTGGCGCGGGGGGCCGGGAAGCCGGGGAAGGGCGGGCGCGGGTCCGCGGGCGCCGGCGTCCGGCGGGCGCCGCCCGGGCCGTCCGCCGGCCGGCGCGTGCCCGGCTGGGCGGGCTCCTCCGCCCAGCCGTCGGCCCGGCCGCCGGCAGGCACCGCGGCCGGGGGCGTCGACGGCCGTGGCGGGACGGGGGCGCGGCGCGCTTCCGTGCTCATGCACCCCCCGTTTCCTCGTGCCCGGGCCGTTTCCTCGTACGCGGGCCGTCCTCACCGCCCCGGCCCGGCACGAGTCGTCCGTCACCGGGCACGCATACCCGTACGGGCGAAGCGCCATCCCCGCTCAGTCGCGCGACCGGGACCTTTCCGCCGTACGTGCGCGTCACTTTACGGGTTGCCGCGGCCGATCCGGGAACCGGTCCGCGAGCCCGGGGCATCTGCCCGGAACGTCCCCCTACCCTGCGGTAATCCCCTCTGGCAGGCTGCGTTCATGACTGCGCGCGCCGCCGACCGTGCCCGCTACGACCGGGCCACCGCCCATCTGGACGCCCCCGTCGCGATCGTGGACCTGGAGGCCTTCGACGCCAACGCCGACGACCTCGTCCGCCGGGCCGGCGGCAAGCCGGTCCGGGTCGCCAGCAAGTCCGTACGCTGCCGCGCCCTGCTGGAACGCGTCCTGGCCCGGGACGGCTTCCAGGGGGTCATGTCGTTCACGCTGCCCGAGTCCCTGTGGCTGGCCCGCTCCGGATTCGACGACGTCCTGCTCGCCTACCCCTCGGCCGACCGCGCCGCCTTCGCCGAACTCGCCGGCGATCCCAAGCCGGCCGCCGCCGTGACCGTGATGGTCGACGACCCGGCGCAGCTCGACCTCATCGACGCCGCGCGCGACGGCGGCCGCGAAGTGGTGCGGGTGTGCCTGGAGTTGGACACCTCGCTGAGGCTGTTCGGGGGCCGCCTGCGCGTCGGCGCGCGCCGCTCGCCGCTGCACTCCCCCGCCCAGGTCGCCGACATGGCCCGGGCGGTGGCGCGGCGGCCGGGGTTTCGGCTGGTGGGGCTGATGGCGTACGAGGGCCATGTGGCCGGTGTCGGCGACGCGGTGGCCGGGCGGCCCCTGCGGTCGCGTGCCGTGCGGCTGATGCAGGCGGCGGCCCGCCGGGAACTGGCCGAGCGGCGGGCCGCGGTCGTGCGGGCGGTGCGGGCCGTCGCCCCGGATCTGGAGTTCGTCAACGGCGGTGGCACGGGCAGCGTCCAGCACACCGCCGCCGAGGACGCGGTCACGGAGATCGCCGCGGGTTCCGGACTGTACGTGCCGCGCCTGTTCGACCACTACACCTCCTTCCGCGGCCGTCCGGCGGCCCTCTTCGCCCAGCCCGTCGTCCGGCGGCCGGGGGTCGGCGTCGTGACGGTGCTGGGCGGCGGCTACCCGGCCTCCGGTGCGGCCGGCCCGGACCGGCTGCCGGTGCCGTACCTGCCCGAGGGCCTGCGCTACGACGCCCAGGAGGGACCGGGCGAGGTGCAGACCCCGCTGCTGGGCACGCCGGCCGACGACCTGCTGATCGGCGACAAGGTGTGGTTCCGGCACGCCAAGGCCGGTGAGCTGTGCGAGCGGTTCGACGTGCTGCACCTGGTGGAGGGCGACCGGGTCACGGCGACCGTACCGACGTACCGGGGCGAGGGGCGGACGTTCCTGTGAGCGGCCGGCTCCGCGGTCCTGCGGTACGCCGGAGTGCCGGTCCCTGCGGTACGTGGGCCTCCGGTACGCCGGTCCGTCGCTCCTGCGGTCCCGACCGGATCCGGTCGTAACCGCAGGAGACCGAACGGATCCGGTCACCGGGCGGACGCCCCCGCCCCGGTCTCACAGGGGCGTGACGTACGCCCCCGCGATCCCGCCGTCCACCAGGAAGTCGGTCGCGTTGACGAAGGAGGAGTCGTCGCTGGCGAGGAAGGCGACCGCGGCGGCGATCTCCTCGGCCTCGGCGAACCGGCCGACCGGCACGTGGACGAGCCGGCGCGCGGCCCGCTCCGGGTCCTTGGCGAACAGCTCCCGCAGGAGGGGGGTGTTGACCGGTCCCGGGCACAGCGCGTTGACGCGGATGCCCTCGCGGGCGAACTGCACGCCGAGCTCGCGCGACATGGCCAGCACGCCGCCCTTGGAGGCGGTGTACGAGATCTGCGAGGTGGCCGCGCCCATCCGGGCCACGAAGGACGCGGTGTTGATGATGGAGCCCCTGCCCTGGCGCCGCATGTAGGGGAGGGCGGCCTTGCAGCACAGGTAGACGGAGGTCAGGTTGACCTCCTGGACGCGCTTCCACGCCTCCAGGCCGGTCTCCAGGATCGAGTCGTCGTCGGGCGGGGAGATGCCGGCGTTGTTGAACGCGATGTCGACGCTGCCGTAGGTGTCGTACGCCGCCTTGAACAGCGCCTCGACCTGGTCCGGGTCGGTGACGTCGACCTGCACGAACAGCCCGCCGACCTCCTCGGCGGCCGCCTTGCCGCGGGTCTCGTCGATGTCGCCGCACACGACGTGCGCGCCCTCGGAGGCGAGCCGGCGCGCGGTGGCCAGTCCGATGCCGCTGCCGGCTCCGGTGATGACGGCGGTGCGGCCGGTCAGACGGCGGCAGATGATGTCCTCGGTCACTGTGCGGGGCCCTCCGTGCTGATGAAGACGTTCTTGGTCTCGGTGAAGGCGGCCAGCGCGTCCGGGCCGAGTTCACGGCCGACTCCGGACTGCTTGAAGCCGCCGAACGGGGTCCAGTAGCGGACGCTGGAGTGGGAGTTGACGGACAGGTTGCCGGCCCGGACGGCGCGGGAGACGCGCAGGGCACGGCCGACGTCCCGGGTCCAGACGGAGCCGGACAGGCCGTAGGGCGTGTCGTTGGCCAGCCGGACCGCGTCGGCCTCGTCGTCGAAGGGGAGGACGACGGCGACGGGGCCGAAGACCTCCTCGACGGCCACCGGCGCCCGCGGGTCGACGCCGGTGAGGACGGTGGGCGGGAACCAGAAGCCGGGGCCCTCGGGTGCCTTGCCGCGGATGCCGGGGGCGTCCGGGTCGACGTACGAGCGGACGCGGTGGAGCTGGGCCGCGGAGATCAGCGGGCCGACCTGGGTCCTTTCGTCGGCCGGGTCGCCGACGAGGACGGACTCGACCGCGGGGGCGAGGAGGCCGAGGAAGCGGTCGTGGACGGAGCGCTGGACGAGGATGCGGGTGCGGGCGCAGCAGTCCTGGCCGCAGTTGTCCAGGAAGGACATCGGGGCGGCGGCCGCGGCGGCTTCGAGGTCTGCGTCGGCGAAGACGATGTTGGGGCTCTTGCCGCCGAGTTCCAGGGTGACGCGTTTGAGCTGGTCCGCCCCCTTCGCCCACACCTGCTTGCCCACGGCCGTCGAGCCGGTGAAGACGATCTTCGCCACGCCCGGGTGCCGGACCAGGGCGTCGCCCGTGACGGGGCCGCGGCCGGGCAGCACCTGGAAGAGGTGCTCGGGAAGCCCGGCCTCCAGGGCGAGTTCGGCGAGGCGGAGGGCCGTCAGCGGGGTGGTCTCGGCCGGTTTGAGGAGCACGGCGTTGCCCGCGGCGAGCGCCGGGGCCGTGCCCCAGGCCGCGATGGGCATCGGGAAGTTCCACGGCGCGATCACGCCGACGACTCCGAGGGGTTCGAGGAGGGTGACGTCGAGGCCGCCCGCGACGGGGATCTGCCGGCCCGTCAGCCGTTCCACTCCCCCGGCCGCGTAGTCGAGCAGGTCGCGGACGTTGCCGGCTTCCCAGCGGGCGTTGCCGAGCGTGTGACCGGCCTCGCGGACCTCCAGCCGGGCGAGTTCCTCCTGGTGTGCGTCGACGTGGGCGGCGAACCGGCGCAGCAGGCGGGCGCGTTCGCCGGGCGCGAGCGCGGCCCACCTCTGCTGGGCCGCACCGGCCCGGGCGACCGCCCGGTCGACGTCGGCGACGGTGGCGGCGGGGACGGTGGCGACCACCTCCTCGGTGGCCGGATTCAGCACCCGCAGCGCGTGCGCGTGGTCGTCGGGGTGCTCGTGCCGGGGCTCGTTCTCGTGGGACACGTAAGGGACCCTCACAGACGTTCGAAGGAGCGGCGCAGCTCCCAGTCGGTGACCGCGGCGTCGAAGGCCTCCAGTTCGACGCGCGCCATGTTGCGGTAGTGGGCGACGACCTCGTCGCCGAAGGCGGCCCGGGCGATCGCGCTGTCCTCCCACAGCCCGGCGGCCTCGCGCAGGGTCGTGGGGACGTGCTCGTAGCCGGCGGTGTAGGCGTTGCCCGGGCAGGGTTCGGGCAGCTCCAGCCGCTGCTCCACGCCGTGCAGGCCCGCCGCCACCAGCCCGGCCACGGCCAGGTACGGGTTGACGTCGCCGCCGGGCAGCCGGTTCTCGAAGCGGAGCGAGCGGCCGTGCCCGACGACGCGGAGGGCGCAGGTGCGGTTGTCGAAGCCCCAGGCGACGGCGGTCGGAGCGAAGGAGCCGGGCTGGAACCGCTTGTAGGAGTTGATGTGCGGCGCGTACAGGAGGGAGAAGTCCCGCAGCGCGGCCAGCTGCCCGGCCAGGAAGTGGCGCATGAGGCCGGACATGCCCTCGGGGCCGTCCCCGGCCATCGCGTTGCCGCCGTCGGGGCCGGTGAGCGAGAGGTGGATGTGGCAGGAGTTGCCCTCGCGCTCGTTGTACTTGGCCATGAAGGTCAGGGACATGCCCTCCTGGGCGGCGATCTCCTTGGCGCCCGTCTTGTAGACGGCGTGCTGGTCGCAGGTGACGAGGGCCTCGTCGTAGCGGAAGGCGATCTCGTGCTGGCCGGGGTTGCACTCGCCCTTGGCGGACTCGACGGTGAGTCCGGCGCCGGCCATCTCGTTGCGGATGCGCCGCAGCAGGGGTTCGATCCGGCCGGTCCCGAGGACGGAGTAGTCGACGTTGTACTGGTTGGCCGGGGTCAGGCCCCGGTAGTGGGCGTCCCAGGCCTGCTCGTAGGTGTCCTTGAAGACGATGAACTCCAGCTCGGTGCCGACCTGCGCGGTGAGGCCGAGCGCGGCGAGCCGGTCCAGCTGGCGGCGCAGGATCTGCCGGGGCGCGGCCGCCACCGGGGAGCCGTCGTGCCAGGCGAGGTCGGCGACGACCATGGCCGTGCCGGGGTTCCAGGGGATGCGGCGCAGCGTGGACAGGTCCGGGTGCATCGCGAAGTCGCCGTAGCCGCGGTCCCAGGAGGACATGGCGTACCCGTCGGCGGGGTTCATGTCGGTGTCGACGGCGAGCAGGTAGTTGCAGCCCTCGGTGCCGTGGTGGAGCACCTCGTCGAGGAAGAACTGCGCGGCGAACCGCTTGCCCTGCAGTCGCCCCTGCATGTCGGGGAAGGCCAGGACGACCGTGTCGATCTCGCCGCCCGCGACGAGGGCGTGCAGTTCCTCGACGCCGAGCGGGGGTGTGCGGTCTGCCACGGGTGAGCCTCCTTCGGCTTCGTCGGCCGGCCGGGAGCCATAAGGTATGGCCGGGAACCATTGCCGGGGAAGGGGGCGCGGCCACATGGCGCGGCACACGGAGCCGGGCGGGCGCGAGGACGCTCTCGCGCCGGTGCTGCGGCCGGTGCGGGCGGGCAACGGGTTCGAGGAGGCACTGGAGCAGATCCTGCAGGTCGTGCGGCTGGGGCTGGTGCCGGCGGGTGGGCGGCTGCCCGCCGAGCGGGTGCTGGCGGAGCGGCTCGGGGTGAGCCGGGTGACCCTGCGGGAGGTGCTGAAGGTGCTGCGGGAGCAGGGGCTGGTCGAGGCGCGGCGCGGACGGTACGGCGGAACGTTTGTCCTGCCCCGCGCGGACACCGGCGGCGGGGACGCGCTGCGGCGCCGGACCGCCGAGGTGGACATCGAGGACGTGCTGCGCTTCCGCGAGGTGCTGGAGGTCGGCGCGGCCGGGCTGTGCGCGGCGGAGCGCCCGGCCGGCGAGCGGGCGGCACGGCTGCGGGCGGCGCTGCGGCGCACGCGGGACGCCCCCCTCGCGGACTACCGGCGGCTGGACACGATGCTCCACCTCACGCTCGCCGAGCTCGCCGGCTCGCCGACGCTGGCCACGCAGTACGCGGCCGTCCGGGCCACGGTGAACGATCTGCTGGACTGCATCCCGCTCCTGGCGCGCAATCTGGAGCACTCGCAGCGCCAGCACGCCGCGCTGGTCGAGGCGGTGCTCGACGGGGACGCGGACGGGGCGCGGGCGGCGATGCGGGAGCACTGCGCGGGAACGGCGGCGCTGCTGCGGGGCTTTCTCACGTGAGACGCAGACGGGCGAGGACACCATGGAAGACCGGGAGGAACGGGTGAGCGCACGGCCGCTGATCGGCATCAGCACCTATCTGGAGACGGGGGCGCGCTGGGGCGCGTGGGAGCTGGAGTCGGCGCTGCTGCCGGCCGGCTATCCGCGGCTGGTGCAGCGGGCGGGCGGACTCGCCGTGATGCTGCCGCCGGACGCGCCGGAGCAGGCCGCGGCGACCGTCGCCCGCCTCGACGGCCTGGTGATCGCGGGCGGTCCGGACGTCGAGCCGGCCCGGTACGGCGCGGAGCCCGACCCCCGCACCGGGCCGCCGTCCCGGGCCCGGGACGCCTGGGAGCTCGCCCTGGTCGAGGCGGCGCTGGCCGCGCGCGTGCCGCTGCTCGGCATCTGCCGGGGCATGCAGCTGCTGAACGTCGCCCTCGGCGGCACCCTCGTGCAGCACCTGGACGGGCACGCCGAGGTGGTCGGCGTCTTCGGCGGGCACCCGGTCGAGCCGGTCCCCGGCACCCGCTACGCCGGCCTGGTGCCGGAGCGGACGACGGTACCGACCTTCCACCACCAGGCGGTCGACCGTCTCGGGGAGGGCCTGGTGGTGGCCGCGCGCGCGGAGGACGGCACGGCGGAGGCGGTCGAACTGCCCTCCGCCGACTGGGTCATGGGCGTGCAGTGGCACCCCGAGATGGCCGAGGACCTGCGGGTGATGCGGGGCCTGGTCCAGGCCGCCGCGGACACGGCGGCGAGCACGCCGGTCGCCTACGGCCCCTGACGACGGACCCACCCGGGCTGCCGGCACGGGGCGGGTGCCGGCAGCGGGCGGCCCTTTCCGTGACGTCGGCGCGGGACCCGGCCCGCCGGCACGGCTTCCCGACCCACCGACACGGAGCCGATGCCGTCGGCGCGGGGCGCTGCCCGAGGCGCCGGCGCGGCGCTGTCCGTCGGCGACGGACCCACCCGGCCCACCACGCCTCGCCTACGACCCCTGACGACGGACCCACCCGGGCTGCCGGCACGGGCGGGTGCCCTCAGCGGGCGAGCGCTGTCCGCGACGCCGGCGCGGGACCCGGCCCGCCGGCACGGTTTCCCGACCCACCGACACGGGACCGATGCCGTCGGCGCGGGGCGCTGTCCGAGGCGCCGGCGCGGGGCGCTGTCCGTGACGACGGACCCACCCGGGCTGCCGACGCGGGGCCGGTGCCCTCAGCGGGCGAGCGCTGTCCGCGACGCCGGCGCGGCGCTGTCCGTTGACGACGGACCCACCCGACCCACCGACACGGAGCCGATGCCGTCGGCGCGGGGCGCTGCCCGAGGCGCCGGCGCGGCGCTGTCCGTTGGCGACGGACCCACCCGGCCCACCGACGCGGGGCCGGTGCCCTCAGCGGGCGAGCGCTGTCCGCGACGCCGGCGCGGGACCCGGCCCGCCGGCACGGCTTCCCGACCCACCGACACGGGACCGATGCCGTCGGCGCGGGGCGCTGCCCGAGGCGCCGGCGCGGCTTCCCGGCCCGCCGACGCGCAAGCCCGTGCCGCCTGCGCGGGGGCTCGGCCGCCCCACTCACGCACTCACCGCCGGTCCCGCGGACGCCGCGGCGGACACGGCCGTCCGCGGCGTCCCCTGACGGACGGTGCCGCCCGGCCCGCCGGCACCGGAGGCTGGTTCGGGCCGCCAGGACGGGCCCGCCCAGCCGGCGCGGGGGCGCGTCAGCCGTTCACGCGTTCGTCGTGGGCCCCGCGGATGGCCGGCAGCGGGTGAGGGTGAGCAGTTCCCGGGCGGGGCCGACCGGGCGGTGGCCCGTGGGCCAGACCGCCCGCAGGTCCCGCTTCAGGGTGACGCCGTGCACGGGGATGCGCACCAGCCGCCGCAGGGACAGCTCCTCGCCCACGGCCAGTTCGCTCAGCACGGCCGGCCCCGCGCCGCTGACCGCGGAGGCCTTCACCGCCGTGGTCGAGGACACCTCGATCAGCGGGCGGGCCAGACCGCCCAGCGCGGTGTCCAGGACCTGGCGCGTCCCGGAGCCCTCCTCCCGCAGGATGAGCGGGGTCGCCGCCAGTTCCTCGGCCGCCAGGGGGCGCCGCCGGCGTGCCCACGGGTGGCCCGGCGCCGTCACCACGACGAGGCGGTCGCGGGCGACCACCGCCGTGTCCAGCCCGGAGGGCACGGTCAGTCCCTCCACGAAGCCGAGGTCGGCCTCGTCCGCGAACAGCCGCTGAGCCACCACCGCGGAGTTGCCGGCGAGCAGCGAGACCGCCGTGTCCGGCCGCCGTGCCCTGAGCGCGATCAGCCATCCCGGCATCAGGTACTCCGCGATCGTCATGCTGGCCGCGACGCGCAGCCGCGAGTCCCGACGGTCCCGCAGGGCCTGCGCCCCCGCGTCGAACGCCTCCGCGGCCTCCACCACCCGTCGCGCCCAGTCGGTCACCAGCGCCCCGGCGTCCGTCAGCCGGGAACCCCGCGGCGAGCGGTCCACCAGGGCCACGCCCAGCTGCCGTTCCATGGACCGGATCCGGCTGCTGGCCGCCGGCTGGGTGATGCCGAGCTCGCGCGCCGCCCCGCCGAGGCTGCCCAGCCGTGCCACGGCCAGCAGCAGTTCCAGTGCCCCGAGGTCCGGGACCCGGTGGGCCAGCGAGGTGCTCGCGCCCGGCCGCCCCTGTCCGCTCCCGTCCGCCTTCGTCATCAATCCAGCTTATGCCCGGCGGCGGGAAACCCCTGGTGACGGCCTCCTGGCCCGCGTCCCGCCCGGCGCCGGCTCCGCGGCGAACACCGGGAGTCATGGTCGCCTCAGTCCGTCCGGTCCTTTTCCCGGCGCCCGGCCGCCGTCTCCCTGCCGTCGGCCATCCACCGTCCGCCGTACCGGCTCCCGCACCGTCCCAGCGCGCACCAGCGCCACTGGCGCCGCCGCCCTGGCCGGTCGGCCCACCTCGCCCCCTGCCACGGGCTCACAGCCGGCCTGCGAGCCCTCCTCGTCGCCGCTGCCGCGCGGCCGCGCGGCACCGCCCGCCCACCGTCCGCGGCCCGCTCACCGCCCCGCTGCGCGCAGCGCCTCCCCCAGCACCCGCGGCGCCTCGGCCAGCGACGGGCCGTACCAGGTCAGGTGCCGTCCGCTGACCAAGGCGCACCGCAGGCCGGGGAAGGCCTCGGGGCCGTCGGCGGCGGTGAAGCGGTACGGCTCGTCCGGCAGGACGACGACGTCCGGGGCGGCCGCCCGCAGCTCCGCGAGCGGCACCCGGGGGTAGCGCTCGGCGTGGCCGGCGTACAGGTGGTGGACGCCGAGGCGGGCGAGCACGTCCCCCGCGAAGGTGTCGCGCCCCAGCACCATCCACGGCCGCCGCCACACCGGCACCACGGCGGTGGTACGGCGCTGCGGCGCCGGCAGCGACGACCAGGCGGCCTCCGCCTCGTCCAGCCATCGCGGCCTGCCCCGCGCCCCGCACGCCTCCAGCACCCGCGCCAGCTCCCGGAAGGCCTGCGGCAGCGTACGCACCTCGGTCACCAGGACCTCCACGCCGGCCGCACGCAGGGCGTCGAGGTCGGCGGCGCGGTTCTCCTCCTCGTTGGCGATCACCAGGTCGGGGGCGAGCGCGGCGATCCGGTCGGCCTTCGGGTTCTTGGTGCCGCCGACACGGACCACGTCGAGGCCGGCCGGGTGGACGCACCAGTCGGTCGCGCCGGCCAGGACGCCGGGCAGCGTCACCGCCACCGCCTCGGTCAGCGAGGGCACCAGGGACACGACCCGCATCAGCGCGACCGGTCCTGCACCGCCTCGATGTGCTCGGCCACCGCGACCACGATCACGCGGGTCTCCGGCACGGTGGCCCGCCAGCGGTGGCGCACCCCGCCGGTCAGGTACATGGTGTCCCCGCGCCCGAGCCGGTACGCGCGGCCCTCCGCCTCGATCTCCACGGCGCCGTCGGCGACGTACATCAGCTCGTCGTTGCGGTGCTGGAACTCGCGGCCCGCGTCGTGGTCACCGGTGAACTCGGTGGCGTGCAGCTGGTGGTGCCCGCGCACCAGGGAGCGCGCCCGGGACCCGGGCGCGAGGGCCGAATCGGCGGCCTCGTCGCGCACGACGTCGACGCTGCACGCCGGGTCGGCGGCCGCCAGCAGTTCCACGGCGGTGGTCCGCAGGGCGTCGGCGACCTTCTCCAGGGAGATGGTGCTGGGACGCGCCCGGTCGTTCTCGATCTGGCTGAGGAAAGGCACCGACAGGCCGCTGCGTTCGGCCACGACGGCGAGGGTGAGCTCCAGCGCCCGGCGCCGCCGCCGCACGGCCGCGCCCACGCGCAGGGGCTGCTCCTTGTGGTCGCCCATCGCTCCGGCTCCCTCCTTCGCTCGTCGGCCGGCTCCCGGTGCGCCCCGCTGCGGGCGCACTGTTCCGGTCACGCTCCTCTGCACCCTACGCAGGTTCGGCGGACCGGTTCATGCGGCCGTGCCAACCCCGTCCCCTCGCGCGGGGCGCGACGTGGCGGTTCGCGCCAGTGGATCCGCCCTCGCGCCGGACCGGACACGCGCTGCGCCGCGCGGGCGAAGCGGCAGATCAGGAGGGCCGGACAGCGGAACGCGCGGCCGGGTCCGTCACGCACCGTGGTTGGCCGGAACCGTGCCGCCCCCGGAAGCGGCCCCTCGAGGGGAGCTTCGGGGGCGGAAGAGGACGCCCGGGTGAAGGGCCGAGAATCCGGCAGAGGATGCTCGGGAAAAGGCCCGAGGGGGCGGGGGCCGGCGCAGTGCCGGAGACCCGAAGGCCGCGGCGGCAGCGCCGGCCCCCGGCAGGCCCCCGCGCAAAGACCCGATGGACGGCCCGAGGGGCGGACCCCGTCCACGCGGCCGGGCTGCGTGGGTGGATCCGCCCCTCGGGCGGTGTGCGGACGGCGGCTACTGCGGGGTCATCCGGCCGATCATGTCCGGATGCCTTTTCAGCCAGGCGTCGACCGCTTCCTCCTCATGGCCCTGGCCGCGCTTGTTGATCTCGCTCTCCAGGCTGCCCAGCTCGTCCTCGCTCATCCGGAAGTTCTTGATCCACTCGGTGAGCCGCGGGTACTGCTCGGGGAACTTCAGGCTGGAGACGGTGCGGATGGTGTTGCCCTCGCCGAAGAGCTTCCTGCCGTCCGCCAGCTTGGTGAGGTCGTACTCGCTGTACGCCCAGTGCGGTGACCACAGGACGACCGCGACCGGCTTGCGCTGCGCGTAGGCCCGCTTCAGCTCGGCCAGCATCGCCGGCGTGGAGCCGTCGACGACCTCGTACTCCTCGTCCAGTCCGTAGCCGGGCAGGACCTTGTCCTTGAGCAGGTTCATCTCGCCGGTACCGGGCTCGATGCCGATGATCCTCCCGTCGAAGAGCGCCGACTTGCCCTTGAGGTCCTCCAGGGACTTCACGTCCTTGACGTAGGAGGGCACGGCGATCTCCAGCGAGGTCGGCCGGTACCAGGTGCCCAGGTCCCTGATCCGGTCCTTGTTCCGGTCCCAGTAGTTCTTCTGCGCGTACGGCAGCCAGGCGTCGAAGTTGACGTCGATGTCGCCGGAGGCGAGGCCGGTGTAGACCGGGCCCACGTCCATCTGCTTCAGGTTCAGCCGGTAGCCGCGCCGTTCGAGGACGCGCTTCCACAGGTGGGTGACGGCGATGTCCTCGTCCCACGGGAACCAGGCGACGTTCAGGGCGCGCTCCGCCTCGGCCGGCCGCGCGCCGGAGCCGCTGCCGCCGGCCTCGGCGGCGGAGCCGTCGCCCTTCCCGCCGAAGAGGCCCATGCCGCCCGCGACCAGCGCGAGGACGACGACGCCGACGACGGCGACCTGCGGGTGGGGCCGGTAGGACCAGATCCTGAGGCCCTGCGCGGCGCGTGCCCGGGCGGCGGCGCGGCGGCCGAGCGGCGAGACCTGCTCGCCGAGGGCGCCGGTCATGCGGTCCAGGTAGATCGCGAGGATCACGATGGCGACGCCGGCCTCGGACCCGAGCCCCACGTTGAGCTGGCCGATGGCCTCGTTGACGTCGCCGCCGAGGCCGCCGGTGCCGACCATGCCGGCGATCGCGGCCATGGACAGGCCGAGCATGATGACCTGGTTGACGCCCGCCATGACGGTGGGCAGGGCCAGCGGGAGCTGGACGCGCAGCAGCGTGTTGCGGGGCGTGGTGCCGAACGCCTCGGCGGCCTCGACCAACTCCGCGTCGACCTGGCGGATGCCCAGCTCCGTCATGCGCACGCCCGGGGCGAGCGCGAAGATCAGCGTGGCGACGATGCCGGCGGAGGCGCCCGTGCCGAAGAACAGGATGGCCGGGATGAGGTAGATCATCGCGGGCAGCGTCTGCATGAAGTCCAGGACGGGCCGGACGACCCCGCTGACCCGGTCGGAGCGCGCCGCCCAGATGCCGACCGGCACGGAGACCACCAGCGCGATCATCGTGGCGACGAGGACGAGCGACAGGGTCACCATCGCGTCGTCCCAGAGCTCCAGGGAGTCGATGAAGGCGAAGCCCGCGAAGGTGAGGACACCGGCGAGCGTGCCGCGCAGCCAGAAGGCGAGCACGGCGAAGACGCCGGCGAGCAGCAGCGGCTCGGGGGCCTGCAGAACGGCGGCGATGCCGTCGTAGGTGCCGGTGAAGACGGTCTTGAGGAAGTCGAAGAGCCAGGCCATGTGGCCGAGCAGCCAGTCGACCGCGGTGTTGACCCAGTCGCCGAGCGGGATCCTAGGCACGGGCCACCGCCTTCTCGCCGTCCCGGCGCCGGGACGCCTCGCAGGCCCGGGGCGCGGCCTGCTCGTCGCCGAGGAAACCGATCAGCCGCTGCCGCGGGACGACCCCGACGAGGCGGCGGCGGTCGTCGAGCACGGCGACGGGGTGCGGCACGCGGGCGCTGATGGCGCACAGCTCGGTGAACGGCGTGTCGGTCCGCGCGGTCCGGCACGCGCAGTCGGCCTCGTCGCCGCGCACGTCACGGTCCATGACGGCCTCGGCGGTGAGCACGCGGGAGCGGTCGACGTCCTGGACGAAGGAGGCGACGTAGTCGTCCGCGGGCTCGAGCAAGATCTCCTCCGCGCTGCCGCACTGCACGATCCGGCCGTCGCGCATGACGGCGATGCGGTCGCCGAGGCGCATGGCCTCGTTGAGGTCGTGGGTGATGAAGACGATCGTCTTCTTCAGGGTCTTCTGCAGCTGAAGGAGCTGGTCCTGCATGTCGCGCCGGATCAGCGGGTCCAGGGCGCTGAAGGACTCGTCCATCAGCAGCAGGTCCGCGTCAGTGGCCAGCGCGCGGGCGAGGCCGACGCGCTGCTGCATGCCGCCGGAGAGCTCGTCCGGCCAGGACTTCTCCCAGCCGGCCAGGCCGCACAGGGCGAGCGCCTCGTCGGCGCGGCGTTCGCGCTCGGCGCGGGGCACGCCCTGCACTTCCAGGCCGTAGGCGGCGTTCTCACGGACGCTGCGGTGCGGGAAGAGCGCGAAGTGCTGGAAGACCATGCTGATCTTCTTCGAGCGGACCTCGCGCAGGGCACGGCCGGACAGCGCGGTCAGGTCCTGCCCGTCGAAGCGGACGCTGCCCGCGGTCGGCTCGAGGAGTCCGTTGAGCATGCGCAGCAGCGTGGACTTGCCGGATCCGGACAGCCCCATGACTACGAAGATCTGACCGGGTTCGACCGTGAAGGAGGCGTCGATGACGGCGGCGGTGGTGCCGTCGGCACGCAGTTCCTCGCGGTCGGCGCCCCGGCGGAGCCTCTCCACCGCCTCGTCGGATCGTCTGCCGAACACTTTGAACAGGTGCTCGGCCTCAAGCCTGGATGTCACGCGTACCTCTTGCGCTCGGCGGCAGGGACGGGACTCGAAGTCACAGCAAAAGTTGAATTGATCAACTACCTTCGGTCCGAAGCGGCACCTGCCCCGAAGCGCCCGGGCCAAACAGGAGTGTGTTCTGGCTCACGCCCGCGCGCACGCCGCGGTCCCCTCCGCGCGGCCCGGCGCACGCCCCGGCCGTCCATCCCGGACGGAGCCGTCGCACGCACGGCCCTGTCGGTGCCGTGCGGCATGATGCGGTGCGTGACCGGACGACTGATGCTCCTCGACACCGCGACCCTGTACTTCCGCGCCTACTTCGGCGTCCCGGAGTCGGTCAAGGCCCCCGACGGCACGCCGGTGAACGCCGTGCGCGGGCTGCTCGACTTCGTCGACCGCCTGATCAGGGACCACCGGCCCGACCGGCTGGTGGCGTGCATGGACGCCGACTGGCGGCCGCGGTGGCGGGTGGAGCTGATCCCCTCCTACAAGGCGCACCGCGTGGCCGAGACGCACGCGGGCGCCCCGGACGAGGAGGAGGTGCCGGACACCCTGTCCCCGCAGATCCCGGTGATCGAGGCCGTCCTCGACGCCGTCGGCATCGCCCGGGTGGGTGTCGCGGACTACGAGGCGGACGACGTGATCGGCACCTTCACCGCGCGGGCCGGGGGCCCGGTCGACATCGTCACCGGCGACCG
Organism: Streptomyces sp. NPDC046831; assembly: GCF_040645305.1. Taxonomy (NCBI): domain Bacteria; kingdom Bacillati; phylum Actinomycetota; class Actinomycetes; order Kitasatosporales; family Streptomycetaceae; genus Streptomyces; species Streptomyces sp. NPDC046831. The sequence goes on along the minus strand of NZ_JBEYXZ010000005.1, from coordinate 60,495 downwards.
GGATCTGTACCAGCTGGTGGACGACGCCCGCGGCGTGCGGGTGCTGTACCCGGTCAAGGGCGTCGGCACCCTGCGGATCACCGACGAGGCGGTCCTGCGGGAGAAATACGGGGTCGGCGGCGGCGGGTACGCGGACCTGGCCCTGCTGCGCGGCGACCCGAGCGACGGGCTGCCCGGCGTGCCCGGCATCGGCGAGAAGACTGCGGCCAGGCTGCTCGCCGAGTTCGGCGACCTGACCGGGATCATGGCGGCCGTCGACGATCCGAGGGCCAGGCTCACACCGACGCAGCGCAGGCGCCTCCACGAGGCCCGGCCGTACCTGGCGGTGGCGCCGAAGGTCGTGCGCGTCGCCACCGACGTCCCGCTGCCGGACGTCGACGCGGCGCTGCCGCGCGCCCCGCGCGATCCGGCGGCGCTGGAGGAGCTCGCGGCCCGCTGGGGACTGGGCGGCTCCCTGGAGCGCCTGCTCACCACGCTCACGGCATGACGGCCGCGCCGGTCCGCCCTCACGCCGCCCTGCCGCGCGAGGTGTTCACCTCCGGAAAGTGCTAACTTAGGTAACCCTAAGCAAGGGAGCAGGGAGGCCGTCATGGCAGAACGTCCGGCGCGCAAGCCGCGGAAGGCCCACACCGCGCAGGTCGTCCGCACCGAGCGGCTCACCCCGCACATGCAGCGCGTCGTGCTCGGCGGTGAGGGCCTCGCCGGCCTCGCGGCCGACACGTGCACGGACCACTACGTGAAGCTGCTGTTCCCAGCCGGGGGCGTCACCTACCCCGAGCCCTTCGACATGGAGCGGATCCGCGAGGAGTTCCCGCGCGAGCAGTGGCCCGTGACCCGGACGTACACCGTCCGCGCCTGGGACCCCGAGCACCGCGAGCTGACGCTTGACTTCGTGATCCACGGTGACGAGGGACTGGCCGGCCCCTGGGCCCTGCGCACCAGGCCGGGCGAGACCGTCCGGTTCATGGGCCCCGGCGGCGCCTACGCCCCGGACCCGAGCGCCGGCTGGCATCTGCTCGCCGGGGACGAGAGCGCCCTGCCGGCCATCGCCCGCGCCCTGGAGACGCTTCCCGAGGGCGCCCGGACGTACGCCTTCGTCGAGGTGGCCGGCCCCGAGGAGGAGCAGAAGATCGACTCCGAGGTGGACGTGGTCTGGCTGCACCGCGGGCGGCGCCCCGTCGGCGAGGCACTGGTCGAGGCCGTGCGGGCGCTGGAGTTCCCCGAGGGCCGGGTGCACGCGTTCGTCCACGGTGAGGCCGGCTTCGTCAAGGAGCTGCGCCGCCTGCTGCGCGTCGAGCACGCCGTCCCCCGCGAGGACCTGTCCGTCTCCGGCTACTGGCGGCTCGGCCACACCGAGGACGGCTGGCAGGCCTCCAAGCGCGAGTGGAACGCGCGCATCGAGGAGGAGCAGGAGGGCGCGGCGCCGGCCGCCTGAGCACCCCCGCAGCGCCTACGCTGGGCGCCGATGAGACGCAGAACCCCCGCTCCGCCCTCCCCCCTGCCCCAGCGCCACGGGGTGGACCCCGTGCGGGTGCGGCTGCCCGCCGACGGGCCGTGGGCCACCGTGCGCGAGCACCTCGTGGAGCGGCTGACCGGAGCGGGGCCCGGAGTCGTCGAGGCGATGTTCGACGCGGGACGCATCGTCGGTGCCGACGGGCGTGCGGTGGCGCCGGACGCGGCGTACCGGCCCGGGATGTTCGTGTGGTTCCACCGGGAGCTGCCCGCCGAGGTGCCGGTGCCGTTCCCGCTGGAGGTCGTCCACCGCGACGAGCACGTCGTCGTCGTGGACAAGCCGCACTTCCTCGCCACCACGCCCCGCGGCTCGCACGTCGCCGAGACCGCGCTGGCGCGGCTGCGGCGCGAGCTGGGGATCCCGACGCTCACGGCCGCGCACCGCCTGGACCGGCTCACCGCCGGGCTGGTGCTGTTCACGGTGCGGCCCGGGGAACGCGGCGCGTACCAGACGCTGTTCCGCGACCGGCAGGTGCGCAAGGAGTACGAGGCCGTCGCACCGCACGACCCCGGTCTCGCCCTGCCGCGGACGGTGCGCAGCCGGATCCTGAAGGAGCGCGGCGTGCTCGCCGCCCGCGAGGTGGCGGGCGAACCCAACGCGGTCACCCGGGTGGAACGGGCCGAACACCGCGCGGACGGGCTCGCCCGGTACCGGCTGGTGCCCGGCACCGGGCAGACGCACCAGCTGCGCGTGCACATGAACGCGCTCGGCGTGCCGATCCTCGGCGATCCGCTGTATCCGGTGGTGACCGCACCCGCGCCCGCCGACGACTTCCGGCGGCCGCTGCAACTGCTCGCGCGGGTACTGGAGTTCACCGATCCGGTCACGGGGGCGGAGCACCGGTTCACCAGCCGGCGGACGCTTCTGGCCTGGTCCTCGTACGCGCGGTGGGCCGGTCAGTGACCACGCCACCACCGCAGCAGGCGCCGCAGGACGCCCTCGGAAGCGGCAGGAGCCGCCGGGGCCGGGTGCGCCGGCGCTCCGGGGGCGGTGGCGGCGGCCCGCTCCTCGGCCGGTGCCGGCCGCTCGGGGGCGGACGGCGGTGCCGGCGGCTCGGGAACGGGCGCCGGCGTGGAGGGGCGGGTGCCCACCTCCCAGTCGGTGCGCCGCTGCGGGACCCGGGGACGGGCCGGATCCGCCGTCACCTCCTGCGGGCTCTTCGGTGTGAACCGCACCGGCAGCTCCACCAGATGGCGTGAGGCGATCGACTGCGTCCAGCGCAACTCCTCCTCGGCGCAGTCGAGTCGCACGTCGGGCAGCCGCATCAGCAGCGCGTCCACGCCGACCTCGGCGATGGCGCGGCCGATGTCCTGGCCGGGGCACTCGTGCGGGCCGCCGCCGAAGGCGAGGTGGGAGCGGTTGCCCTGCATGTTCGCCGACAGGTCGGGGCGGACCCGCGGGTCGACGTTGGCCGGCGCGATGCCGAACAGCAGCCCGTCGCCCCTGCGGATGCGCCGGCCGCCCAACTCCGTCTCCTGCTTGGCGAAGTAGCCGAAGACGGTGCTGAACGGCGGCTCGTCCCACAGGGACTGCTCGACCGCCTCCGGCACCGTCATCTGGCCGCCGTTGAGCTGCGCGCGGAAACCCGGCTCGGTGAGCACGCGCCGCAGCACGTTGGCCAGGAGGTTGGCGGTGGCCTCGTAGGCGGCGATGAGCACCACCCGCAGGTGCTGGCCGATCTCCTCGTCGGTCAGGCCGGCCGGGTCCTCCACGAGCCGGCCGGCGAAGTCCTCCTCGGGCCGGGTGCGCCGGCGGGCGGTGAGCCGCGTCAGGCAGCCCATGATGTACGCGTTGCTGGCGATCGCGGTCTCGGTGCCCTTGAGCATGTCGCGGGCGGCCTGCACGAGGCGGTCTCCGTACTCCTCGGGCATCCCGAGGATCTCGCACATGACCGCCATCGGCAGGTGCTCGGCGAACTGGGCGACGAGGTCGGCCCTGCCCTCCTCGCAGAACCGGTTGACGAGGCGCTGGGTGTGGCGGCCGATGTGCCGGCGCATGCTGCGGTGGTCGATGGTCTCCATGGCGCCGGTGACCGCGCCGCGCAGCCGTCTGTGCTCGTCGCCCTCGGCGTGGGAGCAGACGGGCTGCCAGGCGATGTGCGGCATGAGCGGATGGTCGGGCTTGACCATGCCGTCCCTGAGCGGGGTCCAGATGCGGCTGTCCCGGGTGTACTGGGAGGGGGTGCGCACCATGTGCAGGTTCTCGGCGTGGCCGAGGACCACCCACATCGGCACGTCGTCGTGGAGCAGTACGGGCGCCACCGGGCCGTGCCGCTCCCGGAGCTCCTCGTACAGCGCCGCGAGGTCCTCCGCCTCGTGCAGCCGGTGCAGTCCCCCCGGCCCGACGGCGTGCGCGGGGCAACCGGGAGGAGGACCGGCCGTCAGGTCGTCCGGACCGGTCGGGAAGTGGGGTTCCAACGTCACAGTGATCGCTTTCGGGACGGGAGTGGATGCGTGGGCGGGGCCGGTCGGCCGGGGTCAGGTGAGCGATCCGGTCATGGCGAGGGAGTGCAGGAAGCGCATGAGCGTCATCAGGACGTCCCGGCTGGAGGCCCGGCGGCGGGCGTCGCACTCGACGATCGGGATCTCCTCCGCCAGGTCGAGTGCCGCGCGGAGTTCCGGGAGCGGGTGACGGGGCCCGTCGGGGAAGGAGTTGACGGCGACCACGAAGGGCACGCCGCGCTCCTCAAGGCGCCCCATGACGTCGAAGCTGACCTCCAGCCGGCGGGTGTCGACCAGCACGACCGCCCCGAGCGCCCCCTCGAACAGGCCGTTCCACAGGAACCAGAAGCGCTCCTGGCCGGGTGTGCCGAAGAGGTAGAGCACCAGTTGGTCGGTGATGCTGATACGGCCGAAGTCCATCGCCACGGTGGTGGCGGTCTTGGAGTCGGAGCCGTAGTCGTCGTCGACCCCGATACCGGCCTGCGTCATGGTCTCCTCGGTGGTCAGCGGCCTGATCTCGCTCACCGAGCCGACCATGGTGGTCTTGCCGACCCCGAACCCGCCGACGATCACGATCTTGACCGCGGCCTGGGCCGTGTGCGGCAGGTGGTCCCCGCTGCGCGGACCGGGGAGGGTGTCAGAGCCTTTGAAGTCCATGCATCACCGCTTCGAGGAGGGAACGGTCGGGAACCGCCTGGCGGACGATCGGGGCGCGCGCCTGCACCAGTTCCGCCGTGAGCAGCTCGGTGATCAGGACGGTCATCGCGCTGAACGGCAGGTTCAGGTAGGCCGACAGCTCGGCCACCGACAGGGGCGCGGTGCACAGCCGGAGCACCGCCGTCTGCTCCGGTGAGGCGGACGGGGGCGGGTCGGCGCGCGCCACGACCAGCGTCACCAGGTCGAGGGCGGCGCGTGCGCCGTCCTCGGTGCCACCGGCCACCACGTACAGCCGCTCGGGGGCCTTCTCCTCGCCCTGCCGGCCCGGTTGCGGCGGGGGGTCCTGCCGGGAGGGCGGGCGCCTCTGGCGTTGCGGAGAAGTCATACGGTCTGCCCGTTCCGCCGGGGCGGACTGGTCAGGTGGGCACCGATGCGGACCACCAGGTCGCGCATGCGGTTGCTCATCAGGCCGGGCTCGGCGACGACGTCGGACAGGACCGCGAGGTAGGCGTTGGCGCCGGCGGACATCAGGTAGAAGTAGCCCCCCTGGATCTCGATGACGACCATCTTCATCCGGCCGTCGCTGTCCGGGATCTCGTGGGCGACGGCGCTCGCCAGGCTCTGCAGCCCGGCGCAGGCCGCGGCCACCCGGTCGGCGGCGTCCGCGTCGCCGCCGTAGCGGGCGATGCGCAGTCCGTCGGCCGACAGGACCACGATCATCTCGATGCCCGGTACGCCGTCGTGGAGCTCCTTGAGCATCCAGTCGAAGTTCGCTCGCTGCTGGATCACTTGAGGTCCCCCTCGTCGTCGGCGTGGTGGCGGGCCGGTTCGTCGATCAGGTGGGTGAAAGCGGCCGGGTCCTGCGTGAACGCGGTCGGGTCCGCGTCGGTGTTGCCGTCCTTGAGTCCGTTCCAGAAGGCCTCGACCCACAGGCCGGGCTCGGATTCCTTCTCCTGCGGGGCGGGGTCCGGCCCGGGCGCGGACCACAGGTGCCCGCTCTCCCGTTCGGCCCGCTCGGCGGCGGCCTGCTCGGCGATGCGCCGGCTGAGCGGGATCTTCACCCGGCTCCGTCGCTGCGGCAGGCCGCCCGGCGTCCACTCGGTGACCTCGGGGACCTCGTCCTCCATGGACACGGAGGCGGGGATACGGGGAGTGGTGGGCCGGCGCCGCTTGGGCGCACGCTTGGGGCCCTCCACGCCGCCGAGGTCGAGCTGGGGCACGGCGGTGGCGCCGATGCCGTGCGCGAGTCCGGGCGCGGGCTCCGTCGTCATCATGTCGCTCGGGACGACGAGGACGGCGCGGACCCCGCCGTAGGCCGAGGCCCGCAGGGAGACCTGCATGTGGTACGTCGAGCACAGCCGGCCGACGACGGCCAGTCCCAGGCGGGGGCTCTCGCCGAGGTCCTGCAGGTCGAGTCCGGCCTGGGCGCGCTCCAGCATCCTCTCGACCCGGGCGCGGGCCTCCTCACTGAGGCTGACGCCGCCGTCCTCGATCTCGATGGCCACCCCGGTCTGCACCTCGACGGCGGTGACGTGCACCTTCGTCTGCGGCGGCGAGTAGCGGGTGGCGTTGTCGAGGAGTTCGGCCGCGGCGTGGATGACGGGCTCGACGTGGGTGCCCTTGATGTTGACCTTGGCGATGGAGTGCAGCTCGATGCGGCGGTACTCCAGGATCCGGGACATGGCGCCGCGCAGCACGCTGTAGAGGGTGACGGGGTTCGGCCACTGACGGCCGGGCCGGCCGCCGCCGAGGACGGAGATGGAGTCGGCCAGGCGCCCGATCAGCGCGGTGCCGTGGTCGATGCGCAGCAGGTCGTCGAAGACCTCGGGGCTGCGGCCGTGGTCCTCCTCCATCTCCCGCAGTTCCTTGGCCTGCTGGTGCACGATCGCCTGGACGCGCCGGGCGATGCTGACGAAGGAGCGCTGGGTGGAGTCGCGCAGGGACTCCTCCTGGTCGACGATCTCCAGCATCGTCCGCACCACCGAGCGCTGGGACTCGGGGATGTGCCGCCATTCGGGGTCGTCGTCGATGACCTCGATCATCACCTCCCGGGGCGTCCGGCCGGCGCGCAGCCGTTGCAGCGCGGCGGGGATGATCTGCGACCCGAGCCGGGTCATCTCTTCCTCGTGAGCGGCGATGCGCCGCTCCAGATACGCGGTGTGACGGGCGTGCTCCGCCCGCCGGCCCCGGAGGGCACGGCCGCGGCGCACCGCCTCGGCCGCCGTGCCGAGCACGAGCAGCGCGGCCACGGCGCCGCAGCAGCCGACGGCGAGCCGGGCCGCGTCGGGCACCAGGGCGACGGCGGCCCCGGTCGCCGCGGCCATCACTATGGCGGGCAGCAACAGTACGCGCGCGTAAGGAAGTTCACGGCCATCGGGGGCCGATTGAACACTCACCATGTAAGCCCTCTGAGACGACTCGGTCGGGTGTGGGGGACGGTTGCAGGGGGGTGGGTCATGGGACCATCTGGGATGCGGGCGACTTTTGGGAACAAGCGCACGAATACGCCTCAACTCGCTGCGCCGCGGGCGAGCTTAGTCCGACCGGGTCATCGCCGTGTCATATCCGGCAAGCACCTGCAGCGGGCACTGGGAGAGGAGTAGCCTCGGCCCCATTTCCACGTACGGAACCCGTGCGAACACACAGGGTGACAGCGTACGGACGTGCGAAAGCCGCTCACCGGTCGGGTGAGGGGTTCCATCCGTACGTATCCGCGAGGTGTCACCGGGGGCACGGCAGCACGAAGCCCCACGCCCGAGACGGGGCGTGGGGCTTCGGCGGCCGTACCGGACCGGCCGGGTCAGCCCACCGACGAGTAGGCCACCACTCCGCGCAGCAGACTGTCGACGGCCTTGCGCGCGTTCTTCGCGACCGTCGAGTTCTCCGCCGGAGCGGCCGCCGCGATCTGGCCGAGGACGTCGATGACCTGCTTGCACCAGCGCACGAAGTCGCCGGCCGGCATCTCCGCCTCGCGCAGCACCTCGTCCAGGCCCTTGCCGGAGGCCCACATGTACGCGGCCCAGGCGAAGCCGAGGTCGGGCTCGCGCTGGCCGACCCCCTCGGTCTGGCTGATGCGGAACTCCTCCTCCAGGGCGTCCAGACGGCCCCAGATCCGCACCATCTCACCGAGCGCGGCCTTCGCCCGGCCCGAGGGCAGCTTGGGTGCCACACCTTCGTCGGCGGCCCGCGCCTCGTACACCAGCGCCGAGACGCACGCGGCGAGTTCGGCCGGGGCGAGCCCCTCCCAGACCCGCTCGCGCAGGCATTCGCTGGCGAGCAGGTCCAGTTCGCCGTACAGCCGCGCCAGCCGCTTGCCGTGTTCGGTGACGTCGTTGCCGCGCAGGTAGTCCAGCTCGGTCAGCAGCGCCACGATGCGGTCGAAGGTGCGGGCGATGGTGTTCGTCCGGCCCTCGATGCGGTGCTCCAGCTGCCGGGTGTCGCGCATCAGCCGGTGGTAGCGCTCGGCCCAGCGGGCGTGGTCCTCACGGTCGTTGCAGCCGTGGCAGGGGTGGGCGCGCAGCGCGGCCCGCAGCCGGGCGATCTCCCGGTCGTCGGCCGCCTCGGACCGGCGCTTGCGGTGCCGCTCGGGCGGGATGTGCCCCGCCTTGGTGCGCAGCGCGGACGCGAGGTCCCGGCGGGACTGCGGGGAGCGCGGGTTGAAGGACTTGGGGATCCGCATCCGCTCCAGCGGCTCGACCGGCACCGGGAAGTCCACCGCCGCCAGCCGCTTGACCTGCCGCTCGGCGGTCAGCACCAGCGGACGCGGGCCGTCGAGGTGGTCGAAGCCCCGGTGGCCGTTGCTCCGGCCGGCGGGCAGGCCCGGGTCCAGCACCAGCGCCAGGCCGGCGTACTTCCCGGTGGGGACCTGGATGACGTCGCCGGGCTTGAGCTTCTCCAGCGCCACGGCGGCCTCGGCCCGCCGCTGGGCGGCGCCCTGCCGGGCCAGCTCGGTCTCGCGGTCCTTCAGCTCCCGGCGCAGCCGCGCGTACTCCTCGAAGTCGCCGAGGTGGCAGGTCATGGAGGCCTTGTAGCCCTCCAGTCCCTCCTCGTTGCGCTGCACCTGCCGGGAGATCCCGACGACCGACTTGTCGGCCTGGAACTGCGCGAAGGACGTCTCCAGCAGCTCCCGCGAGCGGTGCCGGCCGAACTGCTCGACCAGGTTGACCGCCATGTTGTACGACGGCTTGAAGCTGGAGCGCAGCGGATAGGTGCGCGTGCCGGCGAGGCCCGCCAGGTGCTCCGGGCTCATGCCGCGCTGCCACAGCACCACCGCGTGGCCCTCGACATCGATGCCGCGGCGGCCCGCGCGGCCCGTGAGCTGCGTGTACTCGCCGGGGGTGATGTCGGCGTGCTGCTCGCCGTTCCACTTGACGAGCTTCTCCAGCACCACCGAGCGGGCGGGCATGTTGATGCCGAGCGCGAGGGTCTCGGTCGCGAAGACCGCCTTCACCAAGCCGCGCACGAACAGCTCCTCCACGACCTCCTTGAAGGTCGGCAGCATGCCGGCGTGGTGGGCGGCGATGCCGCGCTCCAGGCCCTCCAGCCACTCGTAGTAGCCGAGGACGTGCAGGTCCTCCCGCGGGATGGACGCCGTGCGCTCCTCTACGAGGGCGCGCACCTGCTCCCGTGCCCCGTCGTCGTTGAGCCGCAGGCCCGCGTACAGGCACTGCTGGACGGCGGCCTCGCAGGCGGCGCGGCTGAAGATGAAGGTGATCGCGGGCAGCAGGCCCTCGGCGTCGAGGCGCTCGATGACCTCGGGGCGGCTGGGCGTCCACACCCGCGCGCGCTGGCGGCGCTCCCGCTCGCGGTCGGCCTCGCGCATGGCCCGGCCGCGCCGGCGGTCCGGATACGAGGGGCGGCTGGCCTCCATGCGCGCCAGGCGCGTCAGGTCGGGGTTGACGGCCTTCTTGTGGCCTTCGCCCTCCTCGAACAGGTCGTACATGCGCCGGCCGGCCAGCACGTGCTGGAACAGCGGCACGGGCCGGTGCTCGGAGACGATGACCTGCGTGTCGCCGCGGACGGTGTCGAGCCAGTCGCCGAACTCCTCGGCGTTCGACACGGTCGCCGAGAGGGAGACCAGCGTCACCGACTCGGGCAGGTGGATGATCACTTCCTCCCAGACGGCGCCGCGGAAGCGGTCGGAGAGGTAGTGCACCTCGTCCATGACCACGTACCCGAGGCCCAGCAGGGTCGGCGACCCGGCGTAGAGCATGTTCCGCAGCACCTCGGTGGTCATCACGACCACGGGGGCGTCGGAGTTGACGCTGTTGTCGCCGGTGAGGAGGCCGACCTTGCCGGTGCCGTAGCGGCGGCACAGGTCGGCGTACTTCTGGTTCGACAGGGCCTTGATGGGTGTCGTGTAGAAGCACTTCTTGCCCTGCTGGAGGGCCAGGTGGACGGCGAACTCGCCGACGATCGTCTTGCCCGAACCGGTGGGCGCCGCGACCAGCACGCCCTTCCCCGCCTCGAGTGCCCTGCACGCCTCGATCTGGAAGGGGTCGAGGCCGAAGTCGTACATCTCGCGGAAGTCCGCGAGCGCGGTGGCCTGCTCGGCAGCGCGCCTGCGTGCTGCCGCGTACCGCTCGGCCGGTGAGAGGTCCTCTGTCATCGTGCTTTCGAGCGTACCGGCCCGCACCGACAACCGGACGATCATTGTTCGGATCGTGCTCGCACCCTCGACGGGGCGGCACGCCGTACCCACTCGCCGCGCTTCGTCCCGGCCGCGCCTGCTGCGCCGCGTCGTCCGGATCACCCCGGCCTCGCGGGGTGATCCGGACGACGCGGCTAGGTCACGTCGTCGTAGCCGTTCACCCGGTCACGGGCCGAGCGGGCCTGCTCCGGCAGGGGGGACGGCACCGCCACCGCCTCGACCTGGCCGATGTCCTCGGGCGTGAGGTCCAGGTCGGACGCCTCGTCGTCTCCGGGGCCCTCGGCCTCCCGCCGGCGCCTGCGCCGGTCGTTCGCCACCGCGAAGCCGGTGGCCAGGAAGTACAGCAGGACGATCGGCGCCGCCAGCGACAGCATCGAGATCGGGTCGACCGTGGGGGTGGCGAAGGCCGCGAAGAGCGTGACGCCCATGATCATGCCGCGCCACCAGCCGAGCATCCGCCGCCCGGCGACCAGCCCGGTGAGATTCAGCATCACCAGCAGCAGCGGCAGCTCGAAGGAGAGCCCGAAGACGATCACCATGCGGGTCACGAGGTCGAGCAGGTCGTCCAGCGGGAGCAGGTTGACCGCGCCCTGGGGCGTGAACTCGATCAGGACGCTGGCCGCCGCGGGGAGCACGTGGTAAGAGAAGTACGCACCCGCGACGAACAGCGGGAAGCCGGCCCCGACGAACGCCAGCGAGTACCGCTTCTCGTGCTTGTGCAGGCCGGGCGCGACGAAGGCCCACAGCTGGTACAGCCAGACCGGGCTCGCGATGACGACGCCGGCCGTCAGCGCGACCTTGATCATCAGCGTGAACGGGCCGAGCAGGCCCTCCACGGTGATGTTGCCGCAGGCCCCCTCGCTCTGCTGCGCCAGCTCCGTGAACGACTTGGAGCATCCCACCGACTGCTGGACCGGCTCCGTGAGGAAGTCGATGATGTCCCGGTAGTGGACGGCGGCGACGGCCGCGCCGATCACAATGGCCAGGACGGACTTCCCGAGCCGGTTGCGCAGCTCACGAAGGTGCTCCGCGAGAGGCATCCGCCCCTCGGGATCCTTCTCCTTCTTGCGGGCAGGCTTGAGCAACCCACGTCCTCATCTCGTGCGGCAGGCCGGAGGGGTCCGGCCGTGCGTCAGCGCTTGCTGGTGTCCGTCGGCTCGCCGACCGGTCGCGAGCTCGTCACGTCGCCGGGGGCGGCCTGGATGGTGCGCTGCGCGGGGGGCTCCTCGCCGGTGTGCGGCGGGTCGGCCGGCGCGGAGGACTTGCCCTCGTCCTTCATCGCCTTGGCCTCGCTCTTGAGGATGCGCGCCGACTTGCCCAGCGAGCGAGCCATGTCCGGAAGCTTCTTCGCGCCGAACAGCAGGATGATGACGACGAGGATGAGAATGATCTCGGGGGCTCCGAGCCTTCCGAACATAAGTCTTTACCTTCTCACCGAGGCGGCTGGTGGGTGCTGTCCGACCGGCCGGACGCCTGCCCGATCGATCGTTCTCGACAGCGATCGTAACGCTCAGGGGTGAACGCGAGGCAATCCCCGTGCGTACGCCCGTCCACGGCCCGGGCCTCGTTCTGCGGGCCGCGATCAGCAGCGTACCTGCCCGCAGCGGCCGGATGACAGGGCGAAGCGGAGCACGGAGCGGACCGGGCGGACCTACGCGGCGCTGCCGGCCACACGCTCGGGCGGGCGGTTCTCACAGCGTCTCCGCCGCCCGGGCCGTGGCCACCGCCGCCCGCTCCAGGTCCTCTGCGGCCCGGTTGATGCGGCGCGCGGACTCCGAGACCTGCTCCCCCAGCCGCCGCGCCTCGACGAAGACCCGGACGGCGAGCACGCCGAGGACGGCGAGACCCAGGAAACCCGCGGCTACCGCGAACATCGGCCAGAACATGACTCAAGACCCTAGACGGTGGAGTGCAGGCGGAGCGTCCGGACCCCGCCGCCGGTGAGCAGCTCGACGATCCGCTCGCCGGCGGGCTTGCGGACCGAGGACCCGCAGCCGGGGCAGGTGAACGAGTAGAACGTGGTGCGGCTGGAGGCGCCGATGGCCAGGCGCAGCGCGCTCGCCGCGAGCTCGAAGCGGCCCCGGCAGTCGGGACAGCCCGCCCGGAACATCACGGGCGCCACGCCGCGCATCCCCGAGAAGGCGGATGCCACCGACATGCCGCGCGCCTCGGACGTCGCCGACTCGCTCAAAGCCTCTGCTCCTGCCTGTCGTACAACCCGTCGTGGTCCGCCCGCGCTCCCCCGGCACCCCGCTCCGGGCCGCCCGGGCCGGGCTCCTCGCCCTGCGGGCCGTCGTACGCCGCCAGCGCCTCGCGTGCCGCCTGCCGGGCGCTGTCGGCCAGCTCCGGCGGGGAGACGATCCGGCCGTCGCGCCCGAGCCGGAGCGCCAGACGTCTGAGCGAGGCCGGGTCGGGGGTGCGCAGAGTGATACGCAGGCCGCCGCCGGGAAGCTCATCGGCGCTGTCGTGCGGGTAGTACTCGGCGACCCAGCGGCCGCCGGGACCGACCTCGACGACCACCTCCGGGTCCTCCGCGGCGGGCTGCACCAGTGCCTCGGAGAGGTCCCGCAGCTCGATCTCCGGCGGCGCGGACGGCGCGTCGAGGATCCGGATCTCGGCCACCCGGTCCAGGCGGAAGGTGCGGCGCGCCTCGGAGCGGCGGCACCACGCCTCCACGTACGTGTGGCCGACGCTGACCAGGCGGATGGGGTCGATCTCGCGCTCGGTGACCTCGTCCCGCGCGGGCGAGTAGTAGCGGATCCACAGCCGGCGGCGCTCGGAGATGGCCCGGTCGACGTCCGCGAAGACGCCGCCCTCGGACTCGAAGGTCACCGACAGCCGGGAGCTCGCCCCGGCCGCCTCGCCGGCCGCGGCCTCCACCTTGGCCGTGGCCCGCAGCAGGGCCTGGCGGTCGCTCTCCCGCAGCCCGGGCAGGGTGGCGACGGCGCGGGCGGCCACCAGCAGGGCGGTCGCCTCGTCGGCGGCCAGCCGCAGCGGCTCGGCCGCCTCCGCCCCCAGGGCGGCGGGGTTGTGCCACCAGATGCGCTCGCCGTCGGTGTCGATGTCCAGCAGGTCGCCGCCGCGGAAGCTGGTGCCGCACATGGGCAGCACGTCGAGGTCCGAGACCAGCTCGTCCTCGGTGATACCGAAGGCGCGCGCGACGTCCTCGACGCGGGCGCCGGGGCGCTCCCTGAGGTAGGTCACCAGGGACAGCATCCGCCGGGTCTGGTCGATGGCGTTCGCGGGCCTGACCGGTTTTCCTGCCACGGTGTCGCTCGCTCCCCCTCAGCCCTTGGCCACGGCACGCAGCCGGTCCACCACGTCGGTCCGCAGCTCGGCGGGCTCCAGGACGACCACGTCCGGACCGAACTCCACCAGCCAGGCGTCCAGCCCGTGCCCGTACGGAATCTCCAACTCGTCCCACCCGTCACCGAGTTCCCGTACGGAGGTGGCCCTCGCCCGGAGGGGGTATCCCGCGCCCGGGCGCAGCCGGATCCGCGCGGAGCGGTCGGCCGTCTCGCCGGCCCAGCTCGCCACGGTCTCGCGGACGGTGACGACGTCGGGCACCGGGGCGGTGAAGGCGCCGCCGCGGCTGCGGACCTTCCCCGTGATCCGCGACAGCCGGAAGACGCGCTCGGCGCCCCGGTCGCGGTCGAAGCCGGCCAGGTACCAGTGGCCGCGCCAGCACTCCAGCGCCCACGGTTCGACGTGCCGGGTGCCGGGCTGGGCGGCGTTGGCCTTGCGGTAGTCGAAGACGACGGGACGGCGGTCGCGGCAGGCGAGCATCAGCGGCTCGAAGGCGGCCTCGTGCACCGGGATACGGGGCTCCAGCGCGCTGTGGGCCCCGTACGGGTCGACGTCCTCGGGCAGCCCGGCCGCGCGCAGCTTCTGCAGGGCGCCGCTGGCCGCGCCGGCCAGGCGGGCCTGCTGCCAGACCTTGGCGGCGAGCCCGAGGGCGGCGGCCTCCTCGGCGTCGAGGGTGATCGGCGGCAGGCGGTTGCTGTCGCGGCGGGCCAGGTAGCCCACCTCGCCGTCGAGGTTCTCGACGGTCTCGATCACGAGTCCGAGCTCGCGCAGGTCGTCCTTGTCGCGCTCGAACATGCGGTTGAAGGAGTCGTCGGAGCCGGCTTCGATGTACGCCTCGAGGGACTCGCGCAGCTCGCGCTTGCTGAGCGGCCGCCGCGTCCCCAGCAGACACAGCGCCAGGTTCATCAGCCGCTCGGCCTTGGCAATGGCCATCGACGCCCTTCGCCTTCCCTCATGTGCTTCCGACCGATGACCGTACCGCTCCGGGGGGCGGTGGCAAAAGCCGAGGGCCCATGCCGGCAGGCATGGGCCCGAGGTGATCGCATCCGGTCGGGTCCTTGCCCGGGCCGTACGACGGCCGGGCCGCGACCGGATCCTTCGATCAGCCGTGCGACGATCAGACCGCGATCAGGTCGCAGACGAAGATCAGCGTCTCGCCCGGCTTGATCCGGTCCCCGGCGCCGCGGTCGCCGTAGGCGAGGTGCGCGGGGATGATCAGCTGGCGGCGGCCGCCCACCTTCATGCCCTGCACGCCGCGGTCCCAGCCGGGGATGACCTGGCCGACGCCCAGCTGGAAGCGCAGCGGCGTGCCGCGGTTCCAGGACGCGTCGAACTCCTCGCCGGTGGAGAAGGCGACGCCGACGTAGTGGACGGAGACGGTGTCGCCGGCCTTGGCCTCCGGGCCGTCGCCCTCCCAGATGTCCTTGATCTCGAGGTCCGCCGGGGGCTCGCCGCCCGGGAAGTCGATCTCGGGCTTGTCGATGCTCACGTCTTACGCTCCTGCTTCTCTACGACAAGGCAACGCCGACAGTCTCGCATCCCGGCCGGGTTCGTGCCCGCGTCGGGCGGCCGCCCGGCGCGGGGTGTCACATCTTCGCCAGAAGGTCCACGGTGAAGACGAGGGTGGCGCCCTTCGGGATGCCGCTGTTCGGCGGCGGGTTGTCGCCGTAGCCGAGGGCCGGCGGGATGACGATCAGAACGCGGCTGCCGACCTTCTTGCCGGTCAGGCCCTGCGACCAGCCCTTGACGACCTGTTGCAGGGAGAACGACGTCAGCATGCCCCGCGCGTAGGTGGAGTCGAACTCCTTGCCGGTGTCCCACACCAGGCCCTTGTACTGGACGAGCACCGTGTTGTCCGCCGCGACCTCCTCGCCGTCGCCCTCGATGACGTAGGTCGCGACGAGCTTCGTGGGGGCGGCCTTCTTCGGCACCTCGACGGACGGGGCCTTGCCGTCGGTGTTCGTGCCGACCTTGGGCAGGGCGGCGTCGTTCTGCGGGACCTTCTTGCCCTTGGCGGAGCTCTTGGAGTTGAAGGTGTCCAGCACGTCCACCACGAAGACCAGCGTGTCGGTGCCCTTGATGCCCACCTGCGCGTTGCCCTGCGTGCCGTATCCCCAGGCGGGCGGCACGGAGAACTCGACGCGGCTGCCGGCCTTCCGGCCGGTGAGGGCGTAGCGCCAGCCGTCGATGATCTGGCCCTGGGAGAGCTGGATGAGCAGGGGCGTCCTGCGGTCGTAGGAGTTGTCGAAGACCTTCCCGGTGTCCCAGATCTGCCCCAGGTAGTGCGCCTGGAGGTAGTCGTTCTCCGCCACGGTGCGGCCGCCGCCGGCGATGACCGTCTTGACGGCGAGGTCCTTGGACGGGTCGCCGCTGCCCTTGGCGACGGTCGGCTTCTCCCCGAACTTCGTGCCCGCGGTGATCGCCGGCAGCGGGCCGGAGACGATCCTGGGCGACGGCGCGGCCGACGGGGTCGACGGGGCCGAGGGCGACGCGCTCTCGCCGGTGCTGTCCGAGTCGGGCTTGTCGTTGCCGCCGCACGCGGCCAGCGTGACCAGTCCCGCGGGCACGGTGAGGAGAAGTGAGCGTCGACGCACGGTGGGGGCCTCGTAATCGGTCGATCTTGTTGATGGCGTGCGCGCAACTCTACGGCGTGAGAAGGGCGCCGTACGCGAAACGTACGGCGCCCGTGTGGCGTTCCGCGGTCACCGCCGCGCGGCGGAACGCGCCGACGGCAGGGGGGAACGTCTCTCACATCCCGGCGATCAGTTTCTCCACCCTGTCGTCCACGGAACGGAAGGGGTCCTTGCACAACACCGTGCGCTGGGCCTGGTCGTTGAGCTTGAGGTGGACCCAGTCGACGGTGAAGTCCCGCCGCTGCTCCTGGGCCCGCCGGATGAAGTCGCCGCGCAGCCGCGCCCTGGTGGTCTGCGGCGGCACCGACTTGCCCTCGAAGATCTTCAAGTCGTTGCAGACCCGGGTGGCTTGGCCCTTCTTCTCCAGCAGGTAGTACAGGCCGCGACGGCGGTGGATGTCGTGGTAGGCGAGGTCTATCTGGGCGACCCGCGGATGCGACATCGTCATGTTGTGCTTGGCCCGGTAGCGCTCGATGAGCTTGTACTTCATGACCCAGTCGATCTCGGTGCCGATCCGGTCCAGGTCCTCGGTCTCGATCGCCTCGAGCGTGCGGCCCCACAGCTCCAGCACCTGGGCGACGGTCCCGGTGCGGATGCCCCGGCGGTCGCAGAAGTCCACGGCCTTCTCGTAGTACTCGCGCTGCACCTCCAGCGCGGAGGCCTCCCGCCCGCTGGCCAGGCGCACCTTGCGGCGGCCGGTGATGTCGTGGCTGACCTCGCGGATCGCCCGGATCGGGTTCTCCAGGGTGAGGTCGCGCATCACCGTGCCGGCCTCGATCATGCGCAGCACCAGGTCGGTGGCGCCGACCTTGAGCAGCGTCGTCGTCTCGGACATGTTCGAGTCACCGACGATGACGTGCAGCCGCCGGTAGCGCTCGGCGTCGGCGTGCGGTTCGTCGCGCGTGTTGATGATGGGCCGCGAGCGGGTCGTCGCCGAGGAGACGCCCTCCCAGATGTGCTCGGCCCGCTGGCTGACGCAGTACACGGCCCCGCGCGGCGTCTGCAGCACCTTGCCCGCCCCGCACAGCAACTGGCGGGTGACGAGGAACGGGATGAGGATGTCCGCGAGCCGCGAGAACTCCCCGTGCCGTGCCACCAGATAGTTCTCGTGGCAGCCGTAGGAGTTGCCCGCCGAGTCGGTGTTGTTCTTGAAGAGGTAGACGTCGCCCGCGATTCCCTCCTCGTGCAGGCGTCGTTCCGCGTCCACCAGGAGTCCTTCGAGAATGCGCTCGCCGGCCTTGTCGTGGGTGACCAGTTCGATCACGTCGTCACATTCGGGTGTCGCGTATTCCGGATGTGACCCCACGTCGAGATAGAGCCGGGCGCCGTTTCGCAGAAAGACATTGCTGCTGCGGCCCCATGACACGACACGGCGGAAGAGGTACCGCGCCACCTCGTCAGGCGACAGACGGCGCTGTCCCCTGAACGTGCACGTGACGCCGTACTCGTTCTCCAGCCCGAAAATGCGGCGGTCCATGAGTGAACATTACGCCCGATCCCCCGAGCTGAAACGAGGTTCGGCGGCACGATTTGGATCATTTTCCGATGAAGCCGCAACCACCGCCCGGACGGCGGGAGCCGTGAGCACTCCGCCGGTGACCGTGAGGACCAGCAACGACACCGCCCCCGCGGCGCTCGGCAGCACGAAACCCCACAGCGCGCCACCCGACTGGACGACCGGCCCCGCCACGCCCGTACCGACGGAGGAACCCACCGTGAACGTGGTCACCAGCCAGGAGAACGCCTCGGTGACCGTGCCCCGCGGCGCGTGCCGGTCGACGATGACGAACGCGCAGGCGATGGCGGGTGCGAGGAAGACTCCGGCGAGCGCGGTGAGCAGCGCCATGGCGACCGTGCCCGGCATCAGCGCCAGCGGCAGGTAACACACCGCCAGAAGCGCCACCAGCACACGCAGTCGCCGCTCGGGCACGCCCCTCCACTGCCGCGCGCCGTAGACCGCGCCGCCCACCAGCGCGCCCAGGCCGAGGGCGGCCATCAGCCAACCGTACACCGCGTCCCCGCCGTGGCCGTCCGCGTACGGCACGGCGGCGACCGTGATGGAGCCGAGCGCGATGCCGACGAAGAGGAAGGCGCCGAGCAGGGCCAGCAGGCCGGGCGAGCGCAGCGCGCCGAGCCAGTGGGCCTCGCGCGGCGCCGAGCGCCAGGCCCGGGAGGGCGGGGAGAGCACGACGGAGAGCGCCCCGAGCACCCCGGCGACGCTCAGCACGACCAGCGCCACCCGGGCCGACCACAGGGACACGCACAGGGTCACCAGCAGCGGGCCGACCGTGAACATGACCTCCTGCGCCACGGCGTCCATGGCGTACGCCGTGTGCACCTGGTCCTCCCGGCGCAGCACGGACGGCCACAGGGCCCGCAGACCGCCCTCCAGGGGCGGGGTGAAGAGCCCGGAGGCCGCCACGGCGGTCCAGGCCACGGCGGCCGGCTCGATCCCGGTCGCGGCGAGGACGGTCGTCGCCAGGGCGGCCAGGACGGCGGCGGGCAACTGGACGCGGGACTGTCCGTACAGGTCGACGAGGCGGCCGAGCACGGGCTGCCCGACCGCGTTGGCGACCCCGTACACGGCCGCCAGCGCCCCGGCCAGGCTGTAGGTGCCACCCTCCGCGCGCACGAACAGCACGATGGCGATCGCGGCGGTCGCGTTGGGCAGCCGCCCCACGAGGGTGCCGGCCAGCAGCCGGGCGGCGTGCCTCGCCCTGAGGATCTCCAGATAGCCCGCGGCCATCGCCAGCCCTTCCGTCGGCTCCCCCGAGGAGTCCCGCCACCCTGGGGGTTTTACGTATAACTTCCGCCCTCATACGTACCATGTGCGCTGTTCACACGTCCAGACGAAGGAGCAGGCCCGCGGTGCCATCAGGTAGCACGCGCCCCACCAGCCGTGACGTCGCCCAGGCCGCCGGCGTCTCCCAGGCCGCCGTCTCCCTCGTCCTCGGCGGCAAGTGGCGCGGACGGGTGGCCGAGGCCACGGCCGAACGGGTGAGGCAGGCCGCGCTGGACCTCGGGTACCGGCCCAACCTGGCCGCCCGCAACCTGCGCCTCGGCCGCACCCGGACGGTCCTCCTCGTCGTCCCCGCCCTCACCACCGAGTTCTTCGCCGGCGTCTACACCGGCGCCGCCCGCGTCGCCGCCGAGCACGGCTTCGGCGTCGTGCTCTACCCCTCCCCCGAGGGCATCGGCCCCGCCCGGAGCCCCTTCGGCTCCGCCCAGGCCGCCCTCGACGGCGTCCTCGCCTCCTCCATGGCCGCCGACGCCCTCACCGCCATCCGCGGCGACCAACTGCCCCTGGTCATGCTCGACAGCGATCCGGCGGGCAGCCTCGGCGCCGCCACCGTCAACCTCGACATCGCCGACGGGGTGCGTCAGGTCGCCGACCACCTGCTCGGCCTCGGCCACCGCCGCTTCCTCCACCTCGCGGCCGACGTGGCCTCCTGGACCTTCGAGGTGCGCGCACGCGAGCTGGCGGCCCGGCTCGGCGCGGTACCGGGGACCTCCCTGCGCACCGCCCGCGCACCCCTTTCCTTCGAGGACGCCCGGGCCGCGGCCGAGGCCGCGTTCGGCGCCGCGGGCCCCCGCCCCACCGCCCTGGTCTGCGACGACGACAAACTCGCCGCCGGCGCCTACAAGGCCCTGCGCCGCCTCGGCCTGAGGGTGCCCGACGACGTCTCCGTCACCGGGCTGGACGACCTCGCCCTCGCCACGGCGATCGATCCCGAGCTGACGACCGTACGGCTGGACGCCGAGCTGTTCGGGGAACGGGGCATGGAAGCCCTCCTGGCCGTCCTGGACGGCCGTTCCCCCGAGGGCGGGGACATCCCGGTGCGGCTGGTGGTGCGGGGCTCCACGGCGCCTCCCGCCGCCGTCTGAGGCGCCCTGTGGGGGCACGCGGGGACCGTGCCGGCGTGCCCCCTCCTCACCGCCGCTGATCCACGCACGCCGGCCGGGGACACGGGATCGGGTGCCGGCCGGGAACGCCCGCAACGCGCCGGGTGCCCCGGCCGAGACGTCGGCCGGGGCACCCGGGATGCGGCGGGGGGACGGGACGGGATCACTCGTCCCCGGAGCTCTCCTCCTCGGCGGCGCTCTCCGCCTCCGTGGCGGCGCCACCGGCCTCCAGCAGCCGCGCGAGCTGACGGCCGACGATGCGCTTGAACTTGCGCTTCTGCGGCCGCGTGCGGTCCAGCACCGCCACCTCCAGGCGCTCCGCGGGGATCTCCCGCTCGCTGCCGTTGGTGTCGCGGGACAGGGCCTGCACGGCCAGCTTCAGCGCCTCCGCCAGCGACATGCCGTCCCGGTGGCGCTGGTCGAGGAAGCCGCTGATCTGCTCGGCGTTGCCGCCGACCGCGACGGAGCCGTGCTCGTCCACGATCGAACCGTCGTGCGGCAGCCGGTAGATCTGGTCGCCCTCGGGCGTCACCCCCACCTCCGCCACGACCAGCTCCACCTCGTACGGCTTCTCGGCCGCGCTGGAGAAGATCGTGCCCAGCGTCTGGGCGTAGACGTTGGCGAGCCCGCGGGCGGTCACGTCGCCGCGGTCGTAGGTGTAACCGCGCAGGTCGGCGTAGCGCACGCCGCCGATCCGCAGGTTCTCGTACTCGTTGTACTTGCCGGCGGCCGCGAAACCGATCCGGTCGTAGATCTCGCTGAACTTGTGCAGCGCGCGGGACGGATTCTCCCCGACGAACACGATGCCGTCGGCGTACTGCAGCACGACCAGGCTGCGGCCGCGGGCGATACCCTTGCGGGCGTACTCCGCCCGGTCGGCCATCGCCTGCTGAGGGGAAACATAGAACGGCGTCGACACCGGTTATCCGTCCCTTTCTGTCGAAGTCACACGATCACCTTGGAAAAAACCGGGTCCGCCTCAGAGCACCGGGGCCCTGGGGCCGTCGGGCTGCGCCATGCGGCGCTCCAGCACCGCGCGGGCGATCTCGGACGCCTCGTCCTCGGTGAGCCGGCGGTAACCGTCCTCGGTGATCACGGTGACGATCGGATAGATCCGGCGGGCGACATCGGGACCACCGGTCGCCGAGTCGTCGTCTGCCGCGTCGTACAGGGCCTGGACCACCAGCGTCGTGGCCTCGGCCTCGGACAGGTCGTCACGGAAGAGCTTCTTCATGGCACCGCGCGCGAACATCGAGCCGGAGCCCGTAGCCGCGTAGCCGTGTTCCTCGGAGCGGCCGCCCGTGACGTCGTAGGAGAAGATGCGGCCCTTCTCCCGGTCCACGTCGTAACCGGCGAAGAGCGGGACCACGGCCAGGCCCTGCATGGCCATGCCGAGGTTGGAACGGATCATGGTGGAGAGGCGGTTCGCCTTGCCCTCCAGGGAGAGCTGGGCCCCCTCGACCTTCTCGAAGTGCTCCAGCTCCAGCTGGAACAGCTTGACCATCTCGACGGCCAGGCCGGCCGTACCGGCGATGCCCACCGCCGAGTACTCGTCCGCCGGGAAGACCTTCTCGATGTCCCGCTGCGCGATGACATTGCCCATGGTGGCCCGGCGGTCACCGGCCAGCACGACGCCCCCCGGGAACGTCACGGCGACGATGGTCGTGCCGTGCGGCGCCTCGATCACACCCTGGGTGGGAGGCAGCTGCCGCTTGCCGGGCAGCAGCTCGGGCTGGTGCCCGGCGAGGAAGTCCATGAAGGACGACGACCCAGGCGTCAGGAAGGCAGCTGGTAGACGCCCGGTGCTACGAGTGTTGGCTTCCACGCGTTTCCTTCCGGATAGTCGGCAGCTCGGTACGCAGCTGCGGGATCGTCCCTCAACAGGCCGAGGCCGGACTTGCAAGTTGAAGCACAGTACGTCACGGACCCTACCCGCCTCGCGGCAGTGATCCACATCGGCTGCGGAAGCCTTCCGGCACAGCGCGCGCGGCCCCCCGGCGGAGGCGGTGGGCAGGTGCCAGTGAAGGCCGCGCGCGGGGGTCTCGCCGCACCGCACGCAGCCTTCACATGTGCTCGGCCCCGCCCCGCCGACTGCCCCCGCCCGGTGTCCGGCCCGGAGGCCGGACGACTCACCGGGCCGTCACTGGCCGCCCTTCTGCACGAAGGACCGCACGAAGTCCTCGGCGTTCTCCTCGAGCACGTCGTCGATCTCGTCGAGGACGGAGTCCACGTCGTCGCTCAGCTTCTCGTGGCGCTCCTTGAGGTCCTCCGAGGCCTGCGCCTCCTGCGCCTGCTCCTCGACCTCCTCCGTGGAGCGCGTGGCCTTCTGCTGCCCGCCGCCGGTGTCCTTCGTTGCCATAACCCTCACCCCGCTCAGTTCGCCCGACATGGTCGGCTTTTCGGCCGATCGGTGATGATCAGACCCTACAAGGCGGGTCCGACATCGGCCCTGCAGTTCCTCCAACGTACGAGGGCCACCTCGATGATTCCCGGACCCCGGGGTTTCCATCCACGCCGGGCGGCCCGGCCGGCCCGGGTGCCCGCTCAGCCGCCGGACAGGACCCTGACCAGGTCGTCGGCCGTACGGCAGCGGTCCAGGAGCTCCTTGACGTGATTACGCGTTCCGCGTAGCGGTTCGAGGGTCGGAACGCGCTGCAGAGAGTCCCGCCCCGGCAGGTCGAAGATCACCGAGTCCCAGGAGGCGGCCGCGACGTCGTCCGCGTACTGCTCCAGGCAGCGTCCGCGGAAGTACGCGCGCGTGTCCTCCGGCGGCTTCGTACGGGCCCGCTCGACCTCGGACTCGTCCAGGAGCCGCTTCATGCGTCCCCGGGCCACCAGGCGGTTGTACAGGCCCTTCTCGGGGCGCACGTCGGCGTACTGCAGGTCGACCAGGTGCAGCCGGGCGGCGTCCCAATCGAGGTCGTCACGGCGTCGGTAGCCCTCCATGAGCTCGCGCTTGGCGACCCAGTCGAGCTCGCCGGCAAGGCTCATCGGGTCGTTCTCCAGGCGGTTCAGGGTGTCCTCCCACCGGCTGAGGACGTCCTTGGTCTGGTCGTCGGCGTCCGCCCCGAAGCGCTCCTCCACGTACTTGCGCGCCAGCTCGTAGTACTCCATCTGGAGCTGGACCGCGGTCAGCGTACGGCCGCTTCGGAGGGTGACCAGACGCCGCAGCGAGGGGTCGTGCGAGACCTGGTGGAGGGTGCGGACGGGCTGGTCGACGGCCAGGTCGACGGCGATGAAGCCGTCCTCGATCATCGACAGCACGAGGGAGGTCGTGCCCAGCTTGAGGTAGGTGGAGATCTCCGAGAGGTTCGCGTCGCCGATGATCACGTGCAGGCGGCGGTACTTCTCCGCGTCGGCGTGCGGCTCGTCCCGGGTGTTGATGATCGGGCGCTTCAGCGTCGTCTCCAGACCGACCTCGACCTCGAAGTAGTCCGCGCGCTGGCTGAGCTGGAAGCCGTGCTCGTGGCCGTCCTGGCCGATACCGAGCCGGCCGGCCCCGGCGAAGACCTGCCGGGAGACGAAGAAGGGCGTGAGGTGGCGCACGATGTCGGAGAACGGGGTCTCCCGCTTCATCAGGTAGTTCTCGTGCGTGCCGTACGAGGCGCCCTTGTTGTCGGTGTTGTTCTTGTAGAGGTGGATGGGCTGGGCACCGGGCAGCTGGGCGGCCCGCTCCGCGGCCTCGGCCATGATCCGCTCGCCGGCCTTGTCCCACAGGACGGCGTCCCGGGGGTTGGTCACCTCGGGCGCGCTGTACTCGGGGTGGGCGTGGTCGACGTAGAGCCGCGCGCCGTTGGTGAGGATCACGTTGGCGAGGCCGATGTCCTCGTCGGTGAGCTGGCTGGCGTCGGCGGCCTCGCGGGCGAGGTCGAAGCCCCGGGCGTCCCGCAGCGGGTTCTCCTCCTCGAAGTCCCAGCGGGCCCGGCGGGCCCGGTGCATCGCCGCCGCGTAGGCGTTGACGATCTGGGACGAGGTGAGCATGGCATTGGCATTGGGGTGGCCGGGGACGGAGATCCCGTACTCCGTCTCGATGCCCATTACTCGCCGTACGGTCATGCGGCCCTCCTTGCCCGGCGGCGCCCTCGGTCGTGGGCGTCGCTCAGATACCGCTGGTGCCCAGGTGCCTGTGCGGTGCCCGTCCCCGCACTGCGCGACCCGGCGGTACGACAGAGCCTAGAACGCCTTTGCGCTGGTGGGGAGATCATTTGCATCATTGCCTGCTCCAGCCGTGGCCGGAAAAACAGCCGGCTGCGGGCACCCCGCCGAGGGCACCCGCAGCCGCCCTGCCTTTACAGGTACTGACCGGTGTTCGCCACCGTGTCGATGGAGCGTCCGGTGTCCGCGCCCTGCTTTCCGGTGATGAGGGTGCGGATGTAGACGATCCGCTCGCCCTTCTTTCCGGAGATCCGGGCCCAGTCGTCCGGGTTGGTGGTGTTGGGCAGGTCCTCGTTCTCCTTGAACTCGTCCACGCAGGCCTGGAGGAGGTGGGAGACGCGCAGGCCCTTCTGGTTCTTCTCGAGGAAGTCCTTGATGGCCATCTTCTTGGCCCGGCCCACGATGTTCTCGATCATGGCGCCGGAATTGAAGTCCTTGAAGTACAGGACTTCCTTGTCGCCGTTGGCGTAGGTGACCTCCAGGAAGCGGTTCTCCTCGGATTCGGCGTACATCTGTTCCACCGCGGTCTGGATCATGCCCTGGACCGTGGCGGACTTGTCGCCGGCGTGCTCCGTGAGGTCTTCCGCGTGCAGCGGCAGACGCTCGGTGAGGTACTTCCCGAAGATGTCCTTGGCCGCCTCGGCGTCCGGACGCTCGATCTTGATCTTCACGTCGAGCCGGCCGGGCCGCAGGATGGCGGGGTCGATCATGTCCTCGCGGTTGGAGGCGCCGATCACGACCACGTTCTGCAGGCCCTCCACGCCGTCGATCTCGGCGAGCAGCTGCGGGACGATGGTGTTCTCCACGTCCGAGCTGACGCCGGAGCCGCGGGTGCGGAAGAGGGACTCCATCTCGTCGAAGAAGACGATGACGGGCGTGCCCTCGCTGGCCTTCTCCCGTGCGCGCTGGAAGACGAGGCGGATCTGCCGCTCGGTCTCACCGACGTACTTGTTCAGCAGCTCGGGGCCCTTGATGTTGAGGAAGAAGCTCTTGCCGGCGGCCTGACCGGTGACCTCGGCCACCTTCTTGGCGAGCGAGTTGGCCACGGCCTTGGCGATGAGCGTCTTGCCGCATCCGGGGGGCCCGTACAGCAGGACCCCCTTCGGCGGCCGCAGCTCGTGCTCCTTGAACAGGTCCGGGTAGAGGTAGGGAAGCTCGACGGCGTCCCGGATGGCCTCGATCTGGTTGCCGAGGCCGCCGATCTGCTCGTAGCCGATGTCGGGCACCTCTTCGAGGACGAGCTCCTCGACCTCGCTCTTGGGCACGACCTCGTAGACGTAGCCTGACCTCGGCTCGAGCAGCAGGGCGTCACCGGGACGGATGGTCACGTCCAGCAGCGGCTCGGCGAGCCGCACCACCCGTTCCTCGTCGGTGTGGCCCAGCACCAGGGCGCGCTCGCCGTCCTCGAGGATCTCCTTGAGGGTGACGATGTCGCCGACGCGCTCGAACTGCATGGCGTCGACCACGTTGAGCGCTTCGTTGAGCATCACTTCCTGGCCGCGGCGCAGCTCGTCGAGCTCGACGCTGGGGCTGACGTTCACCCGGAGCTTGCGGCCGCCGGTGAAGATGTCGGCCGTGCCGTCCTCGTTGGCCTGCAGGAAGACGCCGAAGCCGGCCGGCGGCTGCGCGAGCCGGTCGACCTCCTCCTTCAGGGCCACGATCTGGTCGCGGGCCTCACGGAGCGTGTTCGCCAGCCGTTCGTTCTGTGCGGACACGCCGGCCAGATTGGTCTGCAGCTCGACGATCCGCTCTTCGAGAATCCTCGTGTGCCGCGGAGAGTCGGCGAGCTTGCGTCGCAGGACGGCGATCTCCTGCTCAAGGTAGGCGATCTGCCCGACCGGGTCGTCGGACCCGCGTCCCGGGCGGATGCCGCGGTTAATGTCGTCGTCGTGGGCTGCCACGGTCCTCACCTCCTCCAAGGGGAGCTGGACGCTTCCAGACCCTACCTGGGTGGGTGTCGATTGAAACCCCTAGATCAAAAGACGGTCGAGGTGTGTCCGATCTTCACCCTTGCGCTCTCCCTCACGCCAGGGGAATACCCACGGAACGCGAAGGGAAAGCGGGCGGCTGTAGGGTCGAAGTGTTCAACACCCGCCAGAGCTGGCCGGATTCCCGTGCGGCTCGAAGCGAAACGGCAGGAGACATGACCGTGCAGCAGCAGGCCCCGGACGCAAGCGAGGCTCTGGAGGTCTGGATCGACCAGGACCTCTGTACCGGGGACGGCATCTGCGCCCAGTACGCGCCCGAGGTGTTCGAGCTGGACATCGACGGTCTGGCCTACGTCAAGGGACCGGGCGACGAGCTGCTGCAGGACAGGGGCGCGACAACGCCCGTACCGGTCCCGCTCCTGACGGACGTGGTGGACTCGGCGAAGGAATGCCCGGGCGACTGCATCCATGTACGTCGAATTTCGGACAAGGTCGAGGTGTACGGCCCGGACGCCGAGTGACGGCACGGGAGCCGGGCGTGACCATCCCCCGCTCCCCCCGCCCCCGCCGATCCCCTCACGCCCCTCACGTCCGGTTTCCCGCGCTCCGCGCGGGGTGACGGGTCAGACGCTGCGCCCCGGGGAGGGCGTGGAGCGCAGGAACGTGCCGTCCCGCCACTGCCATGTCGTGACGTCCTTCAGGTCGGGGCAGCAACTGGGCACGTCGGGTGAGGAGTAGCCGAGCAGGGTCGCGGTCACGACGCCGCCGCGCACCGCGAAGTGCGTGACGGTGCGCCGGTCCTCGGGGTCGACCAGGGTGGCGACGACACGGGGTTCGCCGCTGTCCGCGCCCCGGGTGAGGACGTAGACGCCGTCGGGCGGGGTGCCCATGGCGGCGTCGCAGTGGACCACGGCGACGGTCTCGGGGCGGCCGTCGCCGTCGAGGTCGCCGGACGCCTGCTGGGCCACCACGGGCTTCACGGGACCGCAGACCAGGGGGAAGCCCACACCGGCGGTGCCGGGGGGTGCGGCGGCCGCGGGGGCGGACTGCGCCCGGGTGCCGGCCGGCTGCGCCGCCGTGGCCGAGCCGGGCTGGAGCACCGAGGAGAGGGCGACCACACCGGCGACAGCCGTGGCGGTGGCGACCCAGTGGATGGGCCGGGTGTGCGTGTGTGCCAGTTCCGGAACGGCGGAGTGCTGCACGAGGAGTGTCTCCTGTGAGGGCTGTGCCGGTGGGGTGGCCAGCATCGTGCCACACGTCACAGGGCTGGGGAACGGCAGGGTGGGTACTCGCGCGGGTTTCGGCCGGGGGCCGCGCGGACGCCGGCCCGGGCGTGCTGGTGCCGTGTCAGGACGAAGGCGCCGCGGCGCGGTTCCCGCCCTGGTCGGGGGAACTGCGCGGCGGCGCCTGTGCGTTGAGCCGAGGAGGACCGCTCAGCGGCCGGTGCCTCCGCCGGCGTTGGGGCCTTCGTAGTCCTCGCCGTAGGCGCCCTTGGCGGGCCGGCGGCGGCGCGTGGGCGGCTCGACGCCGTCCGCGAGGCGGCGGGCGGTGAGCAGGAAGCCGGTGTGGCCGATCATCCGGTGGTCCGGGCGGACGGCGAGACCCTCGATGTGCCAGTTGCGGATCATCGTCTCCCAGGCGGTCGGCTCGTTGAAGCAGCCGATCTCCCGGATGGACTCGACAGTCCGGGCGAGCTGGGTGGTGGTCGCGACGTAGCAGCACAGGATGCCGCCGGGGACGAGCGCCTTGGAGACGGCCTCCAGGCACTCCCACGGGGCGAGCATGTCCAGGATGACGCGGTCGACGTCGGTGTCGGACAGGTTGTCCTGGAGGTCGCCGACGGTGAGCTGCCAGGCGGGGTGCGGGCCGCCGAAGTAGCGTTCGACGTTCTGCTGGGCGATCTCGGCGAAGTCGGCGCGGCGCTCGTAGCTGTGCAGCATGCCCTGGTCGCCGATGGCCCGCAGCAGGAAGCTGCTGAGTGAACCGGACCCGACGCCGGCCTCCACGACACGGGCGCCGGGGAAGATGTCGGCGAAGGCGAGGATCTGCCCCGCGTCCTTGGGGTAGACGACGGCCGCCCCGCGAGGCATGGACAGGACGTAGTCGGGGAGCAGGGGGCGCAGCGCGAGGTAGGCGACGTTCCCGGTGGTGCGGACGACGCTGCCCTCGGGTGCGCCGATCAGCTCGTCGTGCGGGAAGGAACCCTTGTGGGTGTGGAAGTTCTTCCCTGCCTCGAGCGTGAACGTGTAGTGGCGGCCCTTGGGGTCGGTCAGCTGTACCTGGTCCCCGACCTTGAAGGGCCCGCGACGGCGGGCGGCACCGGTCGGTTCGGACATGTGACCAGCCTACCGGTCCCCGGGAGGGCCGCCGACCACGTGGGAAGGTGCGCTCAGGCGGACGCCGAGGGCCGGGCCATGGCCTTGACGAAGGCGCGCTCGACGTCGGCGGCGGACAGCACGCCGTAGATCTCGCCGGTCTCCTCCACCACCAGGTACTCGGTGGCCGGGGCCGCGCGCAGGGCGTCCAGCAGATCCTCGCCGGCGAGTTCGGCGGAGACGCGCATCCCCTCGGTGAGGTCCTGGGCCAGCTCGCTGGCGTGGACCCAGGGGCGGCGGTGTTCGGGGACGCCGACGATGGCGGACTCGCGGACGAGCGAGAGGGGCTCCCCGTGGCCGTCGACGACGACCAGGGCGCGGGCGCCGGCGGCGTTGGCGCGGCGCAGGGCCTCGGAGAGCGAGGTGTCGGTCTCGACGGGGACGGCGCGGCGGGTGAGGTTGCGGGCGCGCAGTTCCGGCAGGTGCTCGCGCAGGCGGGCCGTGCGCAGGCTGTTCCCGGCGCCGGTCCAGATGATCGCGGCGAGGATGGCGGCGAGCAGGGCGTCGGTGACGGTGTCCATGCCGACGCTGTCCTCGGCGCCGGAGCCGAGAGCTCCGGACTGGGTGAACAGGGGGAGGCCGATCAGGACGCAGACGGCGAGGGCGCGGCCCACCCAGGCGGCGGCGACGGTGCCGCTCATCGGCCGGCCGGTGATCTTCCAGACGACGGCCCGGAGCATGCGGCCGCCGTCCAGCGGCAGCCCGGGCAGCAGGTTGAAGGCGGCGACGATGAGGTTGGAGACCATCAGGCCGCCCAGCAGGATGCCGGGGACCGTGCCGGGCTCGACGGACTGCAGCGCCAGGTAGAAGACGCCGGCGAGGACCAGCGAGAGCAGTGGGCCGACGAAGGCCAGCACGAAGTCGCGGCCCGGCGTCTCGGCCTCCTTCTCGATCTCGGAGACACCGCCGAAGAACTGCAGCCGGATGCGGCGCACCGGGAGCCCGAACCGGAGCGCGGCGATCGTGTGGGCGAGCTCGTGCACGAGCACGGAGGCGTAGAAGGCGACCGCGAAGAACAGGGCGACGAGGTAGCGGGCGGCGCCGAGGCCGGGCAGCACGCGGTCGAGCTGCCCGCCGAACACCCAGGTGATCAGGGCGGCCACCAGGAACCAGCTGGGCGCCACGTACACCGGCACCCCGAAGGGACGTCCCATGAGCAGCCCGCCCCGGGACTCCGCGGGCCGCTGCGGCGCCCGGAGTCCGGAGCGCGCGTGGGCGCGGTCGGGATGCGCGTCGTGCCCGTCGTGCGCGGGGTCCGGGCGTCGCCCGGCCGGGCCGGGGTCGGAATCGGGCCGGGCGGCGGCGGGCGGGTGCGGCCGGGCGGCGGTGCCGTGCCGCTCGCCGGCGTCGTCCGCCGCGGCGGAGCCGTCGGTGTGGCCGGTGCGGTCGGTTCCGGTGCGGTCGGTTCCGGTCCGGTCGTCCCCGGTCCGGTCGATCCCGGCGACGGCCGCGGGGGGTTCGAGGCCGGACGGACCGGTCCGGTCGTTCCCCGCCGGCTTCGCGGGCGGGCCGGCCGGCACGGCACCGGCCTCGGGGGCCGTCGGGTGGTCGGTGACGGAGGCACTCTCCGAGAGGTCATCGGGGGCGGGACCGGCCTCGGGGGCCGTGGAGGCCGCAGGCTCCGGGCGGGCCGCGCGCTCCGGGTGGGCCGTGTCCGCGGGGTTCTCGCGGTTCGCGGGATTCCCAGGGTTCTCGTGACTCGCTGGAGTGTCGGGGTTCTCGCGGTTCACGGGGTTCCCGGGGCGGACCGGGTCGGGGCCTGCGGGGCCGGTGGCACGGACCTCCGAGCCCGTGTGGTGCTCGGCCGGCTCGTCCTTGCCGGACCGCGGCTTCCCGCCTCCGCCGCTCACGTCCACGGTGTCCCCTCGTTCGAAGCGTCTCCCGCGCCTGACGGGCGGAAGCTCTCGGGTCGATGGTATGCGGCCGGGACGCACGGATCAGCCCGGCACCCCTTGTGCTTCCCCGCTGTAGCGCTCTTCACGACCGCGGGACGGGTTCGCTGTCGGTGCCGGGCCGTATGGTCTGTGACATGGAGACCAGCACCGAGGGCGAAGCCAGGAGCGACAGCGAGGGGACCGGGCCGGCGGCCGGGGAGCCGCGGACGGCGGCCGCGCACGCGGAGCCGCGGACGGCCGTTTTCATACCGTCCCCGTCCCCCGCTCCGTCCTCCCCCTCCCGCGCCGCCTCCGTGCCCGCGTCCCTGTCGCCCTCCCGTGCCGGTGACTTCATGCAGTGCCCGCTGCTCTACCGGTTCCGGGTGATCGACCGGCTGCCGGAGAAGCCGAGTGAGGCCGCGACGCGGGGGACCCTGGTGCACGCCGTGCTGGAGCGGCTCTTCGACGCCCCGGCCGCCGATCGGACCCCGCCGCGCGCCAAGTCGCTGATCCCCGGCCAGTGGGACCGGCTGCGCGAGGCCAGGCCGGAGCTGGTGGAGCTGTTCGCCGACGACCCGGACGGCGAACGGCTGGCCCGCTGGCTGACGCAGGCCGAACAGCTGGTCGAGCGCTGGTTCACGCTGGAGGACCCGACGCGGCTGGAGCCGGCCGAGCGCGAGCTGTTCGTCGAGGCGGAGCTGGAGTCGGGGCTGACCCTGCGCGGGATCATCGACCGGGTCGACGTGGCGCCCACCGGCGAGGTGCGGATCGTCGACTACAAGACGGGCAAGGCGCCCCGGCCCGAGTACGCCGAGGGTGCGCTGTTCCAGATGAAGTTCTACGCGCTGGTGGTCTGGCGGCTGAAGGGGATCGTGCCGCGCCGGCTCCAGCTGGTGTACCTGGGCAGTGGGGACGTGCTGACGTACGACCCCGTGGTGGCCGACCTGGAGCGGGTCGAGCGGAAGCTGCTGGCCCTCTGGGACGCGATCCGGCTGGCGACGGAGACGGGTGACTGGCGGCCGCGGCCGACGAAGCTGTGCGGCTGGTGCGATCACCAGGCGCACTGTCCGGAGTTCGGGGGGACTCCGCCGCCCTACCCGCTGCCGGTGCGGGTGAGGGACGCGGGTGCGGACGCCGAGGCGGCCGGGACGCCGGGGGACGCGACCGCGTAGGGGCGACGGCCTCGGTCCGCCGCCTCGGCGCGTGGGCGGGGCCGGGGTCCGTCCTCCCCGGCCGTGCCATCGGGACCTCGGCCGTGCTTCCACCACCGGTGTCCGCCGCCGTAGGGGCCGCCTGCGCGAAGTCGGCCCACCCGCACGGGGGTTGCCGCCGATGCGCGGCCACCCGTGCCGCGAGGCCGCCGGTCCCGGGAATCGGGGCGCAGGGCAGAATGGGGCCGGACTAGCGAAGGAGACTCTCGTGGCCATCCGCGTCCTACTGGTCGACGACCAGCCGCTGCTGCGTACCGGGTTCCGGATGATCCTGGAGGCCGAGCAGGACATCGCGGTCGTCGGCGAGGCCGGAGACGGCCTCCAGGCTTTGGACCAGGTGCGTGCCCTGCAGCCGGACGTGGTGCTGATGGACATCCGCATGCCGCGGATGGACGGGGTGGAGGCGACCCGGCAGATCACCGGACCCGGGCGGGACGGCCCGGCGAAGGTGCTGGTGCTGACCACCTTCGACCTCGACGAGTACGTGGTGGAGGCGCTGCGCGCCGGAGCGAGCGGGTTCCTGCTGAAGGACGCTCCCGCCGACGAGCTGGTGCAGGCGATCCGGGTCGTCGCGGCCGGCGAGGCGATGCTGGCGCCGAGCATCACGCGCCGGCTGCTGGACAAGTACGCCACGCATCTGCCCTCCGGCGAGGAGCCGGTGCCGGACACCCTGCACACGCTCACCGACCGCGAGGTGGAGGTGCTGAAGCTCGTCGCACGCGGGCTGTCGAACGCGGAGATCGCCGCCGACCTGTTCGTCAGTGAGACCACCGTCAAGACGCACGTCGGGCACGTGCTGACCAAGCTGGGCCTGCGCGACCGGGTGCAGGCCGCGGTGTACGCGTACGAGAGCGGTCTGGTGCGGCCCGGCGCGCAGTAGAGGGCCGCGGGCGCCGAAGGGCATCGCGGCACACGCGGCGCTCCGGGGGCCGCGACGGCGAAGGGCGCCGCTCCCGGATGAACGGGGAGTGGCGCCCTTCGCGCGGGAGCCCGTGCGGGCCGCCGGGCCTCAGCTCTTGCTGAGTTCCCAGAAGCGGAACACGGTGGAGGCGTCCAGGCAGTACTCCAGTCCGTAGACGCCGTCCCTGACCACCGCGTACTGCTTGGCCTGCCACACCGGCAGGACCGGCAGCTGGCGGGCCACGATGTCCTGCAGTTCGCCGTACTCCTTGTCGGTGGCGGCGCGGTCGCTCTGGGCGGCGGTGCGCGGGATGAGCGTGCCGGTGATGGTCTTGTTGGTGTAGTTGTTGCCGAGCACGTTGCCCTGGCCGAAGAAGGGCGCGGTGAAGTTGTCGGCGTCCGGGTAGTCGGGCACCCAGCCCTTGACGTAGACGCCGTACTTGCCCTTGGCGATGTCCTTCTCGTACTGGTCGAAGGGCACGGACACGACGTCCGCCTGGAACAGGCCGCTGGCGTTGAGCTGGGCGGCGATCGCGCCCAGCTCCTGGTCGGTGGCCGGGCCGTAGCGGGACGGGGTCGACCAGAGGGTCAGCCGCACCTTCCCGGTGATGCCGTCGGCGGCCAGGGCGGCGGCCGCCGCGGCCTTGGAGGGGCGGGCGCCGTAGGTGTCGAAGAAGGCCGTGTTGTGGCCGGCGATCCCGGCCGGGATGATCGAGTACAGCGGGGTCGCCGTGTCCTCGTAGATCTGGCTGATGAGCGCGTCCCGGTCGATCAGGTGCGCGATGGCCTTGCGGACGCCGAGCTTCCCGGCGACCGGGTCGTCCATGTTGAAGACCAGGTGCTGGACCTCGGCGCTGCTGCCCTCGACGACCTCGACGCCCTTGTCGCCGTCCTGCTTCTCGATGTCGGATATGTCGCTCGCGGTCAGACCGCGGTAGGCGACGTCGACCCTGTCGTCGAGCAGGGCCCGCTTGAGGGCTGCCTGGTCGCCGTGGAAGAAGCGCA
Source organism: Streptomyces sp. NPDC046831 (assembly GCF_040645305.1). Taxonomy (NCBI): domain Bacteria; kingdom Bacillati; phylum Actinomycetota; class Actinomycetes; order Kitasatosporales; family Streptomycetaceae; genus Streptomyces; species Streptomyces sp. NPDC046831. Next base: position 26,944 of record NZ_JBEYXZ010000005.1, on the reverse strand, counting down.
GCGTCACGCCGGAGTTCTTCCGCTCGGCGGCGCCCGTGTAGTTCTTGTTGGCCGAGAAGACGGCCTCGTCCTCGTCGAAGGAGTCCAGCTTGTACGGGCCCGAGCCGACGGCCCGGCCGTCCTTGCGCAGCCCGTCCGCGTCGTACTGGCGGTGGTCGACGATGGAGCCGGCACCAGAGGCGATCTTGCTCGGGAAGGTGGCGTCGGGGACCTTCAGCCGGAAGACGACGGTCCTGTCGTCGGGCGTCGCGACCGAGTCGAGCATGGGGAACATGATCGCCGGGCCCGCGTCGTCGTTGATCTTCAGCATGCGGTCGAACGAGAACTTGACGTCCTTGGACGTGAGCGGGTCACCGTTGCTGAACTTCAGCCCGTCCTTGAGCGTGCACCGGTACACCTTGGTCTGCGCGTCCGTGAAGGAGCACTGCTCGGCGGCCTCCGGCTGCGGCTCGGTGCCGCCCTTGGGGAAGCTGAGGAGCGACTGGAAGACGTTGCTGAACAACAGCCAGGAGCCGGGGTCGTAGCCGGACGCCGGGTCCGTGGCCAGGACGTCGTCGGACATTCCCACGACCACCTGGGAGCCGTCGCTCCCGGATCCGCCGCTGTCGGATCCGCATCCGGTCAGCAGACCGGACGCCAGTCCCGCCACGATGGGCAGGACCGGCCACTGGTTGCGCATGTTCACAGCGTGTGCCTCGTTCACGTCCTCGAAGACCCGGGGGCGCGGTCCCAGCCGCCGGGTGGGCCCTGTGCCGACACAGGGCCCTCAGGCCGCTCAGTTTTTCACACCGCGTCCGAGCTCCCACAGCTGAAGGGTCGCAGTGGAGTTGACGGCGTACGCGGTGCCGGTGACGTCCTCCGCCGAGGCGACGTACTGCTTGCCCTGCCACAGCGGGAGGATCGGCACGTCGTCGGCGACGATGTCCTGAATGGCCGTCAGGCTGGAGCCGGCGCTGAGCCGGTCGGCCTCCCGGCGGGACTCCGGGATCAGGGTGTTGCGGATCCGGCTGTTGACGTAGGGCGTGTTGAGGGTGTTGTCCTTGTCCAGGAACGGCGCGAGGTAGTTGTCCGCGTCCGGGAAGTCGGGGAACCAGCCCATGCCGTAGACGTCGTAGGAGCCCTTCAGCTCGGCCGGGCGGAACTTCTTCCAGGTGGCGCCCTCGATGGTCACGTCGAACAGGCCGCTGGCGTTGAGCTGCTTCTGAAGGATTTGGAACTCCTTCTTGGTGGCCGGACCGTAGTGGTCGGTCGTGTAGTGCAGCGTCAGCTTCACCGGGGTGGTGATGTCGGCCTTGGCGAGCAGCGACTTGGCCTTCGCCACGTCGGGGTCGCCGTACTTGTTGAAGAAGGCGTTGGAGTGACCCGTGACGGTGGCCGGCACGAGCGAGTAGAGCGGCTCGGCCTGGGAGCCGTAGACCTCGGAGACCAGCTCGCTGCGGTTGACGACCTGGGCCACCGCCTGGCGCACGGCCTTGTCCTTGACGGACGGGGCGTCGGTGTTGAAGGCGAGGTAGCGGATCTCCAGGCCGGGCATCTCGACCATGTCGATCTTGCCGTCGGAGGCGTTGGTGAGGGTGCGGATCTGCTCCGGCGACATGGTGCGGGTCATCACGTCGATGTCGCCCTTGTCCAGGGCGTCGCCCATGGCGCCGGCGTCCTCGAAGGACCGCATCTCGACCTTGTCGTTGTTGAGCTGCAACGTCCCCTTGTAGTTGGGGTTCTTGGTGAAGACCGCGTCGACGAGCTCGTCGTTGTCGACCTTCGCCTTCATGGTGTACGGGCCGGATCCGTCGATGGCGAAGCCCGTGCGCAGCTTGGTCTTCTCGTAGGCCTCGGGGTTGATGATGCCCGCGACGGGCGTCGACAGCTTGAACGGGAAGGTGGCGTCTGCCGTGTTGAGGTGGAAGATGACCTCGCGGTCGCCCTGGGTCTCGACGGTGTCGACGGTGGACAGCAGGCCGAACACGCCGCTGTCGGCCTTGATGGCCAGGGCACGGTCGATGGAGTACTTCACGTCGGCCGCGGTGACGGGGTCGCCGTCGGCGAACTTCAGGCCCTCCCGCAGCGTGCAGGCGTAGCGCTCGTTGCCGCTGTCGGTGAAGCCGCACCGCTCCGCGGCCTCGGGCACCGGCTCGCCCTCACCCTTGGGCTGGATCATCAGGGTCTGCACGGTCTGGCGCAGGATGTTCCAGGTGCCGACGTCGTAGGCGAACGCCGGGTCGAGGGGCGCGGGGGCTTCCTTGGAGGCGGAGAACCGGTCCGTGGTGCCGACGACGATGGCGTCGCCGCCGTTGCCGCCGCTGTCGGTCCCGCCGCAGGCGGCGAGCACCGGGGCGAGCAGGCCGGCCACGGCCGGCAGCACCAGAGTCTTGCGGTTCATGCTCGAGTTTCTCCAGGCAGTCATGTCCGTGTACCCGGCACGCAATGGTGTTGCGGTGGATCACGGGGGTAGGGGCGATGTTCTCGCGACGAGATTAATCGGCCCCCGCGCGAGGGGTCGCAGCCAGCGGAGGCGAATGCCCATCACGCTGTGGCACCGGGTATGAACGGACCGGAGAAACGTGTTGCGGAAGGATTGGTGCAGCGTCTCACCAAACGGGACACAAGGGCGCACGGAGCGTGTCCGGGAGGGGCGGGGGACCAGATGCCGCCCGCTTTGTCGACCCCCGCAGGCGTGACGAACGTCACCTCGTCAACTCACGTACGTCGCAGCGGAATTCCGCCACGACCGCGCGTATTGATCTATTCAATCGGACTGAGTGCATTAATAGATCTATTCACATTGCACGCTCGGTGAACGATCTAGCGCATTTCTGTCATCAGTCCGCGCAGGAATGTCAGATCGACCTGTTCGAGCGAGGTGACGACGGTCCGCCGGTGCGCCGGCTCGATGGGTGACACCGAGGGCACGGCCACGACGTGGCAGCCCGCCGCCTCCGCCGCGGCGACGCCGGTCGCGGTGTCCTCGACCACCGCGCACCGGGCCGGGTCCGCGCCCAGCCCGGCCGCCGCGAGCAGGTACGGGTCGGGGTGCGGCTTGGTGCGCGCGACCTCGTCGCCGGCGACCGTCAGCGCGAAGTGGTGGGCGCCGAGCCCGGTCAGCACCCGGTCGATGATGCGCCGGTGGGAGGCGGAGACCAGCGCCGTGGGGACGCCGTGCTCGGACAGTTCGGCGAGCAGCCGTGCGGCACCCGGCATCAGCGGCAGGCCCGCGCCGACGATGCGGTCCTCGAAGCCCCGGTTCAGCAGGACGCTGAGCTCGGCGAGGGTGATGTCGGCGCCGGTGGCCTCGATCAGGAAACCGGCGGATCGGCTCATGGGCCCGCCGACCACGACGTGTCTCCAGGAGTCGTCGAGCGTGTGCCCGAGGGCGGCGAAGACCTCGACCTCCACGTCCCACCAGAAGCCCTCGGTGTCCACCAGCGTGCCGTCCATGTCCAGGAGAACGGCCTGCAGGGCGGAGCCTTCGGCCGCACGGGTGGAGAGGGCGGGGACCGTACTGGTCATCCGGTGTACCTCCTTCAGGGACGATCAGGCCGGTTCCCGTCACGGGAACCGGCCTGCGGTGGACCTGCCAGTGTACGACTTGTGCCTCGCGAACGCCTGGTTTGAACACCGTGCCCCGAGGACACCCGGGCCATCGCCCGAACGGGTGGGACCACGCCCTCAGCGCGCGTTGAAGTACTTCGCCTCCGGGTGGTGGATCACGATCGCGTCCGTGGACTGCTCGGGGTGGAGCTGGAACTCCTCCGACAGGCGGACGCCGATCCGCTCGGGGCGCAGCAGGTCCGCGATCTTGGCTCGGTCCTCCAGGTCGGGGCAGGCCCCGTAGCCGAGGGAGAAGCGGGCGCCCCGGTACTTCAGGGCGAACATGTCCTCGATGTCGTTCGGGTCCTCGCCGGCGAAGCCCAGCTCGGCGCGCACGCGCGCGTGCCAGTACTCGGCCAGGGCCTCGGCCAGCTGCACGGACAGACCGTGCAGTTCGAGGTAGTCGCGGTAGGAGTCGGAGGCGAACAGCCGCGCCGTCTCCTCCCCGATCCGGGAGCCGACGGTGACGACCTGGAAGCCGACGACGTCCCGCTCCCCCGACTCCTCCGGGCGGAAGAAGTCGGCCAGGCAGAGCCGGCGGCCGCGGCGCTGGCGGGGGAAGGTGAAGCGGGTGCGCTCGTTGCCCCGCTCGTCCAGGACTATGAGGTCGTCGTCCTTGGACACGCACGGGAAGTAGCCGTAGACGACGGCCGCCTCAAGCAGGTTCTCGGTCTGCAGCCGGTCCAGCAGCCCGCGCAGCCGCGGCCGTCCCTCGGTCTCGACGAGCTCCTCGTACGTCGGCCCGGCGCCGGTGCGGGCCTGCTTCAGCCCCCACTGGCCCTTGAACAGCGCGCCCTCGTCCAGCCAGCTCGCGTACTCCTTGAGCTGGATGCCCTTGATCACGCGGGTGCCCCAGAAGGGCGGCTCCGGGACCGGGTTGTCGGTGGCCACGTCGGAACGGACGTGGCCCTCCTCCGGACGCTCCTCGATCTCGACGGTGGCCGCCCGGACGCGGCGCGGGCGCAGCTCCGGCAGCTTCGCCCCGGGCACGCCGCGCTTGACGCCGATGAGCGCGTCCATCAGACGCAGGCCCTCGAAGGCGTCGCGGGCGTAGCGGACCTCGCCCTCGTAGAGCTCGTGCAGGTCCTGCTCGACGTACGCCCGGGTCAGGGCTGCGCCGCCCAGGATGACCGGGTAGGTGGCCGCCAGCCCCCGCTGGTTCAGCTCCTCCAGGTTCTCCTTCATGATCACCGTTGACTTGACCAGGAGCCCGGACATGCCGATGACGTCGGCCCGGTGCTCCTCGGCCGCCTCCAGGATCGCGGAGACCGGCTGCTTGATGCCCAGGTTGACGACGTTGTAGCCGTTGTTGGACAGGATGATGTCGACGAGGTTCTTGCCGATGTCGTGCACGTCGCCGCGGACGGTGGCGAGCACGATGGTGCCCTTGCCGGCCTCGTCGGTCCGCTCCATGTGCGGTTCGAGGTGGGCGACGGCGGCCTTCATGACCTCGGCGGACTGGAGCACGAACGGCAGCTGCATCTGGCCGGAGCCGAACAGCTCGCCGACGACCTTCATGCCGTCCAGCAGGGTCTCGTTGACGATGTCGAGGGCCCTGCGGGTCCGCAGCGCCTCGTCCAGGTCGGCCTCGAGGCCGTTGCGCTCGCCGTCGATGATCCGCCGCTTCAGGCGCTCCTCGAGCGGCAGCGCGGCCAGTTCCTCGGCCTTGCCCGCCTTGAGGGACTTCGCGGTGGCGCCCTCGAACAGTGCCATCAGTTTCTGCAGCGGGTCGTAGCCCTCGCGGCGCCGGTCGTAAATGAGGTCCAGGGCGGTGGTGACCTGCTCCTCGTCGAAGCGGGCGATCGGGAGGATCTTGGACGCGTGCACGATGGCCGAGTCCAGGCCGGCCTTGACGCACTCGTCGAGGAAGACGGAGTTCAGCAGGATGCGGGCGGCCGGGTTGAGGCCGAAGGAGATGTTGGACAGGCCGAGCGTGGTCTGCACGGCCGGGTGGCGGCGCTTCAGCTCGCGGATCGCCTCGATGGTGGCGACGCCGTCCTTGCGGGACTCCTCCTGGCCGGTACAGATGGTGAAGGTCAGGCAGTCGACGAGGATGTCCTCCTCGTGGATGCCCCAGTTGCCGGTCAGGTCGTCGATCAGCCGCTCGGCGATCTCCACCTTCTTCCCGGCGGTGCGGGCCTGGCCCTCCTCGTCGATCGTGAGGGCGATCAGGGCGGCGCCGTGCTCCTTGGCGAGCGCGGTGACCTTGGCGAAGCGGGACTCCGGGCCGTCGCCGTCCTCGTAGTTCACCGAGTTGAGCACCGCGCGGCCGCCGAGCTTCTCCAGGCCGGCGCGCAGGACGTCGACCTCGGTGGAGTCGAGCACGACCGGCAGGGTGGAGGCGGTGGCGAAGCGGCCGGCGAGTTCCGCCATGTCGGCGACGCCGTCGCGGCCGACGTAGTCGACGCACAGGTCGAGCATGTGCGCGCCCTCGCGGATCTGCTCGCGCGCCAGCTCCACGCAGTCGTCCCAGCGGCCCTCCAGCATGGCCTCGCGGAACTTCTTCGAGCCGTTGGCGTTGGTGCGCTCGCCGATCGCCAGGTACGAGGTGTCCTGGCGGAAGGGCACGGTCTGGTAGAGGGAGGCGGCGCCCGGCTCGGGGCGCGGGTCGCGTCCGGGCGGGGTGAGGCCGCGGACCCGCTCCACCACCTGGCGCAGGTGCTCGGGGGTGGTGCCGCAGCAGCCGCCCACCAGGGACAGGCCGTAGTCGCGGACGAAGTTCTCCTGCGCGTCCGCCAGGCCCTCGGGGCCGAGCGGGAAGTGGGCGCCGTCCTTGGTCAGCACCGGCAGGCCCGCGTTCGGCATGCACAGCAGCGGGATGCGCGAGTGCCGGGTGAGGTAGCGCAGGTGCTCGCTCATCTCGGCCGGGCCGGTGGAGCAGTTCAGGCCGATCATGTCGATGCCGAGCGGCTCCAGCGCGGTCAGCGCGGCGCCGATCTCGGAGCCGAGCAGCATGGTGCCGGTCGTCTCGAACGCCATCGAGCACAGCAGGGGCACCTCGGTGCCGGTGGCCTCCATGGCGCGCCGGGCGCCGAGGATCGAGGCCTTCGTCTGCAGCAGGTCCTGCGTCGTCTCGACGACCAGCGCGTCGGCGCCGCCGGCGAGCAGTCCCTCGGCGTTGGCCTGGTAGCCGTCCCGGACGGTGGTGTAGCCCACGTGGCCGAGGGTGGGGAGCTTGGTGCCGGGGCCGATCGAGCCCAGCACCCAGCGGGTGCGGCCGTCCCGGGCGGCGTACTCGTCGGCGACCTCGCGGGCGATGCGGGCGCCCGCCTCGGACAGCTCGTACACCCGGTCGGAGATCTCGTACTCCGCCGCCGCGGTGTGGTTGGCGCCGAAGGTGTTGGTCTCCACGCAGTCGACGTCCACGGCGAAGTAGGCGTCGTGGACCGAACGGACGATGTCGGGCCGGGTGAGGTTCAGGATCTCGTTGCAGCCTTCGAGGTTCTCGAAGTCCTCGAGGGTGGGGTCGTGGGCCTGCAGCATCGTGCCCATCGCTCCGTCGGCGACCACCACACGGGTGGCGAGTGCCTCACGGAGGGCGGACACACGGGTCCGGCTGTCGGCGGAAGGGGTCGGCGGCAACGAGGCCATGTAGGGGCTCCCTGGGAGTGCGACGGCTGTCGGCTTTGCGCCGTGTCGGCACACTCCTCCCGGAGCTCCCGCCAAGGCGCACGCCGCCAGCGTAGCCGGGACCGGGGGGCGATGGTCGGGGCGTCCACGGTGCGGACGAGGATGTCGCCCACGTCACCTCGGCGCGACCGGTGACGTAACAGGTGTCGACCGACCATTAGCGGAGAGTCGACATCGACCGGTAGTGTTCGGCATTGCCGAACGGCGGCAGCGGAGTTGCCGCCGGCGGTTGAAGGGGACGGAGGCAGGACGGCGATGGCACGGAACATCCAGTCGCTCGAACGGGCGGCCGCGATGCTGCGGTTGCTCGCGGGCGGCGAACGACGGCTCGGTCTGTCGGACATCGCGTCGTCGCTGGGCCTCGCCAAGGGCACCGCCCACGGGATACTGCGCACCCTCCAGCAGGAGGGCTTCGTCGAGCAGGACGACACCTCCGGGCGCTACCAGCTGGGCGCCGAGCTGCTACGGCTCGGCACCACCTACCTCGACGTGCACGAGCTGCGGGCGCGTGCCCTGGTGTGGGCCGACGACCTGGCCCGCTCCAGCGGCGAGAGCGTCTACCTGGGCGTGCTGCACCAGCAGGGCGTGCTGATCGTGCACCACGTCTTCCGCCCGGACGACAGCCGGCAGGTCCTGGAGATAGGGGCCATGCAGCCACTGCACTCCACGGCGCTCGGCAAGGTCCTGTCGGCGTACGACCCGGTCGCCCACAGCGAGGCGCTCGAGTCCGACCGCAAGCCGTTCACCGACCGGACCGTGTGCGAGCTTGAGGGCTTTGAACACATCCTCGACCTCACGCGCGCCCGGGGCTGGGCGGCCGACGTGGAGGAGACCTGGGTGGGTGTGGCGTCGATCGCGGCGCCCATCCACGACCGGCGGCGGATGCCGGTGGGGGCGGTCGGCATCACCGGCGCCGTGGAGCGGGTGTGCCAGGAGGGCGAGCTGCGCCCGGACCTGATCGCGGCGGTGCGGGACTGCGCCCGCGCGGTGTCGCGGGACCTGGGCGCCGGGCGCTTCTGAACCGGCCCGGCACGTCCGGGGGGCGGGCCGCGCCGCGCGAGCGCGCGGCGGCCGGTGCCGTAAGCACGAGTAGGGCCTTCGGCGCCGTGCGCGTGGCCGAGCCCGAGCCGGCGCCGCCGGCCACGGCGTCCGGCGCGGCACACCGGGCCGGGGCCCGCGGGCCCGCATCGGACAGGCCCCGGCGTGTCGGACATGTCCCGCCGCGGCGCGGGCCGTCTGCCGCAGAACCGGAAAACGTGACCGGGACGCCCAGGGGCGTCCCGGTTCCCGGCATGCCCGGAAGCGCGGCGGGGCAGGACTCAGCGGTCGGACACCCGTGCGTAGAGCCCCCTCACCGGGACAGGGAGATCGATAGGTCGCGACGATCAATAACGATCCTGCATTCGATAACAGACCTCTTGACGGCCGCCTTACCCCGGGGCAAGACTCCCGTCCATCGGTCGGCATTGTCGAACACCTACCGGCAATAAGCGTTAGAGTGTGGCACTGCCAGAGGCCGAATTCGCTCTCACCCCCGAGGGCGCCAGACCCCCGGAGGGACCCGGGGTTCGGCTGACCCTGGACGAAGGACAAAGGAGTCGCGGGTGTCCAGCTCCGACATCTTCATCGGCGAGACCATCGGTACCGCCATACTCATCCTGCTCGGCGGCGGAGTCTGCGCCGCCGTGACGCTGAAGGCCTCCAAGGCACGCAACGCCGGCTGGCTCGCCATCGCCTTCGGGTGGGGCTTCGCCGTCATGACGGCGGTCTACATCTCGGGCCCGCTGTCCGGTGCCCACCTCAACCCCGCGGTGACGCTGGCACTGGCCATCAAGGACGGCGCGTGGAGCGACGTCCCGGTCTACTTCGCCGGCCAGCTGCTGGGCGCGATGATCGGCTCGGCCCTGGTCTGGGCCACCTACTACGGCCAGTTCCAGGCCCACCTGACCGACCGGGAGATCGTCGGCGGTCCGGGCGCGCAGGCCACCACGACGAAGGCCGTGGAGGCGCAGGAGAAGGGCGCCGGCCCCGTCCTCGGCATCTTCTCCACCGGCCCGGAGATCCGGAACACCGTGCAGAACCTCGTCACGGAGATCATCGGCACCGTGGTGCTGCTGCTCGCCGTGCTCACCCAGGGCCTCAACGCCGAGGGCAACGGCCTGGGCGTCCTCGGCGGCCTGATCACCGCCTTCGTGGTCGTCTCCATCGGTCTGTCGCTCGGCGGCCCGACGGGCTACGCGATCAACCCGGCCCGCGACCTCGGTCCGCGCATCGTGCACGCCCTGCTGCCCCTGCCCAACAAGGGCGGCTCCGACTGGGGCTACGCCTGGATCCCGGTGGTCGGTCCGCTCGTCGGCGGCGCGATCGCCGCAGGCCTCTACAACGTCGTGTTCGCCTAGGAACCGCGGCCGCACAGGAACGCCTGAGCGCACACCACCGCCCCGTACAGACAAGCCCCCGGACCCCGGAACCCTCTGGAGCACACAGTGACCGACGCCCACACCGCCGGCATCGCATCCCACGGCCACGGCCCGTTCATCGCCGCCATCGACCAGGGCACCACGTCCTCGCGCTGCATCGTCTTCGACCGCGACGGCCGCATCGTCTCCGTCGACCAGAAGGAGCACGAGCAGATCTTCCCCAAGCCGGGATGGGTCGAGCACGACGCCACCGAGATCTGGACCAACGTCCAGGAGGTCGTCGCCGGAGCCATCGAGAAGGCCGGCATCACCCGCGACGACATCAAGGCCATCGGCATCACCAACCAGCGCGAGACGACCGTGCTGTGGGACAGGAACACCGGTGAGCCCGTCCACAACGCCATCGTCTGGCAGGACACCCGCACCGACGCCCTGTGCAGGGAGCTCGGCCGCAACGTCGGCCAGGACCGCTTCCGCCGCGAGACCGGTCTGCCCCTGGCCTCCTACTTCGCCGGCCCCAAGGCCCGCTGGCTGCTCGACCACGTCGACGGGCTGCGCGAGCGCGCCGAGGCGGGCGACATCCTCTTCGGCACCATGGACACCTGGGTCATCTGGAACCTGACCGGCGGTGTCGACGGCGGCAGGCACGTCACCGACGTCACCAACGCCTCCCGCACGCTGCTGATGAACCTCCACTCCCTGGAGTGGGACCACAGAATCTGCGAGTCGATCGGCGTGCCGGCGCAGATCCTGCCCGAGATCCGCTCCTCCGCCGAGGTCTACGGCGAGATCAAGGGCGGCAAGCTGGGCGACCTGCTCGGCGGCATCCCGGTCGCCTCCGCGCTCGGCGACCAGCAGGCGGCCCTGTTCGGCCAGACCTGCTTCTCCGAGGGCGAGACCAAGTCGACCTACGGCACCGGCACCTTCATGGTGATGAACACCGGTGACAAGATCATCAACTCCTACTCGGGCCTGCTGACCACGGTCGGCTACCAGATCGGTGACGACAAGCCGGTCTACGCCCTGGAGGGCTCGATCGCCGTCACCGGCTCCCTGGTGCAGTGGATGCGCGACCAGATGGGCCTGATCTCCACCGCCGCCGAGATCGAGACGCTCGCGCTCTCGGTCGAGGACAACGGCGGCGCCTACTTCGTGCCGGCCTTCTCGGGCCTGTTCGCCCCGTACTGGCGCTCCGACGCCCGCGGTGTGATCGCCGGCCTGACCCGGTACGTCACCAAGGCGCACCTCGCGCGCGCCGTCCTGGAGGCCACCGCCTGGCAGACGCGGGAGATCGCCGACGCCATGACCAAGGACTCCGGCGTGGAGCTCACCGCCCTCAAGGTCGACGGCGGCATGACCTCCAACAACCTGCTGATGCAGACGCTCTCGGACTTCCTGGACGCCCCCGTGGTGCGCCCGATGGTCGCCGAGACCACCTGCCTCGGCGCCGCCTACGCCGCCGGCCTCGCCGTCGGCTTCTGGAACAGCACCGACGACCTGCGTGCCAACTGGCGCCGGGCCGCCGAGTGGACCCCCCGCATGGAAGCGGCCACCCGCGACCGTGAGTACAAGAACTGGCACAAGGCCGTCGAGCGGACCATGGGCTGGATCGCCGACGAAACCGACGAGGAGTAAGAAACCGCAATGACCAGTCAGTCCACCCTGCAGTCCGTGCCTGCCCTGGGGACGCACCCGGCCTCCGGCTCCAACCCGAGCCGTGCCGAGACCCGGGAGCAGCTTGCGAAGGCGACGTACGACCTCCTCGTGATCGGCGGCGGCATCCTGGGCATCTCCACCGCCTGGCACGCCGCGCAGTCCGGCCTCAGGGTGGCCCTGGTCGACGCCGGCGACTTCGCCGGCGCCACCTCCTCCGCCTCCTCCAAGCTGCTCCACGGCGGTCTGCGCTACCTGCAGACCGGCGCGGTGAAGCTCGTGGCGGAGAACCACTTCGAGCGCCGTGCGGTCTCCCGCCAGGTGGCCCCCCACCTGGCGAACCCGCTCACCTTCTACCTCCCCGTGTACAAGGGCGGGCCGCACGGCGCGGCGAAGCTCGGGGCGGGCGTCTTCGCCTACTCCGCGCTCTCCGCCTTCGGTGACGGCGTGGGCCACCTGCTGAGCCCGGCGAAGGCCGCTCAGGACGTGCCCGAGCTGCGTACCGAGAACCTCAAGGCCGTGGCCGTCTACGGCGACGACCAGATGAACGACGCGCGCATGGCGCTGATGACGGTCCGCGCGGCCGTCGAGTCGGGCGCGGTCGTGCTCAACCACGCGGAGGTCACCGGCCTGCGCTTCACCCGGGGCCGGGTCACCGGCGCCGAGCTCAAGGACCGCCTGTCGGGCGACGAGTTCGGGGTCGACGCCCGTCTGGTGCTGAACGCGACCGGCCCGTGGGTCGACCACCTGCGCCGGATGGAGGACCCGAACGCGGCGCCGTCCATCCGCCTGTCGAAGGGCGCCCACCTGGTGCTGAAGCGCACCTCCCCGTGGAAGGCCGCGCTCGCCACCCCGATCGACAAGTACCGCATCACCTTCGCCCTCCCCTGGGAGGACATGCTCCTGCTCGGCACGACCGACGAGGAGTACGAGGGCGACCCGGCGGACGTCGCGGTCAACGAGAAGGACATCGCGCAGATACTTGACGAGGCCGCCTTCTCCGTCCGCGACCAGCAGCTCAGCCGTGACCTGATCACCTACGCCTTCGCCGGCCTGCGGGTGCTGCCGGGCGGCCCCTCCGACACGGCCAAGGCCAAGCGCGAGACGGTCGTGACCGAGGGCCGGGGCGGCATGCTGTCCGTCGCGGGCGGCAAGTGGACGACCTTCCGCCACATCGGCCGCACGGTCATGAAGAAGCTGGAGACGCTGCCGGGCCACCCGCTCGGCGACGACTTCGAGCCGATCTCCTCGCTGCCGAAGAAGCTGCCGCTGCCGGGCATCGCCAACCCGCGCGCGGTCGCCCACCGCCTGCTGGTCGACCGCCCGGCGCCGGGCCCGCGCATGGCCGCGGACACCGCCCGGCACCTGGCGACCCACTACGGCTCGCTGGCGTTCGACATCGCCCGGCTGGCCAACGAGAGCCCGGAGCTGGCCGAGCGCGTCCACCCGGACGCCCCGGAGATCTGGGCGCAGGTCGTCTGGGCCCGGGACAACGAGTGGGCCGAGACGGCGGACGACGTGCTGCGCCGCCGTACGACGCTGACGATCCGCGGCCTGGCCACGGACGAGGTCCGGTCGAAGGTCCAGGACCTGCTCGACAAGAAGTGATCACCGGGCAGCGCTGAGCGCCCGCTCCCCCCGCACGGGGGGGCGGGCGGCGCGGACGGGGCGGCTCCTGGCGCACGGGGCCGCCCCGTCGGCGTGCCCCCCGCGGCCGGGCGTCCCCCTCCCGTTCAGGGGGGTCACGCGTCCATACTTCGGTCAGCACGTCCGATGTCTCGGTGAGGGGCCCGGCCATGGCAGTGACCGACGAGGCGATCGAAAGGATCAAGGCGATGATCGTCTCGGGCGCGCTGCGGCCCGGTGACCGGCTGCCCCGGGAGAGCGAACTGGCCGCCCAACTGGGCCTGTCGCGCAACTCCCTGCGGGAGGCGGTGCGGGCCCTGGCGCTGATCCGCGTGCTGGACGTGCGCCAGGGCGACGGCACGTACGTGACCAGCCTGGCCCCGCCCCTTCTGCTGGAGGCGCTGAGCTTCGTCGTCGACCTCCACCGCGACGACACCGTGCTGGAGTTCCTCGCCGTGCGCCGCATCCTGGAACCGGCCGCGACGGCTTTGGCGGCGGCCCGCATCAGCGCGGAGCAACTGGACGCACTGGCGGCCCGGTTGGACGCGCTCGGCGCGGAGCCGTCCATGGACGAACTGGCCGCCGCGGACCTGCAGTTCCACCGGGACGTCGTGCGCTGCTCGGGCAACTCCGTGCTGTGCTCGCTGCTCGACGGCATCTCCGCTCCCACCGCGCGGGCCCGGCTCCGGCGGGGCCAGGACGACGCGGCCGGCCGGATGCTCCTCGAACACCGCGCGATCCTGAGTGCGCTGCGCGACCGGGACGCGGAGGCGGCACGCTCGTGGGCCACGGTGCACATCGCGAGCACGGAACAGTGGCTGCGCGGCACCCCCTGAGACCCCTCCCCCCTCCCCCGCACATGCGATGCCCGGGAGGTCCAGCAGTCCGCCCACGACGGATGCTGCGTCCCGTACACCGAGCGGCCTGGCAGCCACCCACGGACGGGAGGGATGATGCGGTGCCCGGCAGGAGTCCCGGACCCGCCCTTGACGGATGCTCATGCCCTCTTCGCCGGACGGTGCCGCGGCCGCCCACGGACGGGAGGGGGCGTGTCGGGGGGTGCCCGCCCGCAGCGGCCGGCGCGTCGACGCCGGGTGCGCTCATGGAGAAACCGAGCTCGCGCCGGTCCGAGGACGGGCACCCCCCGGCGCGCCCCCGCCCCACTGTCCCGGGCCGCCGACGGGCGCGTCCTCACCGGACAGCACAGGTCGGCGGTCGTCGGACGAATGGGGCCCTACCGGGGGCCTGCTCCCGGTCGACGCCCATAGCGGCGCCTACAGATCGGATGAATCCGAAGTGTTCCGGGCCGGTCGGCGGGGCAGTGATCCGTTCACTCCCCTGTGCAAGGGGCTGCGGGCGTATGTGCGGCACGCCGTAAGGTTGTGACGTACGCGAGGGCACGTCGGAAGGAGGCACTGGGTGATCGAGCTCGAGGGGGTTCCCGAGCTGATCGACCCGGTCATGGTGGCCGCGTTCGAGGGCTGGAACGATGCCGGCGACGCCGCCTCCACCGCGGTCGCGCACCTGGAACGGGAGTGGAAGGGCGAGGTGTTCGCGGCGCTGGACGCCGAGGACTACTACGACTTCCAGGTGAACCGCCCCACGGTGTTCATGGAGGCCGGCGTCCGCAAGATCACCTGGCCGACGACAAGGTTGTCGGTGGTCCGGGTCGGCGGCGACAAGCCGCGCGACCTGGTGCTGGTCCGCGGCATCGAGCCGTCCATGCGCTGGCGCTCGTTCTGCAACGAGCTGCTCGGCTTCGCGCACGAGCTGGGCGTGGAGCTGGTGGTCATCCTGGGCGCCCTGCTCGGCGACACCCCGCACACGCGTCCGGTCCCGATCAGCGGGACCACGTCCGACCCGGATCTGGCCCGCCGCATGGACCTGGAGGAGACCAAGTACGAGGGCCCCACGGGCATCGTGGGCGTCCTGCAGGAGGCCTGCACGCACGCCGGCGTCCCGGCGGTGTCGCTGTGGGCGGCCGTCCCCCACTACGTCTCCCAACCGCCCAACCCGAAGGCCACCCTGGCCCTCCTGAACCGTCTGGAGGACCTGCTCGACCTGCGCATCCCGCTGGGCGAACTGCCCGAGGACGCCCGCGCCTGGCAGGTGGGCGTGGACCAGCTGGCCGCCGAGGACAGCGAGGTCGCCGAGTACGTCCAGACGCTGGAGGAGGCCCGGGACACCGCCGAGCTCCCGGAGGCGTCCGGCGAGGCGATCGCCCGCGAGTTCGAGCGCTATCTGCGCCGCCGCGACGGCGGCGGCGCACCGGGCGGCCACGCCACGGAGGGCGGTGAGGGCGGCACGTACCTGCGGGACAACCCCGGTGGCCGTACGCGGCCACCCAAGCCGCCGAAGCCCGAGGCGGACGACGGCGACGCGTCGGAGGACTGACCCGCCGGACGTGAGAGGGGCGGTGCGCCGATCGCACCGCCCCCTCTCACGTCCGGCGCGCCCCGCGTCCCGCGCGTCCCGGCGCACCCCGGCACGGCTCGGCACCGGTCCGGCGAAGTCGTCCCGCCTGCGACGGCTCGGCCGGACCGGCCGCCCCGGCCAGCCAGGCGGCAAGCGGGCGCAGGCACCGTCCCGTCCGCCGAAGCACGTGTCCTCGCCTGCGGGCCGGCGCGCACCGCGCACAGCCGGCCCACTGCCCACGGCGCACGCTGCCGCCGGCCCGCCCACCCGGCCCCCCTCCCGTTTCCCGACGGCCGGCCGGGCACCCGCCACACGCGGCACGGCGCACGCCGCACGCGGCACGGCGCACGCGCCACGGCGGCGCCGGGCGCGCGGTGATCATCCCGCGCCCGGCGCCGCCGTGCCGTCGGTCAGAGCGCCACGCCCAGCAGGGCGTCCACGGCGCGCGAGACGAGGCCGGGCGCGCCGGTGTCGTCGCCGCCCCGCTCCTGCTGGAGCGCCACCCAGCGGTCGACCGCGGCGAGGACCGCCGGCGCGTCCAGGTCGTCGGCGAGGGCGTCGCGGATCTGCTCCACGAGCGCGTCGGCGCAGGGCCCGTCCGGCCGGGAGACGGCGGCGCGCCAGCGGTCGAGCCGCGCGACGGCGTCCCGCAGCACCTGGTCGGTCCACTCCCAGTCCGACCGGTAGTGGTGGGCGAGCAGCGCCAGCCGGATGGCGGCCGGGTCCACGCCGTCGCGCCGCAGCTGCGAGACGAAGACCAGGTTCCCCTTGGACTTGGACATCTTCTCGCCGTCGAGGGCGACCATGCCGGCGTGCACGTAGGCCTTGGCCATCGGGAACTCGCCGGTCAGCGCCTGGGCGTGCGAGGCGCCCATCTCGTGGTGCGGGAAGGCGAGGTCGGAGCCGCCGCCCTGCACGTCGAAGCCCATCCCGAGGTGGTCGAGCGCGATGGCCACGCACTCGATGTGCCAGCCGGGCCGGCCGCGACCCAGCGAGCCGCCGTCCCAGCTGGGCTCGCCCTCACGGGCGGCCAGCCACAGGATCGGGTCGAGCGGGTTCTTCTTGCCGGGCCGGTCCGGATCGCCGCCGCGCTCCGCGGACAGCAGCCGCATGGCGGCGGCGTCCAGGCGGGACACCGAGCCGAAGCGCGGGTCGGACTCGACGGAGAAGTAGACGTCGCCCTCGAGTTCGTAGGCCGCGCCGAGGTCCCGCAGCCGCTCGACCAGCGGGACGATGCCCGGTATGGCCTCCACGGCCCCTATGTAGTGCCGCGGGGGCAGCATGCGCAGGGCGGTCATGTCCTCGCGGAACAGGGCCGTCTCCTGCTCCGCCAGCCGGACCCAGTCGACGCCGTCGCGCTGTGCCCGCTCCAGCAGGGGGTCGTCGACATCGGTCACGTTCTGGACGTAGTGGACCTGCCGCTTGGTGTCGAGCCACACGCGCTGCACGAGGTCGAACGCGTTGTAGGTCGCCGCGTGACCGATGTGGGTCGCGTCGTACGGCGTGATGCCGCACACGTAGATACGGGCGACGGGACCGGGGTCGAGGGTGACCGGACCGCCGGTCGCGGTGTCGTGGATCCTGAGGTCGCGGCCCTGACCAGGCAGGGCGGGGACCTCGGAAGCGGGCCAGGCATGCATGTCATGAGCCTAACCGGACCGCGGTCCCATCTACGAACCGGATAGGCCGAGACGGCCGATACGGCGCTCTTGCGCGATACCGGCCCCTGTGCTGTCAGACCGGCGGCCAGGGAATCGCCGGCCACTCGCCACCGGGCTCCGGGTGCCTGCCGGACGCGAGCAGCGCCCCGACCCGGGCGCGGGTGGCCTCGACCTCGGCGGAGGTGATCAGTTCGGCCAGCCGGGTGGCGAGGCTCCCGCCGGGCTCCAGTGCGTCCCGCAGCGCGCCGAGCACGCCGACGGCCTCGGCGGTCAGCGGCTCCCCCGCCCAGCCCCACAGCAGGGTCCGCAGCTTGTCCTCGACGTTGAAGGTGACGCCGTGGTCGATGCCGTACAGCCTGCCCCCGGCGGCGGGCAGCAGGTGGCCGCCCTTGCGGTCGGCGTTGTTGATCACCACGTCGAGCACGGCCAGCCGGCGCAGCCGCTCGTCGTCGGCGTGCACCAGGAGCGCGGTGCGGTCCTCACCGACCTCGGCGAGGCCGATGGCCTTCCAGCCGGGTCCGGCCTCCTCGCCGTCCACCAGCGCGAGCAGCTCGCCGTCGGGAACGACGTCGATCCACAGCTGGCACATCCCCTCGCCGTACGGTCCGTCGCGCAGCACGGTGGGCGGCACGAGTCCCCAGCCGGTGGCTTCGGAGACCTCCCAGGCGGCCACCTCGCGCCCGGCGAGCGTGCCGTCGGGGAAGTCCCACAGCGGGCGCTCCCCGGCGACGGGCTTGTAGACGCAGGACGCCTCGCGGCCGTCGTACGTCACCGTGCAGAACAGCGCCGCGTTCGACGCGTCACGGATGCGCCCGCGCACGGTCAGCTCGCCCTTGGCGAGCAGCTCGGCGGGGCCGGCCGACGGGGCCGCGGAGCGGGCCGGGCCGGCCGCCGCGGAGGGGCCGGGCCCGGGCACGGACCCGGCGGCGGGGCCGGCGGGAACCGGCCCCGCCGTCACGCCCCGCGGCGGTATCCGTTCTGGCGCGGACATACGTGTCCTTCCGGGTCGAGCGGGAGGCTGCACAGCGGGCACGGCGGCCGTCCGGCGTTGACGACGTCGAGGGCGCGCTTGGCGAAGGCGCGGGCCTGCGCGCCGGTGAGCCGGACGCGCAGCATCGGGGGGCCGTTCTCCTCGTCCTGCAGGAGCCGCTCCTCGGCCTCGGCGAGGTCCTCCTCGGAGTCGGCGTCGAGTTCCACGAGGGCCTGCGCCTCGACGATCATGCGCTGCTCCTCGCCGTCCCAGGCCAGCGCCATGGTGCCGACGCGGAACTCCTCCTCGATGGGAGTGGCCAGCGGAGCGGTGTCGGCGACCTCGGCGGGGGCCACGGCGGGCACCGCCGCGTTGCCGCCGCTCCGGCGTACGACCTCGTCGAGGAGCTCGTCCATGCGCTCGGCGAGCGCGGCGACCTGGGTCTTCTCCAGGGCCACGCTGGTCACCCGGGGGCCGGCGACGGCCTGGAGGAAGAACGTACGGCGTCCGGGCAGTCCGACCGTGCCGGCCACGAAACGGTCCGGGGGGTCGTAGAGGAACACCTGACGGGACACGTCCTGTCTCCATGAGAATCGTGTGGGGTCGTGACAACGACATGGGATGCGCAGTCGGCCGGCCGCACCGTGCCGTGCCGCTGCCGGCGCCGGCCGCGTGCGGCACGGTGCGACCGCTTCACCCTACTGCGGCCGACGATCACGGTGCGCCCGCGCCGCCCCCGACCGGTGCGTCGTCGCCCGCGGGCTCCTCGCGGGGCGCCAGGGACGCGAGGTCGCCGGTGTCCCCGAGCCGTACCAGGAAGGGCCGCAGCCGTGTGTAGCGGATCGCGGTGACGGAGCACGGCTCGACGGAGATCCGCTGGAAGAGGTCGAGATGCAGACCGAGTGCGTCCGCGACGAGCGACTTGATGATGTCGCCGTGCGAGCACATGAGGTACACGGCGTCGGCTCCGTGGTCGCGCTCCACGCGGGCGTTCCACTCGCGCACCGCCTCGGCGGCGCGGGTCTGCATGGCCCGCATCGACTCGCCCCCGGGGAAGGCCGCGGCCGACGGGTACGCCTGCACCACCTCCATCAGCGGCTCGTCCTTGAGGTCGGCGAGCTTGCGTCCGGACCAGTCCCCGTAGTGGCACTCCCCGATCCGCTCGTCGATGTGCGCGGTCAGTGCGGGCCGGGCGTCGAGGAACGGGCGCAGCGTCTCCTGGCAGCGCTGCAGCGGGCTGGTGACGACCTCGGCGACCGGCAGCGCGGCGAGCCGGCCGGGCAGCGCGGCGGCCTGCGCGGCCCCGCGCTGGTCCAGTGCGACGCCGGGCGTCCAGCCGGCGAGCAGCCCTTCGGTGTTGGCGGTGGAACGTCCGTGCCTGACGAGGATCAACGTGGGCATGCGGACAGCGTAGGCGTACCAGGAGATCCGGCGGAGGCCGGGCGAGAGGAGAACACGCTCCGTGATCGTCGATTGCGCCGTCTACCGCGACGGGCACCGCACCGAGGGTCCCGACGACTTCTCCGACGCCCTGGCGGGGGCCCGGGAGGCCGGCGGTTTCGTGTGGGTGGGACTGCACGAGCCGAGCCAGAAGGAGTTCGACCTGGTCAGCCAGGAGTTCGGGCTGCACCCGCTGGCGGTGGAGGACGCGCTCAAGGCCCACCAGCGGCCCAAGCTGGAGGTGTACGACGACTCGCTGTTCGTGGTGCTGAAGCCGGTGATGTACGAGCCGGAGACCGACACGGTGTCCACCGGCGAGATCATGATCTTCCTTGGGGACTCCTTCGTGGTGACGGTGCGCCACGGCGAGGGCGACGGGCTGACCGCGGTGCGCAGCCGGCTGGAGCGGGAGCCCGAGATGCTGGGCAAGGGCCCCACGTCCGTGCTGTACGCGATCGCGGACACGACCGTCGACCACTACCTGGACGTGGCGACCGAGCTCCAGACGGACCTGGAGGAGCTGGAGACGGAGGTCTTCACGCCGGAGGGGGGCGGTTCGCGGAACACCGCGTCGCGGATCTACAACTTCAAGCGGCAGATCACGGAGTTCCGGCGGGCGACGGGCCCGCTCGCCCCGGCCATGTCCCGCCTGGCCGGCAACGGCCTGGGCACCCTCGGCACGGCCGTGCCCTTCGTGGCGGACGAGGCCCGCCCCTTCTTCCGCGACGTCAGCGACCACCTGACCCGGGTGAACGAGTCCGTGGAGGGGCTGGACCGGCTCGTCTCGGACATACTCTCGGCGCATCTCGCGCAGATCAGCGTCCAGCAGAACGACGACATGCGGAAGATTTCCGCGTGGGCGGCCATGGCGGCCGTCCCCACGATGATCGCCGGTATCTACGGCATGAACTTCGAGCACATGCCGGAGCTGCACTGGGTGTGGGCGTATCCGGCGGTGATCGCCGTGATGGCCGTGCTGGAGTGGGTGCTGTACCGGCTGTTCAAGCAGCGGGGCTGGCTGTAGCCGCGGCCGCCCGGGGGTGTTCCGCGCCGGCGCCCGCCGGTCGCTTGCCGGCCCTCCGTGGCGCGGGCCCCCGGTGGTCGCGTGCCGGCCCTCCGTTGCACGGGCTCCCGGTGGTCGCGTGCCGGCCCTCCGTTGTGCCGGCTCCTGGTGGTCGCGTGCCGGCCTTCCGTTGCGCCGGCTCCCGGTGGGCCGATGTCCGCTCGAACTGTCCGGCGCGGTTCGGCCACAGCGCCGGACTCCGGGTGCCGGCCGGCCGTGGCGCCGGGCTCCCGGGTGTACCGCGGCCCCCTCGGGCCGTCCGGTGCCGGGCGGCCGCAGCGCCGGACTCCCCGGTGCCGCGATCCGCTCGGACCCTTCCGCGCCGGCCCGCCGGGCCGTCGGCCGCGGCCGCGGGGCGGCGGCCGGGGGACGGCCCGGGGTGCCCGTGCCCGTCCGGCTCAGGCGTACTCGGGTGCCGTGCCGGCGGGTCCGCCGAGGGCGTCGCGCCGCAGGGGCGTGCGCAGCCGCACCATCCGGCGCCAGCCCACGCACCGCTCGTAGAGGTGGACCGCGTGGATGCCGGCCGCGAGGACCGCCGACTTCCGTCTCGGCCAGCCCAGGATGCGGCCCATGCGGGCCATGACCGCGAGGCTCACGTCCCGGTGGACGCGGATCTCGGCCAGGGCGCACGCCCGCAGCGTCCGCCGGATGAGCGGTCCGTGCCCGGCGGACGCGAGACGCAGCAGTTCCTCGTGGGCGTAGGCGAGGTGGTTCTCCTCGTCGTCGCAGATGATCCGGACCGCCCTGCCGATCTCCGGATGGCCGCCGAAGTGCCGGCGGAGCAGCAGCATCTGCTCGGCGGCCCGCTGCTCGGTGACCCGGCTGTGGGCGAGGTACGTCACGATGTCCTCGACGGTGAGCGGCTCGTCCGCGTTCAGCCTGGCGTGGGCCAGGCCGACGCCCTGCCGCTCCAGGAGCATGGTGTAGTCGGTGTCGGCGGGCACCGGGACCGGTTCCAGCCCGCGCTTCCTCAGCAGGGCGCGGAAGATGCGGCCGTGCTTGTCCTCGTCCGCTCCATGCCGGGCGATCTTGGGTGCGAGGCCGCGCTCGCCCGCGGGCACGAGAGCGGCGATGCGGCCGTTCTCCCATCCGCCCTGCGCCTCCCCGCTGGCCGCGATGGAGCAGAACAGGCGGAACGACTCGTCGTGGTCGACGATCTCCTGGAACAGGCTCTTGGCCGAGAACATCGTGGGCACCTCTCTGCAGGACCGCGCAGGCAACGAGTCAAATCGCACCCCCGGGGCCCCGCAACAGGTGCGCGGGCCGGCTGCTCCGAACGGCCGACGGCCCGGCGCCCGCGTCGTGCGTAACCACACGGGCCCGGGCGCGTTGTGCTGCGTGACGGCCGTGGCGGGGAAGACCCCCGAGCCCCCACCACGGCCGCAGGACGTCCCGGACGGCGCCTCGCGCCCTGCGTGCGCCCGGCCCCGCCGGCCCCCGCCTCAGGCCAGGCCGGCGCGCTCCAGGGCCTCGGTGCCGGCGCGGAGCGCGGCGATCCGCTCGTCGAGCGTGAAGCCCGCGGGAGTCAGCGTCAGGGTGGTGACCCCGGCTGCCGCGTAGGCCTTCATCCGGTCCGCGATGCGGTCGACGGAACCCAGCAGCGTCGTCCGGTCGATCAGGTCGTGCGGCACGGCCGCCGCGGCGCCCTGCTTGTCGCCGGAGAGGTACTTGTCCTGGATCTCGGCGGCCTCCCGCTCGTAGCCCATGCGGCCGGCGAGCCGGTTGTAGAAGTTCTGCTTGCGGCTGCCCATGCCGCCGACGTACAGCGCGGTGTAGGGGCGGAAGGTGTCGGCGAGCCGTGCCACGTCCTTGTCGTCGCCGAGGGCGAGCGGCAGGGTCGGGCAGACGTCGAAGCCCTCCATCGTCTTACCGGCCTTCGCGCGCCCGGCGCTCAGGTGCTTGACCGCGGTCTCCCCGAGGTGCTCGGCCGAGGGGAAGATCAGCAGGGCTCCGTCGGCGATCTCGCCGGTCTGCTCCAGGTTCTTCGGCCCGATGGCGGCGATGTAGAGCGGGATGTGCTCGCGCTGCGGGTGGACGGTCAGCTTGATCGGCTTGCCCGGCCCGCCGGGCAGGGGCAGCGTCCAGTGCTCGCCGTCGTGGGTCAGCCGCTCCCGCGTCATGGCCTTCCGCACGATCTCGACGTACTCCCGGGTGCGGGCGAGCGGCTTGTCGAACCTGACTCCGTACCAGCCCTCGGAGACCTGCGGCCCGGAGACGCCCAGGCCGAGGCGGAAACGGCCACCGGACAGCGAGTCCAGCGTCGCGGCCGTCATCGCGGTCATCGCGGGCTGCCGGGCCGGGATCTGGAAGATGGCCGAGCCGACGTCGATGCGCTCGGTCTGCGCGGCGACCCAGGCGAGCACGGTGGCCGCGTCCGACCCGTAGGCCTCGGCCGCCCAGCACACGGCGTACCCGAGCCGGTCCGCCTCCCGGGCGACGGCCAGATTGTCCGCGTCCATGCCGGCTCCCCAGTAGCCGAGGTTGATCCCGAGCCTCATGCCGCTTCCCCTTACCGATCAGTAACGTTCCTGTGCGCCAGA
Organism: Streptomyces sp. NPDC046831; assembly: GCF_040645305.1. Taxonomy (NCBI): domain Bacteria; kingdom Bacillati; phylum Actinomycetota; class Actinomycetes; order Kitasatosporales; family Streptomycetaceae; genus Streptomyces; species Streptomyces sp. NPDC046831. The sequence goes on along the minus strand of NZ_JBEYXZ010000005.1, from coordinate 3,938 downwards.
CCCTAGCGCGGGCTCGCGCGATGCGGCAGGTGGCACCGCGGCGACATCCGTCTCACGTCCACCGGGCCCCGCGCTCGCGGCCCCGTCTCCCGTGCGGGCGGCGGTTGTCCACAGGCAACCCACGGCGCCACCGGCGGCCAGTAATCTCGGCGTCCATGGAGCACAGGCATCTCGGCCGTACCGGCCTGCGCGTGTCCCGCATCGGCCTCGGCACCCTGACCTGGGGCCGGGACACCGACGAGCACGACGCCGCGGACCTGCTGAAGACGTTCTGGGAAGCCGGCGGCACCCTCGTCGACACCGCCGACGTCTACGGCGACGGCGAGGCGGAGTACCTGCTCGGGCGGCTCATGGACGGCCTGGTGCCCCGCCGGGACCTCGTCGTCTCCACGAAGGCCGGCAGCGTGCCCGATCCGGAGCGCCGCTTCGACGGCTCCCGCGGGCACCTGCTGGCCGCGCTGGACGCCTCCCTGGCCCGCCTCGGCACCGACTACGTCGATCTGTGGCACGTCCACGCCTTCGACCCGGTCACCCCGCTGGAGGAGACCCTCCAGGCCGTCGACCTGGCCGTCAGCAGCGGCCGCGTGCGCTACGCGGGCGTGTCGAACTACTGCGGCTGGCAGCTCGCCAAGGCGGCGACCTGGCAGCTCGCGGCGCCGGGCGCGCGCACCCGGCTGGCGAGCACGCAGCTGGAGTACTCGCTGCTGCAGCGGGGCGTGGAGCGCGAGGTCCTGCCGGCCGCCCTCGACCTGGGCATCGGCCTGCTGCCCTCCTCGCCCCTGGGCCGGGGCGTGCTGACGGGCAAGTACCGCACCTCGACGCCGCCGGACTCGCGGGGCGCCTCGGAGCATCTGTCGGCGTTCGTCGCGCCGTATCTCGACGACACCGCGAGCCGCATCGTGGACGCGGTGGCGACGGCCGCCGACGGACTGGCGGTGACACCGCTCGAGGTGGCCCTCGCGTGGGTCCGCGACCGGCCGGGCGTGGCCGCGCCGATCGTCGGCGCGCGCACGGCGCAGCAGCTCACGGCGGCGTTGTCAGTGGAGGCGCTTAGTCTTCCTGACGAGATCTGCCGGGCGCTCGACGACGTGTCGGCGCCTGTGCACCGCTATCCCGATCACGACTGGAGCACGCTGTGAGCACGGAGCCGGAGACCACGGAGGAAGCCGGGCCGGGGACGCCGGGCGCCGGGGCCGAGGGCGGCGCCGGGGAGACCGGGCGCGCGGACACCGGACCGGCCGGGCCGGACAGCGGCGCCCGGGACACCGGCGCACGTCCCGACGACAGCGAGGCGCCGGACGCCGGAGCGGGCACGGACGAGGACGCCGGCGCCGGGAGCGGTGCGGACGAGGGCGGCAGCGCCTCGGCGGGCCGCGGCCCGGCGGAGGACGGCGGAGCTGCGGGGGACGTCGCGGACTCGGGCGGCGGCGCCGATACGGGTGACGTCGCGGACTCGGGGGACGGCGCCGATACGGGTGACGTCGCGGACTCGGGGGACGGCGCCGATACGGGTGACGTCGCGGACTCGGGGGACGGCGCCGATACGGGTGACGTCGC